>NZ_BAAANS010000029.1:0-110228 GCF_039529925.1 Kitasatospora saccharophila | reverse complement strand
GGGGGCGGGGGGGGGGGGGGGGGGGGGGGGGGGGGGGGGGGGGGGGGGGCGCCGGCCGGGGGCGGGCGGCGGCGGGGCGCCGCGGCCGGCGAGGCCGCCGGAGAGCTGGGCGGGGCCGCCGCTGGAGGGCAGCAGGTCGTGCCGCGGGGGCGGCGGGAGCGCGCCGGGACCGCCGCGGCCGCCGGAGCGCTGGACGGGGCCGTCGTAGGAGGGCAGCAGGTCGTGCTGCCGGGGCGGGGGCGGGGCGCCGGGCCCGCCGCGGCCGAGCGGGCCGGGGGCGCCGGGGAGACCGGTGGCGCCGGGCAGCAGTTCGCCGGGGCCGGTGGCGGCGGGCAGGCCCATCAGGCCAGGCGGGCCGTCGGTGGCGAGCATGGTCGCCGCGTAGTTGACCGCGGGCCCGGGCCCGGCGGGGGCGGCGGGCGCGCCGGGCGCGGGGTACGGCGGGGTGGCGCCGAGCGGCACGGGTGCGGGCGGCTGCACGGCCGGCGGCGCGGGCGGCACCGGCCCGGGCGCGACGGGAGCGGGCGGCACGGGCGCGGCGGCCACCGGTGCGACGGGCGCGGGCGGCTCGGCGATCCGGTCGGCCTCGGCGGCGACCGCGGCGGCCCCGGCCTCCAGCAGCCACTGCGGGGGGCTGAGCAGGAAGGAGGTGGCCTCGACGTCGCCGCGCACCGGCTTGGCGGCGCCGGCCGGGTTGGGGGCGCTCCCGGTGCCGTACAGCTCCTCGTACTGCCGGACCACCTCGTTGACCGGCAGCGGCGGCCAGAGCGTGCTGGCGCCGCTGTCGCGGGCGATCACCAGGCGCAGCGAGCTGCCGGGGCCGCCGGTGTGCTCGCTGCCGTCGACGGCCCAGCAGACGTAGCCGAGGTCGAACTCGCGGACCTTCACCTCGCGGTGCTGCGAGCGCGGCACCCCGGCGTTGATCCAGTCGTCGGCGGTCTCCTGCGCCTGCGCGTACGTGGTCACCACGTCTCGTCCCTCCCCTGTTCCTTCGGTCAGTTCGCCGGGACGGCGCGGGCGAAGCCGCCGTCCACCATGAGTTCGGCGACGGTCTCCAGCTCCGCGGGGCTGCCGGCCAGCCGCAGCAGGAACGCGTCGAAGCTGTCGCCGCAGGGCAGCAGGAGGCGCTGCACGCGCTGTTCGACGGGCTCCTCGGAGCCGTCGTCGCGGGCGTCGTCGTAGGGCAGGAAGCCGACCGAGCCGGTGCCCTCGCCGCGGACCTTGACGGTCAGCAGGCCGCCCTGCAGGTAGGCGACGGCGAGGTGGTCCTTGGTGAGGTGGTCGCGCAGGCACTTGTTGGCGTACACCAGGTCGTCGGTGCCGTACTCCTCGCTGAGGGTGAGGAACGGCTGGTCGACGAGCAGGCCGAGGTCGACGTCGAGGGCGACGCCGACCGGGCCGCGGCCGCCGGTGACCTTCAGGAAGTCCCGGTAGGCGGTGGGCAGCGGGTGGCCGAGGCGCTGTTCGGCGCGCTGGACGAGGTCCTCGGTGACGGTGACCGGGTCCCCGCCGTCCTTGGCGAGCGAGAAGTGCGCGGGGCGGTGGTCCTGGAGCGGGCGGGTGCCGCGGCGGCCGTGGTCGGCGGTGGAGCGGGCCAGGCCGCCGTGGTGCCGCAGCAGGGCCTTGACCTCGACCGGGACGAGTTCCATCCGGCGCCAGCCCTCGGGGGCGCCGCCCACCGCGTGGTGCCAGGTCCAGCCGGGCGGGGTGGCGACGGCGCTGTCCAGGTCGGCCCAGAGCTCGTGGCCCTGGGTGTAGAGCGCGGCGTTCGCCGACACGTAGTCGGTCAGGCGCAGTTCGTCGACGCCGAAGCCCTCCGGCGGGTCGGCGACCTCGGCGACGGCGGCCGCGTACGGCGAGAAGTCGGGGTACCCGTTCTCGTCGACGTGCACGCCCCGGGGGTGGCGCTGGGCCCGGACCGGGTCCGGGAACTGCACCACCTGGCCCGCGTAAGCCGCGTTGGGCACGGCGGTGGTGCCGGGCCGACCTGTCGTCATCTGTGGTCCCCCACTGGCAGAAGCCGATGTCCTCGGGGACCAGCGTAGGGCAACGGCCGTTCGCGTTCGGGGGCACGGGCCCACCCGGCCGGACCGCCCGCCCGGCCGGGTGTCCGGCGCGGGTCAGCGGCGGCGCAGCGCGGCGGCCAGCGCCTCGGCCACCCGGGCCTGTTGGTCCTCGGTGAGCTGCGGGAACAGCGGCAGGGTGAGCAGTTGTCCGGCGGCCCGCTCGGTGACCGGGAAGGCGCCCTCGCCGTGCCCGAGGTACCGGAACGCGGGCTGCAGGTGCACCGGGACGGGGTAGTGGACGCCGGCGCCGATCCCGGCCTCCTGGAGGGCGGCCAGCACGGCGTCGCGGCCGCGCTCGACCCGGACCGCGTACAGGTGCCAGACGTGCTCGTTGCCGGGCAGGGTGCGCGGCAGGGCGATGCCGTCCAGGCCGCCGAGCAGCTTGTCGTAGCGTTCGGCGGCGGCCCGGCGGGCCTCGTTCCAGGCCGGCAGCCGGCGGAGCTTGGCGCGCAGCACCACGGCCTGCAGGGTGTCCATCCGGGAGTTGAAGCCGAACTTCTCGTGGACGTACTTGCGGGCCGAGCCGTGGTCGCCGATCAGCCGCACCGCGTCGGCGAGTTCGGCGTCGTCGGTGACGACCGCGCCGGCGTCGCCGTACGCGCCGAGGTTCTTGCCGGGGTAGAAGCTGGTGGCCGAGATCCGCCCCCAGCTGCCGGACGGCCGCCCGTGCCGGGTGGCGCCCTGCGACTGGGCGCCGTCCTCGACCACCGGCAGGCCGTCGGCGATCTCCAGCAGGCCCTCCATCGGGGCGAGTTGGCCGTTCAGGTGGACGGGCAGCAGCGCGACGGCCTCCCCCGTCCTGGCCGCCGCCTGCTCGACGTCGATCAGCAGGTGCTCCTCGTCCGCGTCCACCAGCACCGGCCGCAGTCCGGCCCGGACCACCGCCTCGGCGGTCGCCACGAAGGTGTTCGCGGGCAGCACCACCCCGCCGCCGGGCTTCAACTCCAGCGCCCGCAGTGCCAGTTCCAGCGCGTCGGTGCCGTTCGCCGTCCCCACCGCGTGCCCGGCGCCGCAGAACGCCGCGTACTCCCGCTCGAACGCGGCCACGTCCGGGCCCTTGATGTAGGCCCCGCTCGCCAGCACCGCGTCGAAGCCCGCGCGGACCTCGTCGGCGATCTCGGCGTGCGAGGCGTGCAGGTCGACCAGGGGGATGTTCGTCACGAAGGTGGGACCTCTCAGACCAGGGGCGCGAGGAACTGCGCGATTCGGAAGACGAACGACGGAAAGACCGCGGCAGGGGCGGGGGGCGCGCGTGGTGGCGCCCCGCGTCAGCGCCCCAGGGCCGCCTTGAGCGCCGAGACGACGTGCTCGACCTGTTCGTGGGTGAGCGAGTGGTAGAGCGGCAGGATCAGCGTCCGGGCGGTGATCTCCTCGGTCACCGGCAGCGGCACCCGCCCGGTGCCCTTGTACGGGGCCTCCAGGTGGGCGGCCATGATGCCGCGCCGGGCGGAGACGCCGTCGGCGGCCAGCCGGGTCAGGACCTCGCCGCGGTCGGGGGCGTCCGCGGGCAGCCGCAGCCAGAGCGACTGGAAGTTGGAGCTGCCGTGCGCCGGGTCGTCGACCAGCCGGGCGGCCAGCTCCTCCCCCAGCGACTCCCGGTAGTGGGCGGCGAGTTCGCGCCGCCGGGCGACCATCGCGGGCAGCTTGCCGAGCTGGACGAGTCCGATCGCGGCCTGGACGTCGGTCATCCGGTGGTTGAAGCCGATCTCGTCGTAGGTCTCCACGACGCCCGCCCCGCCCGCGCCGGCGTGCCGGTCGGCGGCCGAGACGCTCATCCCGTGCTCGCGCAGCCGCCGCAGCCGGGCGGCGAGTCCGGCGTCCCGGCAGGTGACCATGCCGCCCTCGCCGGTGGTGAGGAGCTTGCGCGGGTGGAAGGAGTACGCGGCGATCTCGGCGCCGGCCCCGGCCGGGCGGCCGCGCAGCAGGGAGCCGGCGGCGCACGCGGCGTCCTCGACCACGGTGATGCCGCGCGGTTCGGCCAGCGCCCGGATCGCGTCCAGGTCGACCGGGACGCCGCCCTGGTCGACGGCGACGACGGCCCGGGTGCGGTCGGTGAGCAGCGGGGCGACGGTCTCGGGCGTGAGGTTGCCGGTGACCGGGTCGACGTCGGCGAAGACCGGGGTGGCGCCGACGTAGGTGACGGCGTTGGCGGTGGCGATGAAGGACAGCGAGGGGACGACGACCTCGTCGCCGGGGCCGGCGCCGGCGCCGATCATCGCCAGGTGCAGGGCGGTGGTGCAGGAGGAGACGGCGACGGCGTGCGGCACGCCGACCGCCTCGGCGAACGCCCGCTCGAACGCGGCCACCCGGGGGCCCTGCGCGACCCAGCCGGAGCGGACCGCCTCGGCGGCGGCCTCGGCCTCCTCCTCGCCGAGCCACGGGATCATGACGGGGATGGTGGACATGGTGGTGCTCCTTCGCATCACGCACGGTTCCGCTTGGCGCGGTCCTACGGGGGTGGCGGCGGCCGTCCGCCTGCCGGGGGCCGCCCGCCCGCCGGGGGCCGTCCGCCCGCCGGGCGGCTGTGCCCGACGCGGCACTAGACCTGCTCGCGCCACCAGGCGACGAGCCTGCGCAGCCCGTCGGTGAGCCCGAGTTCGGGCTTCCAGCCGAGGTCGCGCTCGGCGGCGGAGACGTCGGCGAGCCGCCGGACCACGCCGCCGGCGGTGCCCCGGGCGGGTCCGTGCTCGACGTCGAGGTCGGAGTCCATGGCGGCGAGCAGCGCGTCGGCGAGGCCGCGCAGCGAGACCTCGGTGCCGGAGGCGATGTTGTAGACCCGGTCGG
This sequence comes from Kitasatospora saccharophila, assembly GCF_039529925.1. Classification (NCBI taxonomy): domain Bacteria; kingdom Bacillati; phylum Actinomycetota; class Actinomycetes; order Kitasatosporales; family Streptomycetaceae; genus Kitasatospora; species Kitasatospora saccharophila. The sequence continues at coordinate 105,378 of NZ_BAAANS010000029.1, read as the reverse complement.
TGACGGGGGCGGCGGCGGCCAGCAGGTTGGCCCGGGCGATGTCCTCGGTGTAGACGAAGTCCATGGTCTGGGCGCCGTCGCCGAAGATCAGCGGGGGCTGTCCGGCGGCGATCCGCTCCATCCAGCGGATGAACACCTCGGTGTAGCGGCCGTGCACGTCCATCCGGGGGCCGTACACGTTGAAGTACCGCAGGGCGACGTAGTCGAGGCCGTACATGGCGTGGAAGCTGCGCAGCAGGCCCTCGTTGAAGACCTTGGCGGCGCCGTACAGGGTGTCGTTGTGGTACGGGTGCTGGGTCTCGGGCGTCGGGAAGACGTCCGCCAGGCCGTAGACCGAGGCGGTGGAGGAGGCGACCACCTTGCGCACGCCGGTCTCGGCGGCGGCCTCGACCACGTCGAAGGCGCCGTCGACCATGACCTCCAGGGCGAGCCGGGGTTCGGCGGCGCACTGGGTGATCCGGATCGCGGCGAGGTGGAACAGCACGTCGGTGCCGGGGCCGAGCAGTTCGCGCAGCAGGGCGCGGTCGCGGATGTCGCCGTCGACGACCCGCAGTCGGCCGGGGGCGGCCAGCTCCTGGGCGCGGGCCAGGTTGGCGGCGCGGCCGCGGACGAAGTTGTCGAGGACGACGACCTCGCGGGCGCCGGCCTCGATCAGCTGGTCGACGACGGTGGAGCCGATGGTTCCGGCGCCGCCGGTGACCAGGCAGCGGGAGCCTTCGAGGGGGACGGCGGCGTTCATCGGGCGGTGGCCTTCTGCTGGGCGGGGAGCTGGCGGGTGATCAGACCGGCGTCGTCGGGGCCGTCCAGCGGGACGGTCGCGCCGCCGAGTTCGAGGCTGCGGGAGGCGGCGTGCAGCAGGCGCAGCACGCGCAGCCCGGCGCGGCCGTCGGTGAGCGGGGCCCGGCCCTCGGTGATGGCGGCGGCGAACTCGCCCATCACGTTGCGCAGCGCCTCCTGCTCGACCAGCGCGGGGGCGACCACGTCGCCGACCCGGTAGGAGATCAGGGCGCGGTGCCGGATGGCGTCGGTGAGTTCGTCGGGAGGGGTGAGGTCGACGCCGCGGTCGTGGACGGCGAGCCGGGCCTGCGGGTTGAGGTCGTCCCAGACCAGGGTGCGGCGGGAGCCGCCGATCAGCGTGGTGCGGACCTTGGTCGGGGAGAGCCAGTTGACGTGGCAGTGGGCGAGCGCGCCGTTGGAGAGCCGGAGCGTCAGGTAGGCGACGCAGGCCCGGCCGGCCCCGATCGGGTCGGCGGCCTGGGCGCTGACGCCGACCGGTTCGACGCCCGGCGGCAGCACGAAGTCGAGGATGGACAGGTCGTGCGGGGCGAGGTCCCACAGCACGTCGACGTCGGGCTGGACCAGCCCGAGGTTGATCCGCACCGAGTCGAAGAACTGAATGTCGCCGATCTCGCCGCCGTGCACGAGTTCGCGGATCCGCCGCACCACCGGGGTGTAGCAGAAGGTGTGGTCGCACATCAGGACCAGGCCGCGCTCGTCGGCGAGGGCGACCAGGTCGGCGGCCTCCTCGACGGTGGTGGTGATCGGCTTCTCCACCAGGACGTGCTTGCCCGCCTCCAGGGCGGCCCGGGCCAGCCGGTGGTGCGCGCCGGCCGGGGTGGCGATGGCCACCGCCCGGACCCGCTCGTCGGCGAGCACCTGCTCGTAGGAGGTGGTGGAGGCGACCGTGGAGTACTCGCCGAGGACCTTGCGGGAGCGCTGTTCGTCGAGGTCGCACAGCCAGTGCAGCCGCAGTGCGGCGGTCTGCTGGGCGTTGCGGACCAGGTTCGGCCCCCAGTAGCCGGCGCCGACCACGGCCAGGCCGATCCGCCGGTCGGGTTGCTGTTCGGTGCTGCCCGGTGTGGGCACGTGTTCCCCTGGCGCCTCGTGCGCCACGACGTTCGACCCCATCGCAAGACCCCCCTTGCCGCCGCGTCGCTCGAACGGTACCGGCCCGGCCGGGCCCATCGGGGCACAATCGGCAAAACCGGTGCGGGCCACCAGGGGCGCGCGGGGCGGGAGTTCGGCCCTGCGTACACCTCCGCACGCCCCGTGTCCGCACCCCGGCGCGGCGCGTCGCGAACCGGTTTGGCAGGCTGGACGCCCTGGGGTGAGGATTCACTGTCCGTGGGTCCCGCTACCCTGCGTCATCCACCGTCCGTCAGCAGACCCCCGGCAGCGGAGAACTGCCGGTGCGCCGCACCACAACGCCGAGGAGCAGTCATGGACCAGTCGGGCCCGCCGCCCGTGTTGCGCCACCAGCGCGACAGCCTGCTGCCCGCGGTCGCGGCCGCGCTGTCGCTGCGCGGCGGCGACGTGCACACGCTGGCCGGGGACAAGTCGGAGCTGCCGCCGATACTGCACCCGCTGGTCGGCGAGTTCCTGGCGGGGCTGCCGGTGGAGAAGCGCGAACGCTTCCTGGGCCGCTGCCCGGAGGCGGCGCTGCTGTCCCAGTACCTCGGGCAGGTCGACGCGGCCCGCTCGAAGCGGGCCTCGCGCAAGCCGATGACGGTGCAGGAGGCGCGCAAGGCGCTCAAGGGGGCCCGGATGACCACGCTGCGGATCCGCGAGGAGGGCGACCCGGCGCACGGCACGCACGCGCCGCCGTGCCGCTCCTGCGCCCCGCTGCTGGAGCACCTGAACGTGGCCAGCGTCGCGGTCGGCCCGCCCGCCCGCTAGCGGTCCCGTCCCCCGTCCCCGAACCACCGGAGCACGCCCTGAACGCCAGCACCGTCCGCACCCAGCCCCGCTTCCCCGCCGACGTGGCCGCCGCCCTCAAGCAGGCCGGCTGGCACCCGGGCCGCTGGGAGATCCGGCAGGCCGAACTGTGGGCCGACGCCCTGGTCGCGCACGGCGGTCCGCTGGAGCCGCAGCACGCGGTGTTCCCGGCCGCGATCGAGGCGTGGGCCGAGTTCGGCGGCCTGGCCTTCGACGTCCCGGGCGCGGGCGACACGCTGGCCCGCACCCCGTTCCTGCTCGACCCGCGCTGCGGCCTGCACGCCCCGCGCACCCTGGCCGACCTCGGCCGGGCCCTGGACACCCGGCTCGCCCCGCTCGGCGAGGAGCTGTACGGGCAGGCCCTGCTGGCGATCGACGAGCGGGGCCGGGTCTACAGCCTCGACCACACCGGCGAGTGGTACCTGGGCCCCAGCGTCGACCGGGCGATCGGCACCCTGGTGCTCGGCCGGGCCCCGCACCGGCTGCGCACCGCGGACGCCGCGGAGTAGGCCCGACCGGCCCCGACCCGACCCGGCCCCCGGCCCCGGCCCCGGCCCGAGCCCCCGGCCCCCGGCCCGGTCAGCCGGGCGGGGCCACCGCGCGCCGCAGCCGGGACGGCAGCACCGCCTCGACCCGGAACCCGCCGTCCCCCTCCGGCCCGGCGTGGAAGGCCCCGCCGAGCGCCACCACCCGCTCGCGCATCCCGACCAGCCCGTTGCCGCCGCTGGGCAGCGCCACCGGCGCGGCGGCCCCGCCCGGGCACTCGTTCACCACCGACACCCGCACCCCGTTGGGCACGTACGCCAGCAGCACCGACACCCGGGCCCCGCCCGCGTACTTGTGCGCGTTGGTCAGGCCCTCCTGCACCACCCGGTACGCGGTCTGCTCGGCCTCGGCGACGTAGGACCGGCGCTCACCGCTGACCGTCAGCGCCACCGCCATCCCGGCCACCCGGGACTGCTCCACCAGGGCGGGCAGTTCGGCCAGGCCGCCCACCGGGGCCTCCACCTGCTCCTGCGCCTCGGTCATCCGCAGCACCCCGAGGATCTCGCGCAGTTCGTCCAGCGCCTGCCGGCCGGTCTCGCCGATCAGCTTCGCCGACTGCTGGGCCTTCGCCGGGTCCTTGGGGACGATCCGCTCCACCGCGGCGGCGTGCACCACCATCAGGCTGACCCGGTGCGCGACCACGTCGTGCATCTCCCGGGCGATCCTGGTGCGCTCCTCGACCCGGGCCCGCCAGGCGCGCTCCCGGGCCTGCTCGGCCAGCAGCGTCAGCTCGGTCTCCAGGCCCAGCGCCCGGTCCTTCAGCGACTCCACCAGCCGCCGCCGCGCCCCCACGTACAGGCCGGTGACCATCGGGGCCACCGCCATGCCGACCGCGACGAACGCCGCGATCACCGCCAGCACCCAGGTGGGGGGCAGCGGTTCGGTCGGCGGCGTCTTGGGCGGCGCCGTCATCGCGAGCAGCACCATGCCGAAGGTCTCGACCATCGCGACCGCCGACAGCACCACCACCCGGGCCCGCCGCGAGGGCCACTCCCAGGTGGCCGCGAGCGTGTACAGCGACACCACCAGCAGCACCACGCCGAAGAAGCCGGGCACGAACACCAGCGCCACCACCACCGGCACCACCGGCCACCGGCGCCGCACCACCAGCGACGCCCCGGCGAGCGCCCCCAGCACCACGCACACCACCGTGGCGGCCGTCCCCCAGTGCAGCCGGTCCCGGACCAGCCCGTACGCGCCGACGGCGCACTCCACCCCGGAGACCGCCGCCAGTCCCACGTCCAGCACCGCGCTGCGCCTTCGCGCCCACCACCACAGGCCGTCCCCCGCCGGCTTCTCACTCATGCCCGACACGATACGCAGTCGCCCCCGCCGACAGGTGCGCCAGCGCACGCCCGGCGGGCTCCCGGCGTTCGGCGACCTGTCCGCCATCCGGCCACCTCTCCGTGCTGGCACCCCGTGCCACCTATGCTGTTGCCCGTCGGACAGCGCGGTCCGCACCCGTCACCCGCACCGCGGTGATGTCAGAGCCGTTGCCGAACCCCACCACCACAGGGAGACAGCCGTGACCGCTCCGGTCCCCACTCCGGCGGACAACCCTTCCGTGATCGCCGACGCGGACGACAATGCCGCGCTGCGTGCGGACATCCGCCGCCTCGGCGATCTGCTCGGGGAGACCCTGGTCCGCCAGGAGGGCCCCGAACTGCTGGGCCTGGTCGAGCAGGTGCGCCTGCTGAGCCGCACCGACGGCGAGGCGACGGCGCAGCTGCTGGCGGAGATCGACCTGGAGACCGCCGCGAAGCTGGTGCGCGCCTTCTCCACCTACTTCCACCTGGCGAACGTCACCGAGCAGGTGCACCGCGGCCGGGAGTTCGCGGCGCGCCGGGCCCGGGAGGGCTCGCTGCTGTCGCAGACCGTGGACGAGCTGAAGGAGGCGGACCCGAAGCACCTGGCGGACACCCTGGCCAACCTCGCGGTGCGCCCGGTCTTCACCGCCCACCCGACCGAGGCGGCCCGCCGCTCGGTGCTGAACAAGCTGCGCCGGGTCGGCGAGCTGCTGGAGCGCATCCACCGCGAGCAGGACGTCACCGGCCGGATCGACAGCGCCCGGCAGACCTCGGCCCGCCGCCAGGCCGACCGCCGGCTGGCCGAGGTGATCGACCTGCTGTGGCAGACCGACGAGCTGCGGATCGCCCGCCCGGAGCCCACCGACGAGGCCCGCAACGCCGTCTACTACCTGGACGAGCTGTACCGCGAGGCCGTCCCGGAGGTGCTGGAGGAGCTGCACGAGGAGCTGGCCCGGGTCGGCCTGACGCTGCCCGAGGGCGTGCGCCCGCTGACCTTCGGCACCTGGATCGGCGGCGACCGCGACGGCAACCCGAACGTCACCCCGCGGGTCACCTGGGACGTGCTCAACCTGCAGCACGAGTACGGCATCAAGGACGCCCTGGAGGCGGTCGACGACCTGCGCGCCTCGCTCTCCACCTCGGTGCGCCTCGCCGGGGCCTCGGAGGAGCTGCTCGCCTCGCTGGACGCCGACCTGGAGCACCTGCCGGAGCTGAGCCCGCGCTACAAGCGGATGAACGCCGAGGAGCCGTACCGGCTGAAGGCCACCTGCATCCGGATCAAGCTGGAGAACACCCGCGACCGGCTGGCCGCGGGCACCCCGCCCACCCCGGGCCGCGACTACGTCGGCACCCGCGACCTGATCGCCGACCTGCGGCTGATCCAGGACTCGCTGCGGGCGCACCGCGGCGGCCTGATCGCCGACGGCCGCCTCGCCCGGGCGATCCGCACCATCGAGGCGTTCGGCCTGCAGCTGGCCACCATGGACGTGCGCGAGCACGCCGAGGCGCACCACCACGCGCTGGGCCAGCTGTTCGACCGGCTCGGCGAGGAGGCGTGGCGCTACACCGACATGCCGCGCGAGTACCGCCAGCGCCTGCTGTCCAAGGAGATGCGCTCGCGCCGCCCGCTGGCCCCGACCCCGGCGCCGCTGGACGCCGCGGGCGCCAAGACGCTGGGCGTGTTCACCACGATCCGCGAGGGCTTCGAGCGGTTCGGCGACGAGATCGTCGAGTCGTACATCATCTCGATGTGCCAGGGCGCGGACGACGTGTTCGCGGCCGCGGTGCTGGCCCGCGAGGCCGGCCTGATCGACCTGCACGCGGGCATCGCCAAGATCGGCATCGTGCCGCTGCTGGAGACCACCGACGAGCTCCAGGAGGCCGACCGGATCCTGGACGAGATGCTCTCCGACCCGTCGTACCGGCTGCTGGTGTCGCTGCGCGGCGACATCCAGGAGGTCATGCTCGGCTACTCGGACTCCTCGAAGTTCGGCGGCATCACCACCTCGCAGTGGGAGATCCACCGCGCCCAGCGCCGGCTGCGCGACGTCGCGCACCGCTACGGCATCCGGCTGCGGCTCTTCCACGGCCGCGGCGGCACCGTCGGCCGCGGCGGCGGCCCCTCGCACGAGGCGATCCTCGCCCAGCCGTGGGGCACCCTGGAGGGCGAGATCAAGGTCACCGAGCAGGGCGAGGTGATCAGCGACAAGTACCTGCTGCCGTCGCTGGCGCGGGAGAACCTGGAGCTGACCCTCTCCGCCACGCTGGCCGCGTCCGCGCTGCACACCGCGCCCCGCCAGGCCCCCGAGGAGCTGGCCCGCTGGGACGCCGCGATGGACCAGGTCTCCGAGGCCGCGCACACCGCGTACCGCGCCCTGGTCGAGCAGGAGGACCTGCCGAAGTACTTCTTCGCCGCGACGCCGGTCGACCAGCTGGCCTCGCTGCACCTGGGCTCCCGCCCGTCCCGCCGCCCGGACAGCGGCGCGGGCCTGGACGGCCTGCGGGCCATCCCGTGGGTGTTCGGCTGGACCCAGTCCCGGCAGATCGTGCCCGGCTGGTACGGCGTGGGCTCCGGCCTGGCCGCGGCCCGCGAGGCCGGCCTGACCGACGTGCTCGACGAGATGCACGGCAACTGGCACTTCTTCCGCAACTTCCTGTCCAACGTCGCGATGACGCTGGCCAAGACCGACCTGCGGATCGCCCGCCACTACGTCGAGCAGCTGGTCCCGGCCGAGCTGCACCACGTCTTCGACCAGATCGTGGCCGAGCACGACCTCACCCTGCGCGAGGTGCTGCGGCTGACCGGCGAGTCGGAGCTGCTGGAGCACAACGAGGTCCTCAAGCAGACCTTCAACGTGCGCGACGCCTACCTCGACCCGATCTCCTACCTGCAGGTCGCGCTGCTGCGCCGGCAGCGCGAGGAGGTCGCGGCCGGCCGCCCGGAGGACCCGCTGCGCGCCCGCGCGCTGCTGCTCACCGTGAACGGCATCGCGGCGGGCCTGCGCAACACCGGCTGACCGGTCCCGCCCGCGGCACGACGGCGGCCCGCCCCCTCGTTCACCGAGGGGGCGGGCCGCCGTCCGTCGTCCCGGGTCAGACCTTCTTGCGCTTGCGCAGCCAGGCGGCCGCCCCGCCGGCCACCACCACCAGGCCGCCGCCCACCGCGTACACGCCGGACGAGCCGACGGAGCCGGTGGGCGGGGCGAGCCGGGCGGCGGCGGGCTCCGGGCCGGTGCTGGGTTCGGCGGCCGCGGCGGCGCCGGCGGTCCACCCTCCGGCGGCCAGGCACAGCACGGTGCCTCCGACGACCTTGCCCACTCGCTTCGACCGGATCACGGTCCATACCCCCATAGACGGCACTTCAATCCCTGCTGTACCGGCTTCGACGGTATCGGATTCCGTGGCGTTTCTGACCCCAGGTCAGCTTCCTCGGGGCAAGCGTTGCATGAACGTTGTGTACGGAAGGTGGTGGCGGGCGGGTCAGGAGTTGTAGTTCTGCTGGGCCCGCTCCAGGCCGTCCGAGAGCAGCGCCTCGACGGCGTCGGCGGCCCGGTCGACGAACCAGTCGAGGTCCTTGCGCTCGGTGGCGGAGAAGTCCTTGAGCACGAAGTCGGCGACCTCCATCCGACCGGGCGGGCGGCCGATGCCGCAGCGGACCCGGTGGTAGTCGGGGCCGAGCGACTTGGTGATCGACTTGAGGCCGTTGTGGCCGTTGTCGCCGCCGCCGGTCTTCAGCCGCAGCGCCGCGTAGTCGAGGTCGAGCTCGTCGTGGACGGCGACGACCGCCGACGTCGGCACCTTGTAGAAGTCGCGCAGCGCGGTGACCGGACCGCCCGAGAGGTTCATGAAGGTCATCGGCTCGGCGAGGACGACCCGCCGGCCCGCCAGCCGCCCCTCGGCGACCTGGGCGCGGCTCTTGTGCGCCTTGAACCTGGCGCCGATCCGCTGGGCCAGCAGCTCGACCACCATGAAGCCGATGTTGTGCCGGTTGCGGGCGTACTCCTTGCCCGGGTTGCCGAGGCCCACCACCAGCCAGGGGCCGTCGTACTCGCTCATGCCGCTCCTCACGCGGGTGTTCTCCGTACCGTCACATCATCCCGGACACGCCGCTGCCCCGGCCGTCCGCGCACGGGGCGGGACGGCCGGGGCAGCGAAGCGGTGGTGATCAGGCCTCGGAAGCGGCCTCGTCGGCGGCGGCAGCCTCGTCGGCGGCCTCCTCCTCGGTGGCCTCGGGGGCCTGGGCGCCGATGACCTGCAGCACGACGGCGTCGGCCTCGACGGCCAGCGAGACGCCGGACGGCAGGGCGATGTCGCCGGCGGTGATGGCGGCGCCGGCCTCCAGGCCCTCGACCGAGACGGTGACCGACTCGGGCAGGTGGGTGGCCTCGGCCTCGATCGGGAGGGCGTTCAGCACGTTCTCGATCAGGTTGCCGCCGGGGGCCAGCTCGCCCTCGGTGTGGACCGGGATCTCGACGGTGACCTTCTCGCCGCGCTTGACCAGCAGCAGGTCGACGTGCTCGATGGTGCGCTTGATGGCCTCGCGCTGCACGGCCTTCGGCAGCACGAACTCGTCCTTGCCCTCGATCGGGACGACCAGCAGGGCGTTCGGGGTCTTGAGCGCCATCATCAGGTCGTGGCCGGGCAGGTTCAGGTGCACCGGGGCGTGGCCGTGGCCGTAGACGACACCGGGGACGAAGCCGGCGCGACGGGCGCGACGGGCGGCACCCTTGCCGAACTCGGTGCGGGACTCGGCGGCGATGCGGATCTCGGACACGACTGCACTCCTCGTGAAGCGAAGGGGTGCAGGAACGACAGAACCGCCGGGCCACACCCTCAAGTGTTGGGGGGACGCTCGGCGGTTCGATCAAGGCGCATCGTTCTCGCGCGTCGATCACGGAGCACCAGAAGGGCATCCCTCGCCGAGCAGTCTCCCAAGACTAACCGGGGTGTGGCGCGGACGTGAAATCGGCCCCCCGCTCGGCGTGGAGCGGGGGGCCGACCGACGGTCTGACGAGGGGTCAGTGCACGCCCTCGAAGAGGCTGGTGACCGAGCCGTCCTCGAACACCTCGCGCACCGCGGCGGCGATCGACGGGGCGATCGACAGCGTGGTGATCTTGTCCAGCTGGAGCTGGGCCGGGGTCGGCAGGGTGTTGGTGAACACGAACTCGCTGACCCGGGAGTTCTTCAGCCGGTCCGCGGCGGGGCCGGAGAGCACGCCGTGGGTGGCGGCCACGATGACGTCGGCGGCACCGGCGTCGAACAGCGCGTCGGCGGCGGCGCAGATGGTGCCGGCGGTGTCGATCATGTCGTCCACCAGGACGCAGACCCGGTCCTTGACGTCACCGACCACCTCGGCGGACAGGATGGTGTTGGCCTGCGACATGTCGCGGCGCTTGTGGATGATCGCCAGCGGGGCGCCGAGGCGGTCGCACCACTGGTCGGCGACCTTCACCCGGCCGGCGTCCGGGGAGACGATGGTCAGCTTGGAGCGGTCGGGGACCCGGTTGCCGACGTAGTCGGCGAGCATCGGCAGCGCGAACAGGTGGTCCACCGGGCCGTCGAAGAAGCCCTGGATCTGCGCGGTGTGCAGGTCCACGGCCATCAGCCGGTCGGCGCCGGCGGTGCGGAGCAGGTCGGCGACCAGGCGGGCCGAGATGGGCTCGCGGCCGAGGTGCTTCTTGTCCTGCCGGGCGTAGCCGTAGAACGGCAGGATCGCGGTGATGCTGCGGGCCGACGCGCGCTTGAGCGCGTCGATCATGATCAGCTGCTCCATGATCCACTGGTTGATCGGAGCCGTGTGGCTCTGGATCACGAAGCAGTCCGCGCCGCGGGCGGAGTCCAGGAAGCGGACGTAGATCTCGCCGTTGGCGAAGTCCAGCGCCTTGGTCGGGACGAGTTCGGTGCCCAGCTCGCGGGCGACCTCCTCGGCAAGTTCGTGGTGGGCACGGCCGGAAAAGAGTTTGAGCTTCTTCTCACCGGAGGTCGTGATCCCGCTCACTGCACCGTCTCCTCGTGTATTGCCACTCTGGGTGAGTACGCCGAGGCACGGCCGAACAGGCCCGATGGCGCACGTGTGTACTTCAGGTTACGCGCCCCGCCGCCGGTGCGGCGGCCGGGGACCACTCCTCAAGATCCCCGGCCGCCCCGTCCGACCTACTGCGTCCCGGCCGCCTCAGCGGCCGCCCGGGCGGAGGCCGAACCCGGCCGCTTCCGCTCAACCCAGCCCGCGATGTTGCGCTGCTGGGCCCGCGCGACACCCAGCGAACCGGCCGGGACGTCGTTGGTGATCACCGACCCGGCGGCCGTGTAGGCGCCGTCACCGACCGTCACCGGGGCGATGAACATGTTGTCGGAACCCGTGCGGCAGTGGGCCCCGATGACCGTCCGGTGCTTGTTCACCCCGTCGTAGTTCACTGTGACGGACGCCGCACCGACGTTGGTGCCCTCGCCGATCGTCGCGTCCCCGATGTACGACAGGTGCGGGACCTTCGCCCCCTCGCCGAGCTCCGAGTTCTTGATCTCGACGTAGGTGCCGGCCTTCGCCGCCCGGGCCAGCCTGGTGCCGGGCCGCAGGTACGCGTACGGGCCGACGGTCGCCTCCGGGCCGATCTCGGCGCGGTCGGCCGTGGTGTTGCTCACACGGGCGCCCGCGCCGACCGTGGTGGCGGTCAGCGTGGTGTTCGGGCCGACCTCGCAGCCCTCGCCGAGGTGGCTGGCGCCGTGCAGCTGGGTGTTCGGGTGGACCAGCGCGTCCGGCTCGTAGGTCACCTGCACGTCGAACCAGGTGGAGGCCGGGTCGACCACGGTGACGCCGGCCCGCATCGCGTCCGCCAGCAGCCGGTCGTTGAGCAGCCGGCGGGCCTCGGCCAGCTGCACCCGGTCGTTGATGCCGACGATCTCCCGGTGGTCGGCCGCCACCGACGCGCCGACCCGGTGGCCCTCGCGGCGCAGGATCCCCAGGGTGTCGGTCAGGTACTCCTCGCCCTGCGTGTTGTCGGTGCCGACCAGCGACAGGGCCAGCGCCAGCAGCTTGGCGTCGAAGGCGAACACCCCGGAGTTGATCTCGTCCACGGCGAGCTGCTCGGCGGTGGCGTCCTTGTGCTCGACGATCGCGGCGACCTCGCCGTCCGGGCCGCGCAGGATCCGGCCGTAGCCGGTCGGGTCGGGGACCCGGGCGGTCAGCACGGTGACGGCGTTGCCCTGCTCGGCGTGCGCGGCGGCCAGCGCGGCCAGGGTGGCGCCGGTGAGCAGCGGGGCGTCGCCGGTGGTGACCAGCACGGTGCCGTCCGGCTCCACGCCGTCGGCGGCGAGCGCCTCCAGCGCGGTGCGCACGGCGTGGCCGGTGCCGTTCTGCTCGGTCTGGACGACCGGGCGGGCGGCCGGGTAGTGCTCGGCCAGGTGCGCCTGGACCAGTTCGCGCAGGTGGCCGACCACCACCAGCAGCTGGCGGGGCGTCAACTCCTGGGCCGCGCTGACCGCGTGGCCCACCAGGGAGCGGCCGCAGATCTCGTGCAGCACCTTCGGCAGGGCCCTGGACTTCATCCGGGTGCCGCCCCCGGCGGCGAGCACGATCACGGCGGCAGGCTGGTTGGCACTCACGCGGGAGGACTCCTCGGTCGATGCGGGATTGAGGGCGCACCGAGGATACCGAGCGGAAAACAACGGAAACCGTCCGAAACGGTCCGGAGGGCCGGAAACCGGCCGGAAGGGGCTCCGCCGCTAGGATTCGAACCCAGACAAAGGCCTCCAAAGGGCCCTGTGCTGCCATTACACCACGGCGGAAAGGGCGCGTCGCGCGCCCAGCACAGCCTACGGGTTGACGGCCCGTTGCTCCACCACCTTCGGCGAAGGCACACGAACGACGCCCGGTCCCCGGCCCGCCGACCGCCCGGGGACCGGGGGGCGAACAGTGCGACACGTCCGCCCGGGGCCCTTCCGCTTGTCCGGGCCCGGTACTTACGATGCCGTAGGTTACGGCCACGTAGGTATCTGTCGGACCCTCTCCCCCCAGGAAGCGCCATGACCATTGAGGCCGGGCAGGCGCCGCCGCGCGCCGCCGAGAACGACCGCACCGCCACCGCGGACGACCGCACCGCCGCCGAGCGGGGCGCGACCATACTGTCCGCGACCAGGGGCGGCGAGAAGCAGGGCGCGCTGGAGCGCGTGACGCTGTCCCTGTTCATCGCCGTGCCGTTCCTCGCCGTGGCCGCCGCCGTCCCGCTGGCCTGGGGCCGGGGGCTGTCCTGGCTGGACGCCGGCCTCGCGGTCGGCATGTACTTCCTGACCTGCCACGGCATCACCGTCGGCTACCACCGCTACTTCACCCACGGCGCCTTCAAGGCCAACCGCCCGCTGCGCCTGGGCCTGGCGGTGCTCGGCTCGCTGGCCGTCGAGGGCCCGCTGGTGCGCTGGGTCGCCGACCACCGCAAGCACCACCGCTACTCCGACAAGGACGGCGACCCGCACTCGCCGTGGCGCTACGGCGAGAGCGTCCCCGCCCTGCTCAAGGGCCTGTGGTGGGCGCACATGGGCTGGATGTTCGACGAGGAGCAGACCCCGCAGCTGAAGTACGCCCCCGACCTGGTCCGCGACCCGGCCATAAGGCGGATCTCCCGGCTGTTCTGGCTGTGGACGCTGCTCTCGCTCGCGCTGCCCCCGGTGGTCGGCGGCCTGGTCACCTGGAGCTGGCAGGGCGCGCTGAGCGCCTTCTTCTGGGGCTCGCTGGTGCGGGTCGGGCTGCTGCACCACGTCACCTGGTCGATCAACTCGATCTGCCACGCGGTGGGTTCGCGCCCCTTCAAGTCCCGCGACCGCTCCGGCAACGTGTGGTGGCTGGCCGTGCTGTCCTGCGGCGAGTCCTGGCACAACCTGCACCACGCCGACCCCACCTCGGCCCGGCACGGCGTGCTCCGCGGCCAGGTCGACTCCTCCGCCCGGGTCATCCGCTGGTTCGAGCGGGCGGGCTGGGCGCACGACGTCCGCTGGCCCGGCGCGGAGCGGATCGCCGCCCGCCGCGCCGCATGAGGCAGCGCCTGCAGCATGATGGGGGGGTGAACGGGACCAACGGAGACAGCGCCGGCCATCGGCAGCCCTCGCGCCGCAGCGGGGGCAAGGTGGCCGGCCGGGTGCGGATGACCGGCAAGCAGCGCCGCGAGCAGCTGCTGGAGATCGGCCGGACGGTCTTCGCCGAACGCGGCTACGACGGCACCTCGGTGGAGGAGATCGCCGAGCGCGCCGGGGTCTCCAAGCCCGTCGTGTACGAGCACTTCGGCGGCAAGGAGGGCCTGTACGCGGTGGTCGTCGACCGCGAGATGCAGCTGCTGCTCGACATGGTCACCGGCGCGCTCACCGGCGGGCACTCCCGCGAGCTGCTGGAGCAGGCCGCGTTCGCGCTGATGGACTACATCGACACCTCCACCGACGGCTTCAAGATCCTGGTCCGGGACTCGCCGGTGGCCCAGTCCACCGGCTCGTTCGCCTCGCTGATCGGCGACATCGCCACCCAGGTCGAGGACATCCTCGGCCTGGAGTTCAAGTCCCGGGGCTTCGACGCCCGGCTGGCGCCGATGTACTCGCAGATGCTGGTCGGCATGGTGGCACTGACCGGCCAGTGGTGGCTGGAAGTGCGCAAGCCCGCCAAGGCGGAGGTCGCCGCCCACCTGGTCAACCTCGCCTGGCACGGCCTGGAGGGCCTGGAGCGGCACCCCAAGCTGGTCGGCGACCGCAAGAACTGACGACCGGCCCGGGCCGCATCGGGATCCCGGGCCGCCCTCCGCGACAGGAGCACCCGTGGCGGTCTTCCTGCTGGCCCTCGGCGCCGCCTGCTGCCTGGGCGCCGGGTTCGTCCTGCAGCAGCACGCCGCCCAGCGCGCGCCCAGCGGCGACCTGCTGCGCTGGCGGCTGCTGCTCGACCTGATGCGGATGCCCGACTGGCTGCTCGGCATCGCCTTCATGATCGGCGGCCAGGTGCTGTCCGCGCTCGCCCTCAGCCAGGGCGAGGTCGCCCTGGTCGAACCGCTGCTGGCCACCAACCTGGTCTGGGCGATGCTGCTGGCCCGCCGGATCACCGGCACCCGGCTGGGCCGCCCCGGCTGGATCGGCGTCGCCCTGATCGCCCTCGGCGTCACCGCGTTCATCGCCGCCGGGCAGCCCCGGGGCGGCGGGGCCGCCGCCGGGCCGCTGCGCTACTGGCTGGTGTTCGGGGTCGTCTCCGGCCTGGCCCTGCTGCTGGTCGCGGTGGCCCGCCGGCTGCCGCTGTTCGAGGAGGCCACCCTGCTGGCGCTGGCCGCCGGGCTGCTCTACGGCCTGCAGGACGCGCTCACCCGCACCACCTTCGACCGGATCGACCGGGACGGGGCGGCGGCCGCGCTGGTCTCCTGGCCGCCGTACACGGTGCTCGGGCTGGGCGTGATCGGCCTGCTGCTGGTGCAGTCCGCGTTCGAGGCGGCGCCGCTGCGGATGTCGCTGCCCGCGCTGACCGCCGCCCAGCCGCTGGCCGGGATCGCCTGCGCGGTCGGCTTCCTCGGCGACCGACTGCGCCTCACCCCGGGGGCGCTGGCCTGGCAGAGCGCCGGGCTGGCCGCGATCGTGGTCGGCGTCGTGGTGCTGGGCCGCCACCCGGCGCTGCCCGGCGCGAAGTGACGCCGCGTCAGCGCTTGACGGCGACGGCGAAGACCCGGCGGAACGGGAACAGCGTGCCGTGCCCGGTCGCCGGGTACGCCCGGCGCAGCAGCGCCCCGTACTCGGCCAGGAACTCCGCCCGCTCCGCCGCCCCGGGCAGCAGGTCCAGCACCGGGCGCAGGGTGGAGCCCTTGACCCACTCCAGCACCGGGTCGGGCCCCGGCAGCACCATCGTGTACGTGCTCTCCCAGACGTCCGCGGTGCAGCCCGCCGCCAGCAGGGTCCGCGCGTAGCGGTCCGGTGCGTGGCAGGAGGCGTCCGGGCGGGCGGGGGCCAGCCGGTCGCGCCAGCGCGGGGTGCGGCGCAGGTCGGCGAGCAGGGTGTGGCTGGGGGCGGCGAAGTTGCCGGGCAGTTGGAAGGCGATCACCCCGCCGGGACGCAGCGCGGCCGCCCAGCGGGGCAGCAGTTCCAGGTGGTCGGCGGTGTCGGTGTCCATCCAGTGCAGGGCGGCGTTGGAGGCGATCAGGTCGGGCCGCTCGGGCGCCGGGTCGTAGCCGGTGACGTCCTGCTCCCGGTACTCGGCGACGGGCCCGCCGTCGGCGCGGCGGGCCTCGGCGCGGCGGGCCTCGGCGAGCAGGTCGGGCGAGGAGTCCAGGCCGAGCAGCCGGGCGTCCGGCCAGCGGCGGCGCAGCGCGGCGGTGGAGTTGCCCGGTCCGCAGCCGAGGTCCAGCACGGTGGGGCGGGGCGGGAGTTCGGGGACCCGGGCGAGCAGGTCGGCGAACGGGCGGTTGCGCAGGTCGGCGTAGCGGAGGTACTGGTCGGCGTCCCAGTGGGCGGGCACGGTGCGGCTCCCGAAAGTATCTCGACGTCAAGATATCTGTGTAACGCCGAGAGTTCCTTTGTTATCTCTTGATGTCAAGAGACTTCACATCGACACACCCCCCGATACACTGATCGTCATGGAGGACGAGGTCGACCGCCTGGTCGCAGCATGGCGCCGAGAGCGCCCCGACCTCGACGTGGAACCGCTTGAGGTCCTCAGTCGGGTGAGCCGCCTCGCCCGGCACCTGGACCGCGCCCGCCGCACCGCCTTCGCCGAGCACGGTCTCGAACCCTGGGAGTTCGACGTCCTCACCGCGCTGCGCCGCGCCGGGGCCCCCTACCAGCTCTCCCCCGGCCAGCTCCTCACCCAGACCCTGGTCACCTCCGGCACCATGACCAACCGGATCGACCGCCTCACCGCCAAGGGCCTGGTCGTCCGCCTCCCCGACCCCGACGACCGCCGCGGCGTCCTGGTCCGCCTCACCGAAGCCGGCCGCGACAAGGCCGACCAGGCCCTGGCCGGCCTCCTCGCCCACGAGCGCGAGATCCTCGCCCAGCTCGCCCCCGCCCAGCAGACCGAACTCGCCGCCCTGCTGCGCAACCTGGTCGCCCCCTTCGACCGCGCGGGGCAGTAAGGGCTCACGAGAGCGCGCGTTCAGGGGCTCGGGGCTCGGCCGTTCCCCGAGCACCTGATCTCGCCCCCTCTAGAAACCGTCCGGGTACGGGGTGGCCGGGGCCGGGGTCTTGGGGTGGGCGGTCTGGTAGCCGGGGAGCAGCGCCGCCAGGCGCTCGCGGACCTCGGGGTCGGAGTTGACGGTGGCCGCGCCGTAGAGGCCGGTGAGGCCGCCCGCCAGGTCCTCGGGGACGGTGGCGTGGTCGGCGACGGTGGCGAAGATCCGGGGGTGGGCGGTGGGGAGGCGTTCCTCGTTGTCGGAGAACAGCGCCTCGTTGAGCTTCTCCCCGGCCCGCAGGCCGGTGTAGCGGATCTCCACCTCGTCCGCGCCGAGCTGCACCTGTTCGGCGAAGTTGTGCACCAGGTCGACGATCCGGACCGGCTCGCCCATGTCGAGGACGAACACCTCGCCGCCCTCGGCCATCCGTCCGGCCTCCAGGACCAGGCCGACCGCCTCCTCGATGGTCATGAAGAACCGGGTGACGTCGGGGTGGGTGACGGTGACCGGGCCGCCGCTGCGCAGCTGTTCCTCCAGCACGGACAGCAGCGAGCCGCGCGAGCCGAGGACGTTGCCGAAGCGGACGGCGGCGAAGACGCCGGTGCCCAGGTTGCGGGCGTCCCGGGCGTTGGCCTGGACGATCAGCTCGGCCAGCCGCTTGCTGGCGCCGAGGACGGAGGTCGGGTCGGCGGCCTTGTCGGTGGAGATCAGCACGAAGCGCTCCACGCCGGTGGCCAGCGCGGCCTCGACCAGGTGGTCGGTGCCCAGCACGTTGGACTTGACCGCCTCGCTGGGGTGGCGTTCCAGCAGCGGCAGGTGCTTGTGCGCGGCGGCGTGGAAGACCACGTCGGGGCGCAGGTCGCGGAAGATCTGCTGGATCCGGGGGCGGTCCCGGATGTCGGCGATCACCAGGGACTCGTCGGTGAGCAGCGCCTCGCCCCAGATGTCGAGCTGGAGCCGGTGCAGGTTGGACTCGTCGTGGTCGAGCATGTAGAGCGCGGCGGGCCCGAACGCCTGGACCTGGCGGCACAGTTCGCTGCCGATCGAGCCGCCGGCGCCGGTGACCAGGACCCGGCGGCCCTCGATCACGGTGCGCACGTCCGGGGAGGCCACGTGCACCTCGTGCCGGCCGATCAGCCGGTTGACGTCCAGGGTGCGCATGTCGGAGCCGACCACCTCGCGGCGCAGCGCCGACAGGAAGGACGGCAGGTAGCGGACGGCCGCGCCGGCGGCGGCCGCGGCGGTGGCGAGTTCGCGCACCCGCTGGTGCGGGAGGCCGGGGATGGCGAGGACCACGACCTGGACGCCGTGGGCGAGGGCCAGGCCGGTGAGGTCGGCGAGCGGACCGAGGACGGGGCTGCCGGAGACGTCCAGGCCGGCCTTGCCGGGGTCGTCGTCCAGCACCCCGACCGGTTGGAGCCCGAACTCCGGGGTCCGGTCCAGGTCGCGGACCAGGGCGGTCCCGGCGGAGCCGGCCCCGACGACGAGGGTGCGCAGGCCGGTCGAACCGGCCCGCTGGGCGGGCAGCAGGGTGCGCGCCCCGGACGGGCGTGCGGCAGTGCGGTGCGGCGACATCAGACCTCCGGTCTACCTGACTCACGGAGTGGAGCGTGCGGGAAGGGGCGGGGCTCGTTCAGCCCGCGCCGGGGCCTGTGACAGAGGCGACGGTCGGCGGAGGGACGGGAGCGGACGCGGCTGGCGGCCCGGGCGGGTCGGTGGGGGCGATCCCGGCCCGGCGGGCGACCGCGACCGCCGCGAGCGTGGAGTGCACTCCCAGTTTGCCCAGGACGTTCTGCATGTGGGTGCGGACGGTGTGCGGGGAGAGGAACAGCCGCTCCGCGACGGCCTGCCGACCGAGGCCGGCGACCATGCAGCGCAGCACCTCCTCCTCGCGGGGGGTGAGCGCGGCGACCAGGCGCTCGCTCTCCGAGCGGTCCCGGCGGGCCGAGGTCAGTTCGCGGATCACGCCGGTGAGCAGCGCGGGCGGCAGGTGCGTCTCGTCGCGCCGGACGCCGCGCACCACGGTCATCAGCGCGCCGAGCGTGCTCTCCCGGGCCACCCAGCCGTGCGCCCCGGCCTGCAGCGCGCGGGCGGCCCGCTGCGGGTCGTCCGCGGCGGCCAGCAGGACGGCCCGCACCTGCGGATGGGCCCGCCTGATCCGGGCGACCAGGGCGATCCCGTCGGTCAGCGGCCGGGCCTCCTCGACCCGCCCGCCCACCACCTGACCGTGCGTCAACTGTGCTTCCACCGGCTTGGTTCGCACCCCCGACGGGGCGCGCCGGGGAGCGGGTAACGAGGCCGGGCCGCGGGTCGGCGCCGGCACGGCGCCCAGGTCGACGTCGACCAGCGCCACGTCGTACGGGCGGTGTTCGGCCACCGCCCGCTCCAGCGCGCGTTCGGCCGCCGCCGCACTGCCCGCCGCCCTGACGTCCACGTCGGGTTCCGCGGCCAGTGCCGTGGCGAGCGCCTCGGCGAAGATCCGGTGGCCGTCGACCACCAGGACGCGTGTACGCCCCATTCGTCCTTGCCCCCCTGCTCCTGGCCCGACCCCCACCGGTGCCTTGGACCGCCCGGTGAATGGAGGGCGGTCCCACCCAGCCTACGGGCGCCCGCCAGTACGCGTGGGGGTTTGGTGAAGTTCCTGTACACAGGGTCTTCGGGGGTGGTGATCGGGCCCGGGAGCGGGCAGGTCAGGCGCGGTGGGCGAGGGTGAACTCCCAGGCGTCGGCGACGATCCGGTCGAGGTCGGGGTGCTGCGGGGTCCAGCCGAGGGCCTCGCGGGCGCGGTCGGCGGCGGCGACCAGGACGGCCGGGTCGCCGGGGCGGCGGCCGGCGACCCGCACCGGGATCTCGCGGCCGGTGACCCGCTTGACCGACTCGATCACCTCGCGCACCGAGAAGCCGGTGCCGTTGCCCAGGTTGCAGATCAGGTGCTCGCCGGGCTTGGCGGCCTCCAGGGCCAGCAGGTGCGCCCGGGCCAGGTCGGCGATGTGGATGTAGTCGCGCACGCAGGTGCCGTCCGGGGTCGGGTAGTCCTCGCCGAACACCGCGATGTGCGGGCGCTGCCCGAGCGCGGCCTGGAACACCAGCGGGATCAGGTGCGACTCCGGCTCGTGCCGCTCGCCGTAGCGCCCGTACGCCCCGGCCACGTTGAAGTACCGCAGGCTCACCGCCGCCAGGCCGTGGGCGACGGCCTCGGAGGTGATCAGGTGGTCCACCGCCAGCTTGGTGGCGCCGTAGGCGCTGGTCGGCGAGGTGCGCGCGCTCTCCTTGATCGGCACCTGCTCCGGCTCCCCGTACACCGCCGCGGTGGAGGAGAACACCAGCTTGCCGACCCCGGCCTTGCGCATCGCCGCCACCAGTTCGAGCGAACCGGCCACGTTGTTGCGCCAGTACTTCTCCGGATCCGCCACCGACTCCCCCACCTGCGAGGACGCCGCGAAGTGCAGCACCGCGTCGAACGAGGAGTCCAGCACCCGCGCCGCGTCCTGGATCCGGCCGCGCACGAACTCCGCACCCTCCGGCACCCCCTCCGCGAACCCGGTCGACAGGTCGTCCAGCACCGTCACCCGGTGGCCCGCCTCCAACAGGTGCGCCGCCACCACGCTCCCGACGTAGCCGGCTCCGCCCGTGACCAGGTACTTGCTCATGCCCTCTGACCTCCGCGACTTTCGGGTGTTCCTCCCCCGGGAGCATATGGCACCCGTCTGAACGGCCGGTTCAGGCCAGTTGGTCCAGCAGCCCGGTCCGGGCGGCCAGCGCGGCGGCCTCCAGCCGGGAGCGGGCCCCGAGCTTGGTCAGCACCCGCTGGACGTGCGTGCGGGCCGTCGACGGGGCGATCCGCATCGCCGCGGCGATCGCCGCGGTGTCCTCGCCGTCCGCGATCCGGGCCAGCACCTGGACCTCGCGCCGGGTCAGCAGCCGCAGCAGCCGCAGCGCCTCGTCGTCCGGTTCCGCCACCGGCCACAGCAGGTGCTCGAACGCGGCCCGCAGCACGTCCACCGCGACCGCCACCTCACCCGCCCGGACCCGCGCGATCGACCGGTCCACCACCTCGATCCGCTCGTCGCTGCGCACGTACCCCGCCGCCCCCGCCGCGAACGCCGCCGCCACCCGGCCCGGCGCGCCCAGCGGCCCCAGCACCACCACCGCGATCTCCGGCCGCTCCCGCCGCAACCGCCGCAACGGCTCGAACGGGTCCTCCGCCCCGCCGCCCGTCCCCAGCAGGCACACCTCCGGCCGCCGCCCCGCGACCAGCTCCAGGACGGCCCCGCACGGCGACCCGATCCCCAGCACCCGGTGCCCGCGCTGCTGCAGGGCGGCCCCCAGCGCCTCGGCCATCAGCCGGTGGTCGTCCACCACCACGAGCCGTGCGCTCATCCCGCCCCCACTCCCCGGCCCGACAGACGCACCATCAGAGCGCACAATCGCCCGGCCCGCCAGAGGACCTCCGGAAGCGGAACCGGCGGGGAACGCGAAAGGCCCCGCCTTCCGGCGGGGCCTTCCCGATCTGAGCCCCCATGCGGAATCGAACCGCAGACCTTCTCCTTACCATGGAGACGCTCTACCGACTGAGCTATAGGGGCTTGTTGCTCCGGGCGCCTCGCGGCTCCCCTTGCGACGAGGAAGACTTTACATGCTCCGCCGACCGCTTGGGAAATCGGCTTCGGCCAGGTCGGAGGGCTAAACTGCCCGAGAAGACCCGATCTGCCGTGCAATGTCGCCCAGCAGCCGCGAACACCATTGCAGCGAAGGCGCGTGATCCTGTGTCAGCCCCCGGCCGCGGCCGTGCTCCCGGTGGTCCCTCCGCCTGGTGGGCGCTGGCCCTGCGGCCGGCCAGGCCGGTGGTGCCGCGGGTGCTGGTGGTGCGGGCCGCGGTGGGGATGGCGGTGCCGCTCGGGGTGGGGCTGGTGTGCGGACGGCTGGCGCTGGGGGTGTTCGCGGCGCTGGGGGCGATGCACGCGACGATGAACGACCGGGTGGAGCCGCTGCGGCTGCGGGCGCCGCGGATCGCGCTGGCGCTGGC
Organism: Kitasatospora saccharophila; assembly: GCF_039529925.1. Taxonomy (NCBI): domain Bacteria; kingdom Bacillati; phylum Actinomycetota; class Actinomycetes; order Kitasatosporales; family Streptomycetaceae; genus Kitasatospora; species Kitasatospora saccharophila. Next base: position 83,670 of record NZ_BAAANS010000029.1, on the reverse strand, counting down.
CGCGTCCACGGCCGGGATGCTGATCGGGGCGGAGCTGCAGTACCGGGGCGCGGGCGGGCTGGAGATCGGGGCGGCGCTGACCCTGGTGGGCTTCGCGGGCGGGGCGCTGTCGGCGACCGGTCCGCGCGGCTCGGCGGCCGGGATGCTGCTGCTGGTCTCGGCCTCGCTGGGCGGCGGGATGGCGCTGCCGCACCCGTGGTGGGCGGCGCCCGCGATGATGCCGTGCGGGGCGGCGCTGGTGCTGCTGATGGGGGTGCGCTACCGCACCGACGTGCGCACCGACCCGCGCACCCTGGCGCTCGCCGACGTCTACCTGGCGCTCGGCGGCCTGCTGGCCGCCCTCGGCACCCCGGACGGCGCGGCCGCCCGCCGCCTGCTGACCGGCCGGCTCAACCAGATGCAGGACCTGCTGCCGCCGCCCCGCCCGGGCCGCCGCGAGCCGGAGCGGCTGCACCGGCTGCGCCGCTCGTACGAGGCCGCGCTGGGCGCGACCGAGGCGGCGGCCGGGCTGCTGTGGGCGTGGCGCCCGGTGCCGCCGGAGCTGGCGGCGTTCCCGGCCCGGCTGGCCGCGCAGATCACCGGCGGCCCGGAGCCCGGGTACCCGGACTGGCGGCCGGACACCCCGTCCCGGACGGCGTTCGACACCGCGCTGCGGGCCGCCGCCGACACCGTCGCGGGCCGCTGGGCGCCGCTGGACACCGCCGCCCCGCCGCCGCCGGACCCGTGGCGGCTGCGGGCCCGGCTGCTGTCGCGCGGCTCGGTGCGCTACGGGCTGCGGGTGGCGCTGTGCGTGGCGGTGGCCGAGGCGGCGGTCAACCTGCTTCCGCTGGAGCGCAGTTACTGGGTGCCGATGACGGTGGCGTTCGTCCTGAAGCCGGACCTGGGCTCGGTGTTCCAGCGGGCGGTCAGCCGGGCGCTGGGCACCGTGCTGGGCATCGCGGTCGCCGCGGTGCTGCTGGCGCTGACCACCGAACCCTGGGCGCTGAGCCTGGCCATCGCGCTGTGCGTGGCGCTGCTGCCGTACTCGACGGCCGCCCACTACGGGCTGAACACCATCGTGATGACGCCGGTGGCGCTGCTGCTGGTGCAGCTCGGCGGGGAGAGCGGGTCGGCCGAGTTCTGGCCGCGGGTGCTGGACACCGCGCTGGCCAGTGCCATCGTGCTGGTCTTCGGCTACCTGCTGTGGCCGGAGCGGCCGCCGCACCGGATCGAGCCGGGCATCGTCACCGCCGCGAACGCCCTGCGGCGCTACCTGACGGCGGTGGTGGCGGGCCGGTCCGCGCCGGTCGCCGAGGTGTGGCTGCGGCGCACCGCGTACCGGGCGCTGGCCGACGCCCGGCGGCAGGTGGACCTGGGCCTGGCCGAGCCGCCGCCGGCCGGGCGGCTGGCCGAGCGCTGGATGCCGACCACCGCCGCGCTGGAGCGGCTGTCCGGCGCGGTCGCCGCGTACGCCGCGCAGCTGCGCTACGGCGGGCGGCAGCCGGAGCCGGAGGTGATCGGACGGGTGCTGCGCTCGCTGGAGCGGATCACCGCCGCCGCCCGCGACTACCGTCCCCCGACCGGCCGGATCGCCCGGCCGACCGCCCCGCACGACCCGGACCGCAGCGCGCTGGCCCGGGCCGCCGACGAGCTCGACCTGCTGCTGGACGGCTGACGGCCCGGGCGGGCGGGATCAGACCTGCTCGGCCAGCTCCAGCCAGGACATCTCCAGCTCCTCCTTGTCCTCGCGGACCTTGCGCAGCTGCGCGTCCAGCTCGGCGACCTTGGAGAAGTCGGCGGCGTGCTCGGCCAGTTGGGCGTGCAGCTTGGACTCCTGCTCGTCCAGCTTGGCGATCTGCCGCTCCAGCTTCTGCATCTCCTTCTTGGCCGCCCGCAGGTCACCCGCGGACAGGCCGGTCTGCTCCGGCGCGACCGGGAGCTTCGCCGCGGCGGCCGCGGCGGCGGCCTCCGCCATCGCGGTGCGGCGCTCCAGGTACTCGTCGACGCCGCCCGGCAGCATCCGCATCCGGCGGTCGCCGAGCAGCGCGTACGCGGTGTCGGTGGTGCGCTCGATGAAGAACCGGTCGTGGCTGATCACGACCATCGAGCCGGGCCAGCCGTCGAGCACGTCCTCCAGCTGGTTGAGGGTCTCGATGTCGAGGTCGTTGGTGGGCTCGTCGAGGAACAGCACGTTGGGCTCGTCCATCAGCAGCCGCAGCAGCTGCAGCCGGCGCCGCTCACCGCCGGAGAGGTCGCCGACCGGCGTCCACTGCTTGTCCTTGCCGAAGCCGAACTGCTCGCACAGCTGCCCGGCGCTCATCTCCCGGCCCTTGCCCAGGTCGACCCGGCCGCGGACCTGCTCGACGGCCTGCAGCACGCGGGTGGTCGGGTCCAGCTCGGCGACCTCCTGGGAGAGGTACGCGAGCCGGACGGTCTTGCCGACCTTGATCACGCCGCCGGCCGGCTGCACGTCGCCCTCGGTGGCGTACGCGGCCTGCATCGCGCGCAGCAGCGAGGTCTTGCCGGCGCCGTTGACGCCGAGCAGGCCGATCCGGTCGCCCGGGCCGAGCTGCCAGGTGAGGCGCTCCAGCAGCAGCTTGTCGCCCGCCTTGACGGTCACGTCCTCCAGGTCGAAGACGGTGCGGCCGAGCCGGGCGTTGGCGAACTTCATCAGTTCGGACTTGTCGCGCGGCTCCGGGACGTCCGCGATCAGCGCGTTCGCGGCCTCGATCCGGTAGCGCGGCTTGGAGGTGCGGGCGGGGGCGCCGCGGCGCAGCCAGGCCAGCTCCTTGCGGGCCAGGTTCTGCCGCTTCTGCTCCTCGGTGGCCTCGATCCGGGAGCGCTCGGCGCGGGCGAACACGTAGTCCGAGTAGCCGCCCTCGTACTCGCGGACCTCGCCGCGCTGGACGTCCCACATCCGGGTGCAGACCTGGTCCAGGAACCAGCGGTCGTGGGTGACGCAGACCAGCGCGGAGCGGCGGTTCTGCAGGTGCTTGGCCAGCCAGGCGATGCCCTCCACGTCGAGGTGGTTGGTGGGCTCGTCCAGCACGACCAGGTCGGGCTCGCCGAGCAGCAGCTTGGCGAGCGCGATCCGGCGGCGCTCGCCGCCGGAGAGCGGGCCGATCACGGTGTCCAGGCCGTTCGCGAAGCCGGGCAGGTCGAGGCCGCCGAACAGGCCCTGGATGATGTCGCGGATCCGGGCGTCGCCGAGCCACTCGTGGTCGGCCCGGCCGGCGATCACCTCGTGCCGGATGGTGGCCTCCGGGTCCAGCGAGTCGTGCTGGGTCAGCACCGCCAGCTGGAGCCCGCCGGAGTGGGTGATCCGGCCGGTGTCGGGTTCCTCCAGCTTGGCCAGCATCCGGATCAGCGTCGTCTTGCCGTCGCCGTTGCGGCCCACCACGCCGATCCGGTCGCCCTCGCTGACGCCGAGGCTCACCCCGTCCAGCAGGGCCCTGGTGCCGTACACCTTGGTGACGGACTCGATGGTGGCGAGGTTGACGGCCACGAAGCTGCACTCCTGAGGAAGGGGCTGGAACGAGCCTCCAGCCTAGTGCCGTGGCCGCCCGTGCTCCCCGCCCTAGCGGGCGGCGTCCAGCAGGGCCCGCTGCTCGGCGGTCAGTTCCAGGTCCAGCGCCGCCAGGCTCTCGTCGAGTTGGGCCACCGAGGAGGCGCCGACCAGCGGGATCACCGGGAGTTCGCCGCCGAGCAGCCAGGCCAGCACGACCTGGTTGCGGGTGGCGCCGGTCTGCCGCGCCACGGTGTCGAGGGCGGCGAGGCGGGTGGGGGTGCCGGCGTGGTCGAAGGACGGGCCGAGCGGCTTGTCCTCCCGGACGTAGCCGCCGCCGAGCAGCGGGGAGTAGGCGACCAGGGTGAGCTCGGGGCTCTCCTTGAGGTACGTGACCAGGTCGCCCTGGACGGCGGCCTGGTCGCCGTCCGCGCAGGTCAGGCCGGGCAGGTCGGCGCGGCGGCGCAGGTAGGTGTGGCCGTACTGGAGCACCTCGTAGCCGGGCAGTCCGGCCCGCGCGGCGAGGTTGCGGGCCCGCTCGACCCGCCAGGACCAGTGGTTGGAGACGCCGAGCAGGCCGACCGTCCCCTCGTCGACGAGTTCGCCGAAGGCGTGCACGGTCTCGGCCAGCGGCACCGTCCGGTCCTCGACGTGCGCGTACAGCAGGTCGAGCTTCTCGACGCCCAGGCGCTTGCGGCTGGCCTCCGAGGAGGACCGGATCACCTCCGCCGACAGGCCCTCGCCGTTCTCGACGAACCCGGTGCCCGGGGCCTTCGGACGGGCGCCGAGCTTGGTGGCGATCACCACCTCGTCGGTGATGCCGCGGCTGGCCCGCCACCGGCCGAGGACCTCCTCGCTGGCGCCGCCCTGGCTGTCGTCCTGCCAGTACGCGTAGTTGTTGGAGGTGTCGACGAAGCTGCCGCCCGCCTCGACGTAGCGGTCCAGCAGCGCGAAGGAGGTGGCCTCGTCGGTGAGCGTGCCGAACAGCATCGCGCCGAGGCTGAGCACGCTGACCTCGCGGCGGGTGCGCGGGTCGGTTCCGATGGTGCGCTTGCGCATCCGGGTTCCCCTCGTTCTCCGCGGCCCGCCCGGTGCGGGCCGCGGTCACGAGTCTGGAACCCGGAGCGCGCTCCAGGTCAAGCAGAGGTGTGGACCACCTCGACCACCCGGGCGCCCGGGACCGGGCCGTGGGTGGCGTGGGCGGTGCGGCAGGTGCCGGAGGCGCGGAGGGCGGCGGCGATGTGGGCGGCGGCGTCGGCGTCCTTGGCGAGGAAGGCGCAGGTGGGGCCGGAGCCGGAGACCAGGGCGGCCAGGGCGCCCGCCTCGGTGCCGGCGTGCAGGGTGTCGGCGAGGGCGGGGCGCAGCGAGACGGCGGCGGCCTGCAGGTCGTTGGCGAGGGCGGCGGCCAGCGCGACCGGGTCGCCCTCGGCGAGGGCGGCGAGCAGCGCGGGGTCGGCGTCGGGGGTGGGGACGTCGGCGAGCGAGGAGCCGAGGCCGGACTCCTCGCGCAGCCGGTCGCACTCGCGGAAGACCGCCGGGGTGGACAGGCCGCCGTCGGCGACCGCGAACACCCAGTGGAAGGTGCCGGCCACCGGCAGCGGCTCCAGCAGCTCGCCCCGGCCGCGGCCCAGCGCGACGCCGCCGAGCAGCGCGAACGGGACGTCGGAGCCGAGCTCGGCGGCGAGTTCCAGCAGGACGGGCAGCGGGGTGTCCAGGCCCCACAGCGCGTCGCAGGCGAGCAGCGCGGCGGCGCCGTCCGCGCTGCCGCCGGCCATGCCGCCGGCCACCGGGATGGCCTTGTCGATGTGCAGGTGGACGCCGGGGTCGGCGAGGCCGTGGTGGGCGGCGAGCAGCCGGGCGGCGCGGGCGGCCAGGTTGTCGTCGTCGAGCGGGACGGCGTCGGCGTCGGGGCCCTCGCAGCTGAGCGTGACGCCCTCGCCGGGGGTGGCGGTGACCTGGTCGCCGAGGGCGACGGCGAAGAAGACGTTCGCCAGGTCGTGGTAGCCGTCGGGGCGGACCCCGCCGACGCCGAGCTGGACGTTGACCTTGGCGGGGACCCGGACCGTGACCATGTTCAGTGTTCCTCCGCTGCCTCTGTGGCCTTGGGCTTGTGCTCGGCGATCGCGGCGAACTGCTCCACCGTGAGCATCTCGCCGCGCAGCGTGTGGTCGATCCCGGCGCCGCGCAGCGCCTCCTCGGCGGCGGCGGGCGAGCCGGCCCAGCCCGCCAGCGCGGCCCGCAGCGTCTTGCGGCGCTGCGCGAAGGCGGCGTCCACCACGGCGAACACCTCGCGGCGGGTGGCGGTGGTGGCCGGCGGGTCGCGGCGGACCAGCGAGACCAGGCCGGAGTCGACGTTCGGCGCGGGCCAGAACACGTTCCGCCCGATCGCCCCGGCGCGCTTCACCTCCGCGTACCAGTTGGCCTTCACCGAGGGCACGCCGTACACCTTGTTGCCGGGCTTGGCGGCGAGCCGGTCGGCGACCTCGCTCTGCACCATCACCAGGGTGCGCTCGATGCTGGGGAACTGCGCCAGCATGTGCAGCAGCACCGGGACGGCCACGTTGTACGGGAGGTTCGCGACCAGCGCGGTCGGCGGCGGGCCGGGCAGCTCGGTGACCTCCATCGCGTCGCTCAGCACCAGGTCGAAGCTGTCCGCCTTCGCGGGCATCCGCCCCTTGACGGTGTCCGGCAGGTGCCGCGCCAGCACCGGGTCGATCTCCACCGCCGTGACGTGCCGCGCCACCTCCAGCAGCGCCAGCGTCAGCGACCCGAGCCCCGGCCCGACCTCGACCACCGCGTCCTGCTCCGTCACCTCCGCCGCCCGGACGATCCGCCGCACGGTGTTCCCGTCGATGACGAAGTTCTGCCCGCGCTGCTTGGTCGGCTTCACGCCGAACGCCTCGGCCAGCGCGCGGATGTCGGCGGCGCCCAGCAGGTGGCCGTCGGAGGTGGGTTCGGTGGTGCTCACCCGCCAAGGATACGGGCCGGTCAGTAGCCGAAGGCGCGGGCGGTGTTGGCGGCGATCGCCGTGGCGAGTTCGTCCTCGCCGAGCGTCAGGTGGTCGGCCATCGCGCGGAGGGTGACCGGGATCAGGTAGGGGGCGTTGGGGCGGCCCCGGTAGGGGTGGGGGGTGAGGAAGGGGGCGTCGGTCTCGATCAGGACGCGGTCGAGGGGGGTGGCGGTGAGGGCCTCGCGCAGGGGGTGGTTGGCCTTGTAGGTGACGGGGCCGGCGAAGGAGAGGTACCAGCCGTGTTCGGCGCAGGTGCGGGCCATCGCGGCGTCGCCGGAGTAGCAGTGGAAGACGGTGCGCTCGGGGGCGCCCTCTTCGAGCAGGAGGTCGATGACGTCCTGGTGGGCGTCGCGGTCGTGGATGACCAGGGCCTTGCCGTGCCGCTTGGCGATCTCGATGTGCCGGCGGAAGGACTCCTTCTGCAGGTCGACGCCCTCGGGACCGGTGCGGAAGTAGTCGAGTCCGGTCTCGCCGACGGCGAGGACCTGCGGGAGGGCGGCGAGGCGGTCGATCTCGGCGAGGGCCTCGTCGAGGGCGTCCTGCCCGCCGGCCTTGCGCTGCTGCCCGGACCAGCCTCCCCCAGCCCCAGGGGGCTGGGAGGTGCCCCCTGGGTCGCCGAGGAAGATCCGGGGGGCCTCGTTGGGGTGCAGGGCGACGGCGGCGTGCACCTGTTCGTACCGGGCGGCGAGGTCGGCGGCCCACTGCGAGCCGGGGACGTCGCAGCCGACCTGGACGACGGTGGTGACGCCGACCGAGGCGGCCCGGGCCAGGCCCTCGGCGGGGGTGCCGGACTGCATGTCGAGGTGGGTGTGCGAGTCGGCGACCGGGACGGCCAGCGGCTCGGGGAGCGGCGGCGGGGTGCGGTCCTGTTCCTTCTTGCTGCCGGCCATCAGGCGTCCGCCTTCTCTTCGAGTCGCGGGAAGAGGATCTCGCCCTTGGTGACGGTGGCTCCGGCGGGCAGCCGGCCCCAGTCGGCGACGGTGGCGATCGGCTGGTCGGCGAGCGCGCCGAGCGCGGGTTCGGCGCCGAGCGAGGCCCAGAGCTTGGCGGCGGAGTCCGGCATCAGCGGGTTGAGCAGGACGGCGGTGGCCCGCAGCGCCTCGGCGGCGGTGTACAGGACGGTGGCGAGCCGGTCCTGCCCGTCGGGGGACTTGGCGGCCTTCCAGGGTTCCTGTTCGGTGAGGTAGCCGTTGACCAGTTTGACGAACTCGAAGACGGCGGCGATGCCGCCGGCGAAGTCGAGTTCCTCGCCGATCTTCCGGTCGGCCTCGGCGGTGGCCCTGACCAGCGCGTCGGCGAGGGCCTGTTCGGCGGGGCCGTGGGCGGTGGCGGCGGGGAGCGCGCCGTCGAAGTACTTGCCGACCATCGCGGCGACCCGGGAGGCCAGGTTGCCGAAGTCGTTGGCGAGTTCGGAGGTGTAGCGGGCGGTGAAGTCCTCCCAGGAGAAGGACCCGTCGGTGCCGAACGGGATGGCCCGCAGGAAGTAGTAGCGGTACGCGTCGACGCCGAAGTGCGAGGTCAGGTCGGTGGGCGCGATGCCGGTCAGGTTGGACTTGCTCATCTTCTCGCCGCCGACCATCAGCCAGCCGTTGGCGACCACCCGGCGCGGCAGCGGCAGTCCGGCGGCCATCAGCATGGCGGGCCAGATGACGGCGTGGAAGCGCAGGATGTCCTTGCCGACCAGGTGCACGGAGGCGGGCCAGAGCCGGGCGAAGCGCTCGGGGTCGGTGCCGTAGCCGGCGGCGGTGATGTAGTTCTGCAGGGCGTCGACCCACACGTACAGGACGTGCTTGTCGTCCCAGGGCAGCGGGACGCCCCAGTCGAAGGTGGAGCGGGAGATCGACAGGTCCTTGAGGTCCTGCTCGACGAAGCGCAGCACCTCGTTGCGGGCGGAGGCGGGCTGGATGAAGTCCGGGTTGGCGGCGTAGAACTCCAGCAGCTTCGGGCCGTACGCGGAGAGCCGGAAGAAGTAGTTCTCCTCCTCCAGCCACTCGACGGGGCGCTTGTGGACGGGGCAGAGCTTCACGTCCTTCCCGTCGGGCCCCGTCTCGGTGGCGCCGGGCAGCAGTTCGCCGGGGAGCTTGTACTCCTCGCAGCCGACGCAGTAGGGGCCGGTGTAGCTGCCCCGGTAGATCTCGCCCTTGTCGTACAGGTCCTGGACGAACTCCCGGACCCGGTCGGTGTGCCGGGCCTGGGTGGTGCGGATGAAGTCGTCGTTGGCGATCCGCAGGTGCTCCCAGAGCGGCTTCCAGGCTTCCTCGACCAGCTTGTCGCACCACTCCTGCGGGGTGACGCCGTTGGCCTCGGCGGTGCGCAGGATCTTCTGGCCGTGCTCGTCGGTGCCGGTGAGGTACCAGACGTCCTCGCCGCGCTGGCGGTGCCAGCGGGTCAGCACGTCACCCGCGACGGTGGTGTACGCGTGGCCCAGGTGGGGCCGGTCGTTCACGTAGTAGATCGGGGTGGTGACGTAGTACGCGTCAGTGCCGGTGTGCTGTTCCAAGGCCGCCATACCCCGGAATCCTAGTGGTGCGGCCGCGTCGGCCCGGCCCCGGTGGGCGGGGCCGGGCCGGCGGGCGCCGGGTTCAGCCGGCCCGGCGGTGCAGCCAGGCCAGCCAGTGGCGGCGGGCCCGCATCCGGGCGGGCTCGGGCGGGCCCTCGGGTTCGGCGGTGGGCGCGTAGCCGGAGCCCTTCTCCATGACGGCGGCCACGCCGGCCACCCGCCCGGCCCGCATGATCCGGACCCGTTCGCCGCCGCAGCCCGGGCAGGCCAGCTCGCGCAGCGGGGAGGGGACCCGGACCCCGTTCGCCGTGTACTCGACCACGGTGTGGCCGTCCCTGGCCGTGTGGTGCTCGATGTCGTACGCCTGCTCCCAGCCGTAGCCGCAGTTGAGGCAGGCGAAGGAGTACGCCTCGTGGACGGTCTGCACGGGGGCGGGACGGCTGGTCGTGCCGAGGCCGCTGGGTGCTCCGCCGTTCCGGGGGCTGTCGATCGTGTCGCTCATGCGCCACCTCGCTTCGCTCGGAGCCCGTCGCCCGGTCTTCCCGGCCGGGTGCGGGACGTTCCATCCCAGGGAATGCCCGGGAGGGTCCGTCCGATGCCCGGCTTGCCAAGTCTTGGTCCCGAATTGGCCCTCCGCTGGGGTGCTCATTCCAACGTACGCGCGATTCCGGCCATTGCCATACAAAACGATCAGCGCACCGCGTGATCCGGGTCCGGGCCCCGCTCAGGGCGCGTGCTTGGCCGCCACCACCGCGTCGAACACGATCGACTTGCGCAGCCCCAGCTCGGCGGCGACCGCGGCGATCGCCTCCTTGCGGCGCTCCCCGGCCTCCTCCCGGACGGCCACCCGGCGGGCCAGCTCGGCCGGGCCGACCTCCTCCGGCGCGGCGGGCGGGGCGCCGGCCACCACCACGGTGATCTCGCCCCGGACGCCGTCCGCGGCCCAGGCCGCCAGCTCGCCCAGCGGGCCGCGCTTGACCTCCTCGTACGTCTTGGTCAGCTCCCGGCAGACCGCGGCGGGGCGGTCGGCGCCGAACGCGGCGGCCATCGCCTCCAGCGTCTCGGCGATCCGGTGCGGGGCCTCGAAGAACACCATGGTGCGCGGCTCGGCGGCGACCTGGGCGAGCTGCCGGGAGCGGTCGCCGGCCTTGCGCGGCAGGAAGCCCTCGAAGGTGAACCGGTCCACCGGCAGCGCGGACAGCGCCAGCGCGGTCAGCACCGCGGACGGGCCGGGCACCGCGGTGACCTTGATCCCGGCGGCGACGGCGGCGTCCACCAGCCGGTAGCCGGGGTCGGAGACCGAGGGCATGCCCGCGTCGGTGACCAGCAGCACCCGGGCGCCGCCCTGCAGCGCGGCCACCAACTCGGGGGTGCGGCCCACCTCGTTGCCCTCGAAGTAGGACACCACCCGGCCGGTCGGCGCGACGCCGAGCGCCTGGGTCAGCCGGCGCAGCCGCCGGGTGTCCTCGGCCGCGATGACGTCCGCCCCGGCGAGTTCGGCGCGCAGTCGGGGGGGCGCGTCCTCGACGTCGCCGATGGGGGTACCTGCCAGTACGAGAACACCAGTCACGGGCACCATCCTCCCCTACCGGGGGCCGGTCCGTGGCTGGTGAAGGGGGGCCGGGGGAGGTGCGAGGGTCGGGGACCCCTTGTGACTTCAGCCATTGCCCCTACGATGTGGCCCGTGAACGGCGACATGGAGAGTGGTATGGACCACCCCGAGCGGGGCGGCGTGACCGTGCTGGAACCGGCCGACCCGGCCGCCGTTCCGGCTCCGCGCGCGGAGCCCGAACCGGCCTCCCGATGGGCCCGCGCGCTGGCCGGCGTCGGCTACCGGGAGCGCCGACGCACGTCCCTGGCCGAGCAGTTGGTGCCGCCGATGCCGGACGGCCCGGGCGTCACCCCGGCGCTCGTCGAGCCCTCGCCGCTGCTCGTCCGGCTGGGCGTGCGGCTGCCCGCGCCGCTGTGGTCCTGGCTGTGCCGGTGGGCCGGCTGGCTCGGGCCGCTCGCCGTCGCGCTGTTCGCCGGCGTGCTGCGCTTCGTGAACCTGGGCAGCCCGCACGCGCTGATCTTCGACGAGACGTACTACGCCAAGGACGCGTACGCGCTCTGGCACCTGGGCTACGAGAGCAACTGGTCCAGCGAGGCCAACGGCCTGATCACCGCGCCCAATCCGACGGTGCCGCTGAACAGCACCAGCGCGGCGTTCGTGGTGCACCCGCCGGTCGGCAAGTGGATCATCGGCCTGGGCGAGCGGTTCTTCGGCATGGACCCGTTCGGCTGGCGCTTCATGGTGGCCGTGCTCGGCACCCTCTCGGTGCTGATGCTGGCCCGGATCGCCCGCCGGATGTTCCGCTCCACCCTGCTGGGCTGCGTGGCCGGCCTGCTGCTGTCGGTGGACGGGCTGCACTTCGTGCTCAGCCGCACCTCGATCCTCGACCTGGTGGTGATGTTCTGGTTCCTGGCCGCGTTCGGCCTGCTGCTGGTCGACCGGGACAAGAGCCGCGCCCTGATCGCCGAACGGCTGGCCCGGGGCGAGAGCGCCGACTGGTGGCACCTGGGCTGGCGGCCCTACCGGCTGGCCTCGGCGGTCTGCCTGGGCCTGATGACCGGCACCAAGTGGAGCGGCGCCCCGGCCGTCCTGGCGCTGGTGCTGCTGGCCGGGTTCTGGGACTCCTCGGGCCGCCGGCTGGCCGGCGGCGGGCGCAACCTGCGCGGCCTGTGGGACTTCGCCTGGGCCGGGGTGTCCGTCGCCCTGACCGCCGCCGTCACCTACCTGCTGACCTGGACCGGCTGGATCCTCTCCTCCCCCGCGCCCGGCAAGGGCGGCTACCTGCGCGACTGGGCCGCGCTGAACCCCAGCGACACCTGGGGCTGGGTGCCGGACTGGGCCCGCAGCCTGTGGCACTACCACCACGAGATCTGGCACTTCAACGTCAACCTGCACGACCCGCACACCTACCAGTCCAACCCGTGGAGCTGGCTGCTGCTGGGCCGCCCGGTCTCGTTCTTCTACGAGTCGCCGAAGAACGGCCAGGCCGGCTGCACCACCACCGAGTGCGCCCGCGAGGTGCTGGCCATCGGCACCCCGTTCCTGTGGTGGGCGGGCATCGTCGCGCTGCTCTACTGCCTGTACCGCTGGCTGATGCGCCGCGACTGGCGGGCCGGGGCGATCCTGTGCGCGCTGGCCGCCGGCTACCTGCCCTGGTTCAACTACCAGGCCCGGACGATCTTCCTGTTCTACGCGGTCTGCTTCGTCCCGTTCCTGGTGCTCGCGGTGACCATGATGATCGGCGCGATGCTCGGCCGGGCTGACGCCTCGCCCGACCGCAGGCTGGCCGGGGCCACCGGCGCCGGGCTGCTGGTGGTCGCGGTCATGTGGAACTTCCTGTACTTCTACCCGATCTACACCGGCCAGACGATCCCGATGGACGACTGGCGGGCCCGGATGTGGCTGGACACCTGGATCTAGCCCCGTCCCGGCCACCACTCCCGCACACGTGTACCGGAACTGTCACAAAAGGTTCCCGTGTCGTGAGTGCACGGAAGAGGTCTGCCTATGGTGTCGTGGCCGCTGAACTCCGACGGCCACGACACAGCATGGGGGACTCGACGTGAACAACGGCGCGAAGATCGGCGTCTCGGTGCTCGCCGCGGCCGTGCTCCTCGGCGGCGGGTACGGGGCGTACGCCCTGGTCTCCGGCGACGGGGGCTCCGGCAAGGACGAGGCGAAGAAGCCCCGCACCGTGGTCGCCGAGCCCCCGAGCCAGGAGCTCGCCGCCTCCGGCGCCACCGCGTTCCTGGACGCCTGGGCCAAGGGCGACCTGTTCGGCGCCGCGAAGCTCACCGACGACCCGGACAAGGCGCAGGCCGCCCTGCAGGCGTTCCAGGACAACGTGAAGCCCAGCGCCGTCCACCTGACCGTCGGCGGCCCGACCACCGCGCCCAGCCCCGCCGCGGCCAAGTCGGCGAGCGCCCCGGCCTCCGGGACGGCCTCGGCGTCCGCCTCCGGGAGCCCGGCGCCCACCGGCGTGCTGGAGAGCTTCAAGGCGTCCGTCGAGTTCGCCGAGAGCGGCACCCCCTGGAACTACAACGGCGTCCTCGGCGTGGTGAAGATGAGCGACGGCACCGCCGCCGTCCACTGGGCCCCCAGCGTCATCCACCCCCGGCTGGACGCGGGCGAGACCATCGCGGTCAAGCCGGTCTACGCGACCCCGGCCACCGTCACCGACCGCAAGGGCAAGCCGCTCACCGGCTACCCCTCGCTGGTCGGCCTGCTCAACCAGCTCAAGAGCGCGGCCCCGCAGGACGGCGACCCGACGGACGCGGGCAGCGGCGTGATGATCTCCACCCCGGCCACCTCGGGCGGCAAGGCCACCGACGAGAAGCTGTTCACCGTCAAGGAGCCCCGGGCCGTCCCCAACCTGAAGCTCACCATCGACGCGGACCTGCAGAACGCCGCCGAGCAGCAGGTCACCGCGCAGGGCGGCAAGCCCGCCTCGCTGGTGGCGATCGAGCCCAGCAGCGGCAACGTCCTGGCGTACGCGTTCTCGCCCTCCACCGGCCAGAACCGGGCCTTCTCCGGCGGCACCGCGCCCGGCTCCACCATGAAGGTGCTCACCACCGCGGCCCTGCTGGAGGCCGGGGTCACGCCCAGCACCGGGATGCCCTGCCCGGAGACCACCATGGTCACCGGCAAGGCCGTCACCAACGACGAGCCCGGCGCGCACCCGGACTACACGCTCACCGACGCGTTCATCCACTCCTGCAACACCTCCTTCATCGAGAAGGGCAAGGACGTCCTCAAGCCGGGCAGCCTGCCCGCGATCGCCAAGGACGTGTTCGGGCTCGGCCTGGTCTGGCACACCGGCCTGACCAACTTCGACACCGACATCCCGGTCGAGGGCAACATGGCCGGCGCGGCCAGCGAGTTCATCGGCCAGGGCAAGATCCGCACCAACCCGCTGGGGATGGCCTCGGTCGCGGCGACCGTGCAGTCCGGGGTGTTCCGGCAGCCGATCCTGATCCCCGGCACGGCCCAGACCCCGGCCGCCCGCAACCTCTCCCCCGAGGTCCTGAACAGCCTGCGGTCGCTGATGGTGAAGACCGTCCAGTCCGGCACCGCCTCCGAGGTCTCGCCCGCGCTGCCGGCCGGGTCCGGCGCGAAGACCGGCACCGCCGAGGTCGACACCAGCGACAAGGCGAACTCCTGGTTCACCGCCTACTCCGGCAACCTCGCGGTCGCCGCCGAGGTCGAGGGCGGCGGCCACGGCTCCGCGGCCGCCGGCCCGGCGGCCTCCCGGGTGCTGGCGGTCGGCAACAAGGGCTGAGCGCCGGGGGCCCCGCCAGGGGCCCGGGGAACGGCGGGTCCGTGCTGCGCAGTGGCCCCGATAGGGGCCCGGGGAACGGCGGGTCCGTGCTGCTGACGGCCGGAGCCCATCGGAGGTTCGTGCTGCTGCGTGTAGTAAACGGAACCGGAAGCCGATGCGCGCTCCGGCAGTGCACCGTCAGCAGCCTGGGCCTCGCCGTTCCCCGAGCCCCTGGTTTCCCCTCCCGTCGAGCCCCTGAACGTTTCAGCGCTCACCGGCGAGGCGGGAGTGCCTCCTGCTGTAGCCGAAGTAGAGCACCGCCGCGACCGCGAGGACGACCGCGAAGGCGACGAAGGTGTCGGTGTGCAGCTTGGTGATCAGGTAGACGCAGAACGCGGCACTGAGCAGCGGGGTGACGGGGTAGAGCGGCACCTTGAAGCCGCGCGGGAGGTCGGGGCGGGTGCGGCGGAGCACGACGATGCCGATCGAGACCGCGGTGAAGGCGACCAGGGTGCCCATCGAGGTCATGTCGGCGAGCAGTTTGAGCGGGAAGACCGCGGCGAGGACGGCGACCGCGGTGCCGACGACCAGGGTGTTCCAGACGGGGGTGCCGGTGCGGGCGGAGACCCGGGTGAAGGGGCGCGGGAGGAGGCCGTCGCGGCCCATCGCGTAGAGGATGCGGGTCTGGCCGTAGATCACCACGAGGGTGATGGAGAAGATCGAGACGATCGCGCCGGCCGCGAAGACCAGGGCGGGCCAGCTGTGGCCGGTGACGTTCTGGAGGATCTGGGCGAGCCCGGCCTCCTGGCCGTCGAACTCCTGCCAGGGCTGGGCGCCGACCGCGGTGACGGCGACGGCGATGTAGAGGGTGGTGACGACGACCAGCGAGACGAGGATGGCGAGCGGGAGGGTGCGCCGCGGGTCGCGGACCTCCTCCCCGGCGGTGGAGACCGCGTCGAGGCCGATGAAGGAGAAGAAGATGGTGGAGGCGGCGGTCTGGACGCCGTCCCAGCCGTTGGGCGCGAACGGGGTGAAGTTGCCGGCGGTGAAGCCGGTGAGTCCGACGGCGACGAAGAGCACCAGGATGACGAGCTTGATCGCCACCATGACGGCGTTGACCTTCGCGGACTCGCCGACGCCGCGGATCAGCAGGACGGTGACCAGCACGACCAGCACGACCGCGGGGAGGTTGAAGACGCCGCCCTCGCCGGGCGGGGCGGTGAGCGCGGCGGGCAGGTGCAGGCCGAAGGCGAGGTCGGAGAACTGGTCGAGGTACTGGCCCCAGGTGACGGCGATCGCGGAGGCCGAGACGCCGTACTCCATCAGCAGGCAGACGCCGACGCCGAAGGCGACGAGTTCGCCCATGGTGGCGTACGCGTACGAGTAGGAGGAGCCGGCCACCGGGATGGCGGAGGCGAGTTCGGCGTAGCAGAGCGCGGTGAGGCCGGCCGTGACGGCGGCGATCACGAAGGAGAGCACGACGGCGGGGCCGGCCTCGGGGACGGAGGTGGTGAGGACGAAGAAGATGCCGGTGCCGACGGTGGCGCCGATGCCGATCGCGGACAACTGCCACAGGCCGATGGTGCGGCGCAGGTGTCCGGCTCCGGTGCCTCCTGCTTCGGCGATCAGGGTGTCGACGGGCTTGCGCCGCAGCAGGCCGGTGGTGCTCATCGGTGTCCTTCTGGTGGGGAATCGAACCGGACCTTACCAAATCACGGCTTTTCGGCGTTTTGCGCCCGGCTACCGGTTCAGCACGGCCTGCATGACGGACTTGGCGATGGGGGCGGCGAGCCCGCCGCCGGTGACGTCGGTGGCCTGGCTGTCGGCGACGACCACGGCGACGGCGACCGGCGGGACGCTGCCGGAGCCGGCCGGGCGGGCCCAGGCGATGAACCAGGCGTAGGGGGTGCCGGAGTTGTCGACGCCGTGCTGGGCGGTGCCGGTCTTGCCGCCGACCTCGGCGCCGGGGATCCGGGCGTTGCGGCCGGTGCCGTTCTCCACCACGTCGACCATCAGCTGCTGCAGTTGCCGGGCGACCCCGGAGCCGAACGCCTGGTGGTAGAGGCTCGGGTGCATCAGCTGGACCTGGCTGCCGTCGGCCTTGGTGAGCTTGTCGACGAGCTGGGGGTGCATCACCTGGCCGTCGTTGGCGGCCCCGGCGGCGACCATGGCCATCACCAGCGGGGTGGCGGCGGTGTCGTACTGGCCGATGGAGGAGAGCGCCAGTTGGGAGGTGTTCATGGTGGTGTCGAAGTTGGAGCGGGCGGCCCGCACCGGGGTGTCGAGCTTGGCGTCGTTGAAGCCGAAGTTCCGCGCCATCGCGGTCATCCGGTCGAGGCCGGTCTGCACGCCGAGGTAGCCCATGACGCTGTTGCAGGACAGCGTCATGGCCTCGTCCAGCGAGAGCCCGGCCCGGTCACAGGCGGTGGTGTCGTTGTTGAGCGGGGTGGTGGTGCCGGGCATGACGTACGGGTAGGGGGCGTCGGTGGGGGCGTCGATGTCGGTGACGACGCCGCTCGCCAGGGCGGCGGCGGCGGTGACCACCTTGAAGGTGGAGCCGGGCGGGTAGATCTGGCGCAGCGCCCGGTTGAGCATCGGCTGGTCGGGGTCGTCCTGGAGCTTCTTCCAGGCGTCCTGGTCGGCGTTGGACGTCCCGGCGAAGCTGCCGGGGTCGTAGCTGGGGGTGGAGGCGAGGGCGAGGATCCGGCCGGTGGCGGGTTCGATCGCGGCGACGGCGCCCTTCTGGTTGCCGAGGCCCTGCACGGCGGCGCGCTGGGCGGCGGGGTCGATGGTGGTGACCACGTCGCCGCCGGGCTGCTGCTGCCGGGTGACCGCGTCCCAGACGGCCCAGCCGGCCAGCGCGGGGTCGGTGCCGGAGAGCACGTCGTCGTAGACGCCCTCCAGTTGGGTGTTGCCGTAGGTCTGGGACGAGTAGCCGGTGACGGCGGCGTACAGCGCGCCGTCGCTGTAGGTGCGCTTGTAGGCGTAGCGGCCGCCGGTCTCCGTGGAGCCGGTGACGGGCTGTCCGGCGACCAGCAGGTTGCCGCGGGGCTGGGAGTAGCGCTGGATGGTGGCGCGCTGGTTGGCGGCGTTGTGGTCGAGTTCCTTCTTCTGGAACACCTGGACCCGGGTGCTCTGGACGGCGAGGGCGACGATCAGCAGCATGCAGAAGGTGCCGGCCCGGCGTCCGGTGGTGGAGATGCCGGGCAGCCCCTGCGGGCCGCCGTTGGTGCCCGCGGGCCGGGTGAACCTCACGCGTCCTCCTCGGGGGCGGGGCGCCGGGCGAGGTCGCTCGTCCGGACCAGCAGCGCCACGATGATCCAGTTGGTGACCACGGACGAGCCGCCCTGGGCGATGAACGGCAGCGTCATGCCGGTCAGCGGGATCAGGTCGAGGACGCCGCCCGCGACCACGAACACCTGGATGGCGACCAGCGCGGCCAGGCCGATGGCGAGCAGCCGCCCGAACGGGTCGCGCAGCGCGATGCCGGTCCTGAAGCCGCGGGAGACCAGCAGGGCGTACAGCAGGAAGACCGCGAACAGGCCGGTCAGGCCGAGTTCCTCGCCGACGGTGGCCAGGATGAAGTCGGACTTGGTGGCGAAGCCGATCAGCGCGGAGTGGCCCAGGCCCAGGCCGGTGCCGAGCTGGCCGCCCCAGGCGAAGGCGAACAGCGACTGGGCGATCTGGTTGGCGCCCTGCCCGGCCTCGATCGAGGCGAGCGGGTGCAGCCACTCGGTGACCCGGCTGTGCACGTGCGGGGAGAGCCAGCCGACGCCGACGGCGGCCAGCGCGGACAGCAGCAGGCCGATCACGATCCAGCCGGTGCGGGCGGTGGCGACGTACAGCATCACCACGAACAGGCCGAAGAACAGCAGCGAGGTGCCGAGGTCGGTCTCCAGGACCAGCACGCCGACGAACGCGGCCCAGATCAGCAGCACCGGGCCGAGCACCCGGCCCAGCGGCAGCTGGAACCAGAGCACCTTGCGGCCGGTCAGCGCCAGCGCGTCCCGGTGCGCGGCCAGGTAGGCGGCGAAGAAGACCGCCAGCAGGACCTTGGCGAACTCGCCGGGCTGGAAGGACAGCGGGCCCAGCGTGATCCAGATCCGCGAGCCGTACACCGGCGGGAAGAACACCGGCAGCACCAGCAGGACGAGGGCGACGAACGCGCCGACGTAGGCGTAGCGCTGGAGCCGGCGGTGGTCGCGCAGCAGGAGCAGCACCGCGATGAACAGGCCCACCCCGAGGGTGGACCAGAGCAGTTGGGTGGGGGCGGCGGCGCTGCCGGGGTTGCGGTCCAGCCGGTAGATGACGACCAGTCCGATGCCGTTCAGCAGGACGGCGATCGGCAGCAGCAGCGGGTCGGCCCACTTGGCGCGCCAGCGGACCGCGGCGTGCGCGAGCAGGGCGAGCACGCCGAGCGCGGCGCCGTACTGGGCGGCGTCCGGCGGGGCCGTGCCGTCGAGGTTGACGCCGACCTCGACGTAGCCGAACACCGCGAGGCCCACCGCGGCCAGCACCAGCAACAGTTCGGTCCAGCGCCCCGTCCCGGGCCGCCGGGCCCGGGGCACCCGGGCCGCCCGGGTCGCGGAGTCAGTCGCCACCACCAGCCGTCCTCGCCAGCTCGAAAGGGCACGGACGGCGGGGTGCCGGGCGACGCGCGCCCGGCACCCCGCCGGAAGGGAACCGCGGTGGTGTCAGAGCGTGGACGCGGGGTAGGCGGCCTTGGCGATCTCCCGCAGGTGCTCCTCCTCCTCGTGGCTGAGCGAGGTCTGGATCAGCTCGCCGCCGAACTGCGCGACGGCCGGGATCACCTTGTCCTGCGTCGCCGAGCGGACGAGCGCGAAGACCGCGGCCTTGCCGGGCTCCAGCTTCTCGCCGATCTGGCGCATGAAGTTGTCGTCCACGCCGGTGTCGGTGGACGCGCCGACCGCGGCGCCGGTCGCGCCGCCGACCGCCGCGCCCAGGAACGGCATGAAGAACAGCAGGCCGATCACGCCGCCCCACAGCGCACCCGAGGCGGCGCCCATGCCGGTGTTGGAGACCGCCTGGTGCAGCTTGATCTTCCCGTCCTCGCGGCGCTCGACCACCACGACGTCCTCCAGGTCGACCAGCTTCTGCTTCTGCAGGCCGACCAGCTCGTCGCGGACCTTCTGCGCGGTGGCGACATCCGGGTAGGCGATCGCGAACAGGTTGCTCACGGCGGGCTTCCTTCCGACAGGCTTCCAGGCTTCGGGCACGTCCTCCAGCACCCTAACCAGGATTGGCCGTATTTCATCCGATCTGGTCGGTGTGTCCGTTTCCCACCGGCGGGCCCGGCGCTCAGTCGCCGCGCCGCACCGCGGCCGCCACCGCCGCCCAGCAGCACCCCGCCGCGAACACCAGCGCCGCCGGGAGCGTCCACCACGGCACGCTCAGCGCGCCCCGGGCACCCAGCACCAGCGCCCGCACCACCGCGTTCGCGGGCGAGCCCGGCACCAGCAGCACCGCCACCACCCCGCCGAGGCCCAGCGGCACCGCGTACGCCCCCGTCACCACCGGGCGGTTGCACAGCGCCCCCACCGCCGCCCCCGACAGCACGCACACCACCGTCGCCAGCGCACCGGCGGCGACCGCCGCGCCCGAGCCCCCGCCGCCCAGCAGCACCGCCGCCGCCAGCCCCGCCAGGCCCAGACCCAGCCCGGCCAGCACCGCCGCCAGCAGCGCCGCCAGGTGCACCCGCGGCCAGCCCGCCGCCGCGACCAGGCAGGCCCGCGACTGCGCGGGCTCCGCCCCGACCGCGGCGCGCACCAGCCAGGCCGCCACCGGCACCAGCAGCCCGGCCGAGAAGGCGGCCGCCCCCGCGGTGTCGTCCCCGCCCGACAGGCCCAGCCCCAGCACCACCACGTACGCCAGCCCGGGGGCGAGCCAGCGCTGCGAGCGGACCAGCAGCTCCAGGTGGTACCGCGTCAGCACGCGCAGCGTCACGGTCGGCCTCCTTCGGCGTGCTCCGCGGGGGCCACGCTGTGGACGTGCACCGGCGGCACGGAACCGAGGAGCCGGCGCAGCAGGGTGTCGGAGTGCGCGGCGGCCACCTCCAGCCGGACGGCGCCGTCGGCGAGCGGCGTGCGCCCGGGGTTGCCGGGGAGGTGCTCGGGGAGGCGTTCGGCGCGCACCACGATCGCCGTGCGGGGGCCGTCCGGCCCGGCGGCGGCGACCGGGATCCCGTGCAGGGTGCCGTCCTTGACGAGGTGTCCGGCGGTGGTGAGGCCGGCCAGCCGGCCCGGGTCGTGGTCGACGAACACCACCAGCCCGCCCGCCGCGGCCCGTTCGGCGACGGCCGCGTCCAACTCGCCGCGGGCGGCCCGGTCGAGCCCGGTCCAGGCTTCGTCCAGCAGCAGCAGGTCGGCCTCGGCGAGCAGCGCCTGGGCGACCGCGACCTTCTGGCAGGTGCCCTTGGAGAGCCGGCCGATCGGGGTGTCCGCGTACCCGGCGATGCCGAAGCGCTCCAGCCAGTGGTCGGCCCGGCGGCGGCCCTGCCCGGCGCTCAGGCCGCGCACCCGGGCCAGCTGGCGGAGGTAGTCCCGGGCGGTGAACGGCAGGGCGGGCGGGAAGCGTTCGGGCACGTAGGCCCGGCGGCCGGCGACCTCGACGGTGCCCCGGTCGGCCCGCTCGACACCCGCCAGGACCTTCAACAGGGTGGACTTCCCGGTGCCGTTGGCCCCCTCGACCCGGACGATCCCGCCGGGCGGCAGCGCCAGCGCGACGTCCCGCAGGATCCACCGGCCGCCGCGCCCGTAACGCTTGCCGACCCCGGCCAGACGCACCGTCATGCGCTCTCCTCGCCCGCTCCGCCCGTGCGTTCAGGGTAGGCGCCGCCCACCACCCGCGTCGGGCGATTCGAACTGACGGTCCCCGGGGCGCGTCTGACGATTCCCGTCGGATCAGCGGGCGGCGTTGGAGTGCGTGCGTCGGCGGCGCGGAGGAAGAAATCCATGCGGAGCATAGGTGACTGACGACGAGCCGGCGAGGGGCGTGCTCCGGCGTCGCCCGCCCGGCGGGAATCGTCTGACACGCCCTAGGATGCGGCGGGTGATCACACCCACCACACCACGACGGACGGCCCGCGCGGCCGCCCTGCTCGGGGCCCTGACGATAGTCGTGGCCACCGGGTTGGGCACCTTCCCCGCGGCGGCCGACGAACCCGGGGCTCCGGCCGCCGCGACCGAGGCGCCCAAGGTCGACCTGATCCTGGACGGTTCGGGGTCGATGCGCACGACGGACATCCAGGGCAAGAGCCGGATGGAGGTCGCCCAGCAGTCGATCAAGGAGGTCATCGACGCGCTGCCGGAGGAGACCGAGTTCGGCATCCGCACCCTCGGCGCGACCTACCCGGGCAACGACCAGAAGGAGGGCTGCAAGGACACCCAGCAGCTCTACCCGGTCGGCAGGACGAACAAGGTGGAGGCCAAGACGGCCGTCGCCACCGTCCGCCCGACCGGCTGGACCCCGATCGGGATCGCGCTGCGGGCCGCCGCCCAGGACCTCGGCACCGGCCCGACCACCCGCCGGATCGTGCTGATCACCGACGGCGAGGACACCTGCGCGCCGCCGGACCCGTGCGACGTGGCCCGCGAACTGGCCAGCCAGGGCATCCACCTGGTGGTCGACACCCTCGGCCTGGCCCACGACGACAAGACCCGGCAGCAGCTGATCTGCATCGCCAACGCGACCGGCGGCACCTTCACCGACGTGCGCAGCCAGGACCAGCTGACCAAGCGCGTCAAGCAGTTGGTCGAGCGCGCCCAGGACACCCACACCGTCGCCCCGGCCCAGGTGACCGGCGCCGACAAGTGCGCGGACGCCCCGGTGCTGTCCCCCGGCGTGTACACCGACCGGGAGAAGTTCTCCGAGCACCGGGTGTACCGGGTGCCGGTGAAGGCGGGCGAGGAGCTGCGCGCCTCGGTCAGCGTCACCCCGGACCGGGCCGTGGCCCGGGACTACGGGGTGCTGCTGCAGGCCACCGACAGCGGCGGCCAGGAGCTGGTGCGCGGCAGCGACGCCGGTTCGGGCCGCACCGACGTGGCGTCGACCGGCGTGCGCTGGTCCGCGTCCGAGGACGACTCCGACGCGGCCTCCGCGTCCCCGTCGAAGGGCTCGGGCTCGGCCTCGACCGCCCGGACGGTGTGCCTGGTGGTCAGCAACTCCTTCGCCCCGCAGGCGGCCGTGCAGGCCGACCCGGGTCTGCCGCTGGAGCTGACCGTGGACGTCGCCGCCGCCTCCCCGGCCCCGGACGGCCCCGCGATGGGGCTGGGCCGCGGCTGGATCCTGCTCGGTGTCCTCACCCTGGCCGGCCTGCTCGCCGGTCTGGTCTTCGGCTGGCTGGCACGCTGGCGGATCTCCGTCTGGCGGGAGAACTGACGATGCGCAACTTCCGCACCGCCGCGGCCGCGGCCGCCGCGTTCACCGGCCTGCTGCTGCTGGCCCCGACGACGGCCTCGGCCGCGTCCCCGTCCGCCTCGCCGTCCGCGTCCGGCACCGGAAAGCCGGTGCTCAACTCGGTGGGCACCAGCTTCCTGACCGCGACCACGCTGGCCTCCGGCCAGGACGCGGACGTCCCGGTCTCCACCGGTGACTACCTGTACTGGGCGTTCCCGGCCTCCGAGGGCCAGACCCCGACCGTCCAGGTCACGGTCACCCTGCCGGACGCCGCGGACCGGCACGGCGCGCAGACCTGGACGGTCGAGCTGTTCGACGGCCTGCGCCGCCGGCAGTCCTGCACCGCGGGGCCGCAGGACGGCACCGCCGAGCAGAGCGCGACCACCCTGGAGCTGAGCTGCACGCTGCGGCAGATCCGCTCCTGGGCCGAGCCCTGGTCCGGCGACCCGCTGCCCGGCACGTACTACGTCCGGCTGTCCACCACGGACATCCCGCAGACCGACCTCGGCCTGGCCTCCACCGTCCACGTGCACGTCGCCACCAAGGGCGGCGCGGACGACGCCCAGCCCGAGGGCGGCGCGCTCAAGGACCCGCTGGTGCCGCCGGTGAACGCCGGGGCGACGGCGGCCGCCGCGGCGGCCACCCCGGCGCCGAGCGCGAGCGCGACGTACGCGGCCGCGCCCGCCGCGGAGGAGACCCACTGGTACTCGGACCTCTTCTCCGGCTGGAACACCCGCTGGTGGTGGACCGTCTCCGGCGGTGTGCTGGCCGCGCTGGCCGGCGTCCTCGGCTACACCCTCACCCGCCACCCCCGGGGCCACCGGCACCACCCGCACCGCCCGGCGCCCGCTCCCGTCCCGCACCAGGGACCCCCGGTGCAGCCGCGGCAGGACAGCTGGCAGTGACGGCACCCGACTGACGGGACGGGGGTTCCGGGATCCTTCCCGGGCCCCCGTTCCGGCGTTTCGGCGTTCCGGCGTTTGGCGTTTCAGCGGCCGATCGTCTGCAGGATCCGCATCGCCGAGGTGCCCAGCTCCGCCGGGAGGGCCGTCTTCGGGGCGAAGTGCCGCCGCAGCACGTCGTCGGTGTAGCGCTCGCACCGCTGGTGCCAGTTGAGGACGGCGGCCATCCAGTCCTCCAGCTCGCGGACGTACCCGTCGAGGGCCTGCGCGGCCTCGCCGTCGAGCGCGAAGTCGTGCTTGAGGAGCGGGAGTTCGCCCTTGACCACGTGCGCGAACTGGCTGAGCCGGGAGGCCATCAGGTCGGCCACGATGGCGACCGCGACCGGGTGGTCGCAGGAGAAGAAGTTCTCCACCACCCGGACCAGGTTGTGGAACTCGCCCTCGTACTCGACCTCCTTGCGGTACGAGTGCAGGTCGTTGACCAGGCAGCCGTAGTCCGCGGCGGAGTTCTCGATCGCCCGCAGGGTGCCGCTCGCGTAGACCTCCTCGGGGATCACCTCGCCGCGGCCGAGCCGGGCCAGGCTCATCGTCAGGTCGGAGCCGAAGGTGGCGCGGCGCATCTCGATGTAGTCGACCGGGTCCGGGATGCGGTTCTGGGCGGTGTTGGCGAGCTCCCACAGCCAGCTGTCGAGCATGTCCCCGACGGCCTTGCGGAACTTGGCCCGGGCGCCCTGCTCGAACGGGGCGACGGTGCGCCGCCAGAGGTCGGCGAGGCCGGACTCCAGGGCGTTGCGCGGGGCGAACGGGAGGCTGCCGTCCAGCGTCATCAGCGCGTGCAGCCGCTCGTTGGCGGCCTTCGCGCCGAGCAGGTCGCGGGGGCGGCCGAAGACGGCCGGGTAGTAGTCGTCGGCGTAGGTGCCCCAGGTCAGCCAGGCGGAGGAGAGGTCGAGCTCGGCGGGGGTGGCGTCGGGGTCGATGCCCGCGGCGCACAGCGCGAAGTCGTAGTCGCGGAGCTTGCGCTCGTCCCAGACGTCGGAGCCGGGGACGCCGGGCTCCGGGTCGAGCAGGCCGAACTCGCGGGCCCAGCGGACGACGTACTCCCGGGAGCCGTCCAGGTGCGGGTTGAGCGTGAGCGGGTACGGCATCGGGAAGGCGGGCAGCGGCACCGGGCCGACCCTGCGGTGCGGGGTGTGGACGAAGCTGCGCAGGCCGCGGACGCCCGCCGCGAGGCGGATGTCGGCCGCGGAGGTGCCCAGGCCGCGGGGGCCGGTGGCGGGGAGGCCCGCGCCGCCGCCGTTCATGTACCGGCTGGAGCGCATGTGCCACTCGTGGCCGCCGGACTGCCAGTCCTGCATGCCCTTGACGTAGGCCAGGACCCGGGCGACCTCCGCCGGGCCGAGCGCGTGCTCGACCACCAGCGGGGCGAGTTCGGTGAGCGCGGTGTTCTCGAACTGCTGCAGCCGGGAGGTGAGCAGGTCGTTGACGGCGTCCGCGGCCTGCTGGGTGGAGCAGCCCAGGAAGGTCTCCAGCACCAGGACGCCGTTGGACAGTTCGCCCTCCTCGCCGATCTCGCGCTCGTACGAGAACAGGTCGTTGCGCAGGTGCACGCCGTCCGAGAAGGCGTCCCGCAGGACGCGCAGCGGCCGCGAGTGCGCCACCGACTCGGGCACCTCGGCGTTCGCCGCGTACTCGATCAGCCCGGCCGACCAGGGGGCGCCGCCGACCTTGCGGCGCATCTCGATGTACTCGACCGGGTTGGAGACCCGGCCCTCGTTGATGTTCGACAGCTCCCAGAGCGACTCGTTCAGCAGGTTCCTGGTCGACTCGGCGAACCGGGCCCGCCAGTCGGCCGACATGTGCGGGACGGTGCGCTGCCACAGGTCGGCCAGGCCGGCCTCGACCGGGTTGGTGGCCTCCGGGTAGCCGTCCGCCAGGTCCATCGGCATGAACGCGGGCAGCCGGTCCAGGTACGCCTTGCCGCCCTCGCGGTCGAGGGTCCGCTTGAAGGTCTCCAGGAAGTGGTCGTCGAAGAAGAAGACCCAGGTGTACCAGTCGGTGACGAGGTCCAGCGCCTCGCTGTCGCAGTCCGGGTGGGTGTAGGAGCAGAGCAGCGCGTAGTCGTGCGAGTCGAGGTCGTGCTCCTCCCAGATGCCCGACCCCTCCAGCATGCCGAAGTCGCGCGCCCACTCCTTGGTGTGCACCCGCGCCCCCTCGTAGTGCGGGTTGATCCGGGCCGGGTACGGCACGTAGAAGTCCGGCAGTTCGAACGGCTGAGCCACTGGGTCCCGCCCCTAAGGTGTTCGTCGACAGAGATCGGCGCGATGCCTAACGAGCCCACCGGCCCGCGGTCACCGATACCCCGCTGGGCCACCCGGATTCCACAATCCACTCGTACGAGTGACACCCCCGCGCGCCGCCCTGACGCCGCCGGCGCACCTGACGACCAGGTGCACCGGCGGAGCCCCGGAGCCGTCTACCCCCGCCGCCTCACCCCCACTGCCCGGGCTGCTGCTGGTAGGGGTTGGGCTGCTGCTGCGGGTACTGCTGCTGGTACCCCTGCGGCTGCTGATAGGGCTGCTGGTACCCCTGCGGCTGCGGCTGTTGCGGCTGCGCCTGGAACAGGCCGACGTACTGGAAGCGCGCCGTCTCCCAGCGCACCTGCCAGCCGCGCCGGGCGGCGACCGCGGCGAGCCCTTCGAGGCCGATGCCCCGGTAGGAGCCCCTGGACAGCGTGATCGTGGGCACCAGCGACGGGCCGACGAAGCCGCACGGGTACTTGCCGCTGTCGTTCTTCTCCCGCCGGCGCTCCACCTCCTCCTGCGCGTACCGGATCAACACGTCCAGGACCCGGTCGAGCGACGCCTCCCACTCCTCCCGGGTACCGCGCCGTTCGAGGCGGTACCGGGACGGGGGGAGGGTGAGCCCCCAGCCGCCGTCGAGCACGAAGTACCGGACGGGCGTCCAGAACCACTGCAGGCAGAACTCCAGCCACAGCCCGACCACCGAACGCTTGCGCAGCGGGCCGGTGTGGAGGCCGGGCGGGGCCGGCGGGTGCCACGTGCTCATCCGGTCACCCCCGGCTGGATCTGGGAGAGGTGGATCTCCGAGCTCCGCGCGTCCCGCCAGTCGATCTGCCAGCCGCGGCGGGCCGCCAGCACGGCGAGCCCTTCGGCGCCGATGCCGCGGTAGTAGCGCCGGCGGATGGTGGTGCTGGGCACGAGGCCGTCCCCCTTCACCTGGTAGCGCGTCTTGCCGGTGTTGTAGTGGTCGATGGCGTTCATCACACCGAACGTCGCCGCGGCGATGCCCTGGCCCAGGGCGCGGTCGGCCCAGGCCTCCCACTCCTCCCGGGTGCCGCTGCGTTCGAGGCGGTACCGGCTCGGAGTGAGGACGAACTTGCCGTAGCCGTGCCCGTCGGCCACGCAGTCCCGGGCGGGGTTGTCGAACAACTGCCAGACCACCCGGAAGGGCAGCCAGACCCACTGCAGGCAGAACTGCAGCCACAGCCCGACCACCGAGCGCCTGGGCAGCGGGCCGATGTCGATGCCGGGCGGGGGCGGCGGGTGCACTGTGCTCATCCGAACATCTCCGTGATCCGGCTGGCCGATTCCTGGCTGATCGCCGGGGCCCGCGGTTCTGCGCCCGGCTCGTCGTAAACCACGCTGTCGACCAGCATCCCGAGCATTCCGACGTACTCGGGGAAGTCCGCCAGCGTGGGCGTGCTGATGGTCATGGTGAGTAGCGTGTCGGCGCGCGGCACCGGGATGTACGCGGACGCCTGGGCGAGGGTGAGTTCGGTCTTGCCCCCCGCACCGTCGTCGAACTCGGCGATGGTGCCGAAGGCGCTGACCACCACGGGGCCGACCGGGGCGGCCACGTCGAAGACGTCGTTGGCCGGGTCGGCGGAGAGCATCTCCAGCAGGGAGGCGGCCACCGCGTCGGCGTCCTGGGTGTCGGCCGGGTCGGCCTGGATCAGCAGGGTGGCGACGGTGGCCCGGTCGTCCGGGGTGCGGGCGATCAGGATGCCCGAGTAGACGGCGCCCTCTTCGGCGGCGGTGTCCGCGACGTCCCGGTACCAGGCGGCCACGGTGGTGCGCTGGAACTCGTTGCCGCCGGACCAGATCTCCTCGGACACCTCGGCGAGGTGCGCGTCGCGCTCCTCCTCGGGCAGTTCGACGCCCAGGGAGTGGAACTGCGCGGGCACCTCCCAGTGGAGGTTCAGGGGATCGTCGATGATCACTTCGGAGAGCGGCGTGAGGACGGTCTCCTCCCCGCGGGGAGCCGGGACCGGCTGTTCGTTCTGTTCCGCCATCACTGCCCCATCACCGCGTGGTAGCCGAGGCTACCGAGCTTCATGCCGATCTGGGTGCCGCGCGAGTACCAGCCCTTGGGGTCGAGGATCTCCTGGGTCACCTTGGTCACTACTTTCTCGCCGTCCACGACTGCCTTGACCTCCTTCGTGACGAAGGAGGTCGTCAGGCCGGGCAGCTTCTGTAGCGGCGTCTTGGTGAAGATCGGCGTGAGGATCTTGTTGTTCATGAAGGAGCCCTCGCCGTGGCGTATCGCGTTCGACAACCCCTTGCCGACTTCGGCGAGTTTCCCACCGGCCACGACCAGGCCCTCGCCCTTCGCCAGGGCCAGCCCGCCCTTCACCGCACCCTTGGCGCCCTTGAAAGCGGTGCCGCCGAACGGGATGGCCCCGATCCCGTCCCCGATGAGGGTGCCCCAACCGACGTCCGCCCCACCGAGCTTGGCCATGCCGTGGGCGCCGAGGGCGACCGCGGAGGCACCGGCCGAGGCCACACCGAGGGTGGCCGACAGCGGCGGGCACCACATGGTGGCGAGCGCGGCGATGGCGAGCACGCCGGAGACGGTGCTCGCGATGTCGCCGATCTTCTTGAGCACGTCGGCGTGGTCCGTCGCCCACTTCTTGATGGACTTGCCGATGTCCTTGAACTTGTTGCCGATCTTCTCCCACATGCCGATGTCGGGAGCGTTCTGGTTGGCCCGGCGCAGCGCCTTCGAGGTGCGGCCCGCGTCGTCCTGGTGGTGGAAGTAGAGCTCCCGGGCCTGCTTGACGACGGCTTCCAGCTCGTCCTCGATGGCCTTCAGGTCGCGGCTGGCGTTCTCCAGCGCGTCGCCGGCGGCCTGGTACTCGGCGCTGGCGGAGTCGATCTGGTTCTGCGCCTGGGCGAAGGTGGCCTGGTCGTCGAAGTGCCGGCCGATCAGCATGAAGGCGGGGTTGTCGGACGCCTTGTCGTAGCGGTCGGACGCCTGCTCGCGGGCCTTCTTCGCGGACTCCAGGCGGCTCTTGGCGTTCTGGGCCTCTTCCTCGTACCGGCGGGCGGTGTCCTGGTAGGAGGAGAGCTGGCTGCGCCAGCTGTTGAGCGCGGAGGACGCCTGGCGCATGGCGTCGACGCTGTCCTCCAGGTAGCCGGGCAGTTCGCCGATCTTGCCGGCGAACGCCTGGGCCGCGTCGCCCTCCCAGATGCTGCCGCCGCGGCCGACCTCGACCAGGGTGCGGTGGGCGCTGTCCATCGCGTTGGCGGCCTTGTTGAGCTTGCCGACCAGGCCGTCGACGTTGTCGGGGTTGCCGGGGGCCGGGTTGAAGCCCAGGGCCGGGAAGTCGGGGTCGAGGCCGACCACGTAGGAGAAGAAGTCGCCGCTCATGCCGCGGCCCCGCTGAACATGTCGTGGATGGCCTGGTCGGTCTCCGCGTAGTTCTTGCAGGTCTGGTCGAGCTTCTCCTCCAGGGCCTCGACGCCCTGGGTTATCCGGGTGATGGCGTCCTGCCAGCTGTCGTTGAAGTCGTCGCAGGCGTGGTCGAGATCCTTGCTGCCGGTCGTCTTCGGACCGGTCTCCTTCATGGCGTGCAGTGCCTCGCGCATGTCCTGCTGACTGTCCCTCATGCGCTGCATGAGCTTGGAGAGATCGTCGACTTCGACGCGGAAGTAGGCCCCCATTGCGTATTCATCCCCCTGGGTCATCGTCATCTGCTGGCAAAGCATCAGCCTAGGAGTGCCTCCCGACGGGTACGAGCACGGGTTCGCACCATTACACTTTCTTCACTTCCACCGCACCGGCGCCTTACCCTCCGCTCTCCAATACCCCGCCCCACCAGGCCGGATGACGCACCGGGGCAAATCCGACAGACCGGGTCCGTCGGCCGCGCGACCGCTGCCGCGGGAGTCGCCGACGGTCCTCCGAGCCGGTGTTCGGGCGGTCTATGATCCCGGGGAACACCGCCCGGAGGGGCGGCGCACCGGGGGGTTGGGCATGTCCGCTGTCCGCGCCTGGCACCGCAGGCCGCTGACCTGGGTCCTGGTCGTACTGCTCGTCCTGGGCGGCGGGCTGATCGGCGCCCGCGAGGCGTGGGGCGGCTGCTGGCCGATGCACCCGCACGACGCCCGGGCCTACCGGCAGTACGACTGCGCCAACCTGGGCGGGCCGCGCAACCTGGCCTCCCTGCTGCGCTACTACGGCGTCACGCTGCCCGCCGGGGCGACCGGGGTGCGCTACTACAGCGACGACGACTCGGTGTCCGGCCCGGACGTCCTGTTCCTGCGCTTCACCGCCCCGTCCGGCGCCGCCGCCGACTACCTCGCCGCGCTGAAGGCCACCGAGGTCGCCACCACGCCGGACGCCGCCCTGGGCGACACCGCGGCGCTGCGCCGCCGCGACCACGTCGACTGGGAGTTCCCGATCGGCGCCGGGCACCGGGTGCTCACCTTCGGCACCCCGTCCGGCACCGCCGTCACGACTCCGGACGGCGACGCCACCACCGTCCGCCTGGTCGTCCTGCACCCCTGACCCCGCCGCCCCGCCCGGGGTGCAGCAGCGCCTCGGCGATCTCCCGGACCCGTTCCAGGGTGATCCCGGTGCGCTGCTCGACGGCCAGCGGGTGGCTGGTGGGCTCCAGTTCGATGTACGGGCGCCGCCCGACCGGCCGGGTGTGGTGCATGGTCTTCAGGTTGATCGTGGACGGCGCGTACAGCGGCAGTTCGGTGGACAGCCAGCCGAAGTAGGCCGGCTCCGACTCCCGCCCGGGCCGCTCCCACAGTTCGGTCGCCCGCGCGAAGTTCCGCTCGCTCAGCGAGACCCACACGCCCCAGGCGAACACCTCGTCGCCGCCGATCACCGGGATCTCGACCAGCCCCCGGACGAACGAGTGCTCCCCGACCACGCACTGGTCGGAGGTCAGCTCGCAGTCCTCCCGCTCCGCCATCCCGGGCTCCCAGGAGGCGGGCGCCTCGGCGTGGTAGGCCATCGGCAGTTCGGAGTGCCGCTCACCGCAGCAGGTGCAGGTCCAACCGGGGTCGTTCGCCATGCGGCAGACCCTAGCCCGCGACCGGACGGTTCACGGGGGCGGGTGGCGGGTATGGGAGTTCAAATACCGAAAACGGCTCCTGCGCCACGGCACCGGCCAGTAGGGTCCCCACCCAGGCGCCGGGGACGCGCTGTCGGTGCCCCGGCCCGACAAGAGCGCCCCGCTGGAGGAGCAGGTCGAGGCCAAGCTGCGCGAGGACCTGCTGGGCCGGGCCCTGGTGCCGGGCAGCACCAGCGCCACGTGCCCGAGCGGCATCATCCTGAAGCCGAGCACGGGCAGCCCGTGCGACGTCGTCTACGAAGGCGTCACGGTGCCGTACAACGTGCAGATCAGCGACGCCTACAGCCCGGACCAGTCGCTGGTCTCGTACACCATGAGCCCGATGAAGGCCCTGGTGGTCGCCAAGGCCGTCCAGGCCGAGCTGTACCGGGACTACGGCCCGGACTCCGGCCGCCCCGACACCAGCAAGCTGGCCTGCCAGGAGATGCCCGCCGTCGCGGTCTACGCCTCCGGCTCCGACACCGGCTTCACCTGCCAGTACTGGAGCGAGCGCGCCGCCGGCGGCAAGCCCGGCTACACCACGCTCAAGGTGATCGCGGACGGGGCCAACTTCCAGTTCGAGCCGGTCAGCTGACCCGGGGGCGGCGACCGCGCGTTCCCGCTCCCCGGACGTTACTTCAAAGGAAAGGCAAAGAGCCGGTATGGTCCTCGCCCATGCGGCTCTCCAAGACCTTCCTCGTCGGCGCCCTCGCGGCGGTCCTGCTGACCTCGGCCTGCTCCTCCGACGCGGACTCCGGTGCGGGTTCCGGCTCGGACTCCGCCCTCGGCTCGGCTTCCACCGCCTCCTCCGGCAGCCCCACCCCCACCTCGAACGCCGGTGCGGCGCTGCCGGTGGCGGTGACCGGGCCGGTGGCGGACGTGTACCTGCGCAGCGGCGACAGCGGTGACGCGCTGAAGGTGACGCCGGCGCCCGACCGCAGCGCGCCGCTGGTCGAGAAGGTCGAGTTCGCGCTGCGCGAGGACCTGCTGTCGAAGGCCCGCACGCCCGGCGAGACCACCGCGAAGTGCCCGGACGGCGTCACGCAGAAGGCGGGCGCGGTCAGCCGGTGCGTGGCCACCTTCGAGGGCGCCGAGGTGCCGTACGAGGTGAAGATCAGCGACTCGTACAAGGAGGGCAGCATGATCATCTCGTACACCAAGACCCCGAAGAAGGGCCTGCTGGTCGCCAAGACGATCCAGGCCCAGCTGTACGACCAGTACGGCCCGGAGTCCGGCTACGAGGGCGCGGGCAAGCTGGCCTGCCAGGAGATGCCGGTGGCCAAGGCGTACGACTTCGAGACCGACACCGGTTTCACCTGCCAGTACTGGAGCGAGCACGCCGCCGGCGGCAAGCCCGGGTACACCACGCTGAAGGTCCGGATGAACAGCCGGAACGCCGACCTCCAGACCGTCCGCTGACCCGGGTCCGCCGCCCGGTCGCCGTTCGGGCCCGGAGGGCCGGGCCTCGGCCCTCCGGCCAGAGGTCGGGACGCGGCACCCGGCACCCGGCACCCGGCACCCGGCACCCGACGAACGCGAACACCGGCCGCTCGGGCCGCAGTTCGTCGGGCCTGCCGGTGAAGCGGTGCACCCCCACGCCGTAGCCGACCCCGGGCGGGGAGAGCCGGCGCTGCTCGAACCCCGCCGCGAACCACTCACCGATCCGGAGCACCAGGTCGGTCTCCTCCATCCGCCGCCGGGCCCGCCAGGAACCGGGGTCGTCGCGCCCGGCGTGCCAGGCGTTCCAGTCCATGCCCGGACGGTACGGCCGCGGTTCATCGACCGGCCGTCAATTTTCCTTCCCAGCACGGTGGTTGAGGCGCCCTGCCGGGTGGCCCGGGGCGGCCCGGCCGTGGTCGCGACCGCACTCCCCCGCGGTTCGGAGCAGGTGGGGCGGCGGACCCGGGGGTGTTCGGTCCGCCGGTCGGGGCGTCGCGCGGCGGTGCATCCTGGTGACGGCCGCGCACTGGAGGGCCGTGGAGGCCGCCATCGCGGTGCAGATGCCGGGTAGTCCTGACCCCGACAGGGCGTGGGCGAGGGCGAGTTGGAGGATCACCCCGCAGGTGGTGATCCGGGCGAGGGCGGGGCTGCCGCCGCTGCCTTCGAAGACTCCGCCCAGGGCGATGAAGCAGGCGAGCAGGACCAGGTACGGGCCCAGGCAGCGCAGGTAGAGGGTGCCGGCCTCGGCTACCGCGCCCTCGCTGCCGAAGGCCCGCATGATCCACGGTCCGGCGGCGAGCAGGGTCAGGGCGGCCGTGAGCCCCAGCGTCCCGCCGAGGAGCAGGGCCTGCCGTCCGACGGACCGGCGTTCGTCGCGGCCGGTGCCGAGCAGGTGGGAGGTGTGGATCGCGGCGGCCTGGCGCACCGCGTAGAAGGCCATGGTGGCGACGTACACGGCCTTGGTGGCGATTCCGTAGGCGGCGACTTCGTCGACCCCGATCCGGGCGACCAGGCCGACCAGGGCGAGCGCACCCGTCATCCGGACGACGAAGTCGGCCGACATGGGCAGGCCCGTCGCGGCGACCCGGCGGGCGTCGGCACCCGGTGTCCCCGTCCGGGACGACGGCGCGCTCGCGGCCCGACGCAGGACGGCGTTGCGGCGCAGTGCGACGAGTCCGCAGGCCAGCGCGGCCGTCCGGCCGAGGACGGTGGCGGTCGCGGCGCCCCGGACGCCGAGGCCGAAGCCGAGGATGAGCAGCGGGTCCAGGGCGAGGATCAGTCCGTTGGCGAGCACGGCGAGCCTCATCGGGGTGCGGGTGTCGCCCGTGCCCTTGAGGACGCCGTCGATGACGTTGGTCGCGAAGAACACCGCGATCCCGGGCAGCGCGATGGAGAGGTAGTCGACGGTGCGGGTCAGCGAGCCGCCACCGCCGCCGAGCACGAGTCGGGCGAGCGGCTCGCGGACCAGGTACCCGCCCAGTGCGACGACCGGCGTGACGATCGCCCACAGCACCAGGCCGCCGCGGACGGCGGAGCGCAGTGCCGCCGGGTCCTCGGCTCCCCTGGCCCGCGCGACCAGCACGGTGGTGCCCGATCCGGCGACCAGGATGACGCCGAGCAGCAGGTTCTCCAGGTTGGTGGCGACGGCCACGGCGGCGACGGCGGGCCCGCCGAGCCTGGCCACCCAGAGCATGTTGATGATCCCGGCCGTGACGCCCGCGAGCAGTTCCAGGTAGACCGGGTACGCCAGCGACACCAGTTCGCGCCGGTGCTGCGTTGCTCCCATGGCCGCGCCCCTCCCTCTGCGTTACCTCGATTCGAGGTACCGCGAAAAGAGGTAGCATGGGTCGCACCGAACGGGCAAGCGTCCGGACGGGCCCGGGAACGGGAACGGGGACGGACCCGGGAACGGGGACAGGGACGGGAAGGGGTGCGGCCGCGTGCTGGAGCTGTCGATTCTGGGGTTCCTCCGCGAGGAGCCCTTGCACGGGTACGAGTTGAAGGCCCGGATCCAGGGCCTCAGCGGCCACATCCGCCCGGTCAGTGACGGCGCGCTCTACCCGGCGATCACCCGGCTGGTGAAGGCGGGGCTGGTCGAGCAGCGCACCGAGCCCGGCAGCGGCGCGGCGCCCCGGCGGATCCTCTCCCTCACCGGGGCGGGCCGCGCCGAGCTGGAGGACCGGCTCCGGCGGCCCAAGGAGGTCGAGATCACCGACGGGCAGCGCTTCTTCACGCTGCTCTCGTTCCTGCGGCACCTCCCGGACCGGGCGGAGCAGGTCGCCGTCCTCCGCCGCCGGCAGGTCTTCCTCGACACCCCGGCGAGCTTCTTCTACCGCGACGGCGAACCGGTGCGGGCCGAGGAGGCGCCGGACCTCTTCCGGCAGGGCATGTTGCGCATCGCCCGCGCGAGGGGCGCCGAGGAGAAGCGGTGGCTGGCCGAGGCGATCGCGGCCCTGGAGGACTGAGCCGCCGGCCGGCCGTCAGCCGTCCGGTGCCGGAATCTCCCGGAACCCCGCCCGCGCGGGGTCCGTCGTGCGATGGCCCCGGAATGCGAGAAATCCCGCCCGGTTTCCCGGGCGGGATTTCTGTTGGTGGAGCTGAGGGGATTCGAACCCCTGACCCCCTCGATGCGAACGAGGTGCGCTACCGGACTGCGCCACAGCCCCAACAAGAAAGAACTCTATCACCTCTGCGCGGGTACTCGTGACCATGGTCGTTGCCACCCGGACGGCCGCCGTCCGGGCACGCGAACGCCCCGGCGCGGGTGGGGCGTTGCGGCCGGGGCGGGGCGGGTGGAACGGGTGGGGCGGGTGGTCACTCGTTGGCGGCGCGGGGGCGGCTGCCCCAGTCCGCGGCGGGCGGCTGGGCGGCCTGGCCGGGCTCGCCGTACTGGTCGAAGAGCGGGGTGGCGGGGCGGCCGGAGTCCCAGGTGCCGGGGGCCGAGAGGTCGAGGCCCCGGGTGGTGCGGGGGGCCACGGGGGCGGTGACGTAGGTGGGCAGCGGGACGGGGACGGGCTCCCAGGAGTCCGGCCCGGCGGCGGCGCGGGCGCGGACGCCGTCGGCCCACTCCTCGTGCTCGGTGGCCTCGGCCAGGACGGTCGCCCGGGTGGTGGCCGGGTCGGCGCCGACCGGGTCGGCGGCGGGTGCGGGGCGGGCCGCGGACGACTGGGCGGACGACGGCCCGGACGGGCGGGCGGCCCGTTCGCGCTCGCGCTCGCGCAGCCGCTCGGCGGCCTGCGCGGCCCGGCCCCGGTCGAACTTGACCTCGTAGCGCTGCCGTTCCAGTCGGCGCAGGTGGCCGATGTAGAGGGTGAGCAGCACGCCGGGGACGACGGGCACCCAGAGGAAGGCGAAACCGGCCACCGCGGCGACCACGGCGCCGAGCGCGAAGGCGAGGAACAGCATGGTGACCATCCGCCGCCGCCGGGCGAGCAGCCGGGCCCGCCGCTCGGCCGAGCGCCGGTCCCCGTGCTCCCACTCCCGCTCGCGCTCCCGTTCGCCCCGGCCCTCGGCGGGCTTCGGCTGGGACGGGGCCGACGCGGGGTCGGGCCGCGGGGCCGGCTCGGCGTCCTCCCAGGCGGTGGGCCGGGTGGCCACGTCCGCGGGGTCGACCGCCGGGTCGGCGGCGGGGCCGTCCGCGGGGTCGTCCGCGGAATCGGCGAGGGCCCCGTCCGGGTCGCCCCCGGCGGGGTGCTGCTGGTCGTCGGTCTGGTCGCCGAGGGCCCGGGCCGCGCGCCGCTCCATGGCCGATCGACCGGCCAGCAGGCGGATCGCGGTACTGAAGCGTTCCGTCGGACGCGACTCGTTGAGCTCGTCCTGCCTGCGGAGCCACATCGGCACCAGATAGGCAGCCCAGGCCCCTACGATGACCGCGTAGATAAGGCCGCTACTGCTCACGTTTCACACGGTACGGGCGCGGGCGAAGGCGCTGCAGCAATTTGGCGCGGCGTGTCGTGTGATCAAGCTGATTCTCAGACTATTTTGCCGGTATTTGTGACGGCTCGACACGACTCCGATGCCATATCGATATCTACATTCGAACACACATTCAATTCTCTTGCGGCGGTCGGTTCCTGAGTTCCTGCCAGCGCCGCAGCAGCCCGTCGGTGGCCTCCTCGGCGGTCAGCGCGTACACCAGGTGGTCGCGCCAGTCGCCGTCGATGTGCAGGTAGCGGGGGCGCATCCCCTCCGCGCGGAAGCCGAGCTTCTCCACCACCCGGCGGCTGGGCCGGTTCTCGGGGCGGATGCACACCTCGATCCGGTGCAGGCCCAGGTCCCGGAAGCAGTGGTCGACGGCGAGCGCCACGGCGGTGGGCATGATGCCGCGGCCGGCCACCGCCTCGTCCACCCAGTAGCCGACGTTGGCGGAGCACATCGAGCCCCAGGTGATCCCGCCGACCGTCAACTGGCCCACCAGGCGGCCCCGGTGGAGCACCACGAAGGGCAGCATCCGGCCCGCGCCGGCCTCGGCCCGCAGGTAGCGGACCATCTGCCGGTAGGTGGGCCGGGGCAGCGGGGCCCGGCCGGCCGGGGCGGGCGGGACGGTGGCCTCCCAGCGGCGCAGCCAGTCCCGGTTGCGGCGGCTGACCTCCTGCCACTCGGCCTGGTCGCGGCGGCGGATCGGCCGCAGCACCACGTCCCCCTCGGCCAGTTCGACCGGCCAGGGCGCGTTCAGTGCGCACCGCCCGCGGGTCGCGGGTGGTCGCCGCCGGCCAACTGGTCGACGGCGTGCGGCAGCAGCGGGGCGAGCACGGCCAGGCCGTCGCGGACGCCGCCGGTGGAGCCGGGCAGGTTGACGACCAGGGTGCGTCCGGCCAGGCCGGCCAGGCCGCGGGAGAGCGCCGAGGTGGGCACCTGCTCCCGGCCGTGCGCGCGGATCGCCTCGGGGATGCCGGGGACCTGCCGGTCGATCACCCGGGCGGTCATCTCGGGCGTGAGGTCCTGCGGGGAGATGCCGGTGCCGCCGGTGGTGAGCACCACGTCGTACCCGGCGGCGACGGCCGCGCGCAGCGCCGCCTCGACCGGTTCGCCGTCCGGGACGACCTGCGGGCCGTCGGTCTCGAAGCCCATCGCGCGCAGTCCGGCGACCAGCAGCGGGCCGCCCCGGTCCTCGTACACGCCGGCCGCGGCCCGGTTGGAGACGGTGACGGCGAGCGCCCTCACTTGGCCTCCTCCCGGTGCCAGTCGCCGCTCTTGCCGCCGGTCTTGCTGAGCACCCGGACGTCCTCGATCGCGGCGGCCTTGTCGACGGCCTTGACCATGTCGATGACGGTGAGCGCGGCGGTGGCGACGGCGGTCAGCGCCTCCATCTCGACGCCGGTGCGGTCGGCGGTGCGGACGGTGGCGGTGATCTCGACGGCGGTGTCGGTGACGGCCAGTTCGACGGTGGTGCCGGTGAGCGCGATGGGGTGGCAGAGCGGGATCAGCTCGGGCGTCCGCTTGGCGCCCATGATCCCGGCGATCCGGGCCACCGCGAGGGCGTCGCCCTTGGGAACGCCCTCGCCGCGCAGCAGTTCGACCACCCGGGGGGCGACCCGGACGCGGCCGGCCGCCACCGCGACCCGGGTGGTGGCGGCCTTCTCGGAGACGTCGACCATCCGGGCGGCGCCGGTGTGGTCGACGTGGGTGAGGCGGTCGCCGGGGGGTGTGTCGGTCACGAGTGGGCTCCAGTGGCACGGTGCGAATCTCGCGCTACCGTACAACCCCGCCCCGGTCAGTCCGTGAGAAGGACCACATCGACGGCGCTCCCGGCGGGCAGCGCGGTC
The DNA here is from genome assembly GCF_039529925.1 of Kitasatospora saccharophila. NCBI lineage: Bacteria > Bacillati > Actinomycetota > Actinomycetes > Kitasatosporales > Streptomycetaceae > Kitasatospora > Kitasatospora saccharophila. Next base: position 45,479 of record NZ_BAAANS010000029.1, on the reverse strand, counting down.
GCGTCCTCGGGCACCGTGATCAGGCAGTCGGCCCGGGCCAGCGCACCGACCAGGTGCGAACCCTCGCCGCCGACCGGGGAGACGGTGCCGTCCGCCGGGTGGTACCGGCCGCGCAGGAACTGCCGCCGCCCGGCCGGGGAGCGCAGCGCGGCGGTGGTCGCCGCCCGCACCACCGGGCGGTGCACGTCGGGGGCGCCGAGCATGGTGCGGATCACCGGGCGGACGAACAGCTCGAAGGAGATGTACGCGCTGACCGGGTTGCCGGGCAGCGCGAGCAGCGGCACGCCGGGGCCCGCGCCGACCCGGCCGAAGCCCTGCGGCTTGCCGGGCTGCATCCGCAGCCGCCGGAAGTCGACGCCGCCGTAGTCGGCGAACACCTCCTTGACCACGTCGTACGCGCCGACCGAGACGCCGCCGCTGGTGACGATCAGGTCGGCCCGGCCGAGCTGGTCCTCCAGCACGGCGCGCAGCGTCTCGGCCTCGTCGGGGACGCCGCCGACCCGGAAGGCGACGGCGCCGGCCGCGATCGCGGCGGCGGTCAGGGTGAAGGAGTTGGAGTCGTGGATCCGGCCCGGCCCGGCCGGCTCGCCGGGCTGGACGAGCTCGCTGCCGGTGGAGAGCACCACCACCCGGGGGCGGGGGGCGACCCGGACGGTGCCGCGGCCGATCGCGGCGAGCAGGCCGAGCTGGGTGGGGCCGAGCACGGTGCCGGCCTCCAGCACGGTGTCGCCCGCGGTGACGTCGCTGCCCCGGCGGCGGATGTGCGCGCCCTCGGCGACCGGGCGCAGCACCCGGACCTCCTCGTCCGCGACGGGGGCGCCCATCGCGTCGGCGGCCAGCCCGGTGCCGGTGCCGCCGTCGGTCCACTCGACCGGGGCGACCGCCTCGGCGCCGGGCGGGACGGGGGCGCCGGTCATGATCCGGGCGGCCTGGCCGGGGCCCACCTTGGGCAGTTCGGCGGCGCCGGCCGCGATGTCGCCGACCACGGCGAGCACCGACGGGTACTGCCCGGTGGCGCGCACGGTGTCGGCGGTGCGCAGCGCGTAGCCGTCCATCGAGCTGTTGTCGAAGGGCGGCAGGTCGGCGCCGGCCCGCACGTCCTCGGCGAGCCGGCAGCCCTGGGCGTCCAGCAGTTGCAGTTCGATGGGCGGCAGCGGGGCGACCGCGGCGAGGACGTCGGCGAGGTGCTCGTCGACGGTCCACAGGCGCGGCGAGGCCGGGGAGCCGGCCCCCTCGCAGCAGGGGTCGTGCTTCCCGGTCATCGCCTCACGCTCCTTCGCTGGTGGGTCAGTCCTGCATCTCGGTGGCGACGAACTCCCGCAGCCAGCCGCGGAACTCGGGGCCGAGGTCGTCGCGTTCGGCGGCCAGCCGGACGATCGCCCGCAGGTAGTCGGCCCGGTCGCCGGTGTCGTAGCGGCGGCCCTTGAACAGCACGCCGTGCACCGGGCCGCCGTCGGCCTCGCCGCGGGTGGCCAGTTCGCGCAGCGCGTCGGTCAGCTGGATCTCGCCGCCGCGGCCGGGCGGGGTCTCGCGCAGCACGTCGAAGACCGCCGGGTCGAGGACGTAGCGGCCGATGACGGCGTAGTTGGAGGGGGCGTCGGCGGTGTCGGGCTTCTCCACCAGGTCGGTGACCTGGAAGACGTCCGGGCCGAAGTCGGTGGCCTTGACGGCGGCGCAGCCGTACAGGTGGATCTGCGCGGGGTCGACCTCCATCAACGCGACGACGGAGCCGCCGAGTTCCTGCTGCACCTCGATCATCCGGGCCAGCAGCGGGTCGCGCGGGTCGATCAGGTCGTCGCCCAGCAGGACGGCGAACGGCTGTCCCGCGACGTGCTGTTCGGCGACCGAGACGGCGTGGCCGAGGCCCTTGGGGTCGCCCTGGCGGACGTAGTGCATGCTGGCGAGCTGCACGGACTCCTGCACCCGGCGCAGCCGCTCCTGGTCGCCCTTGCGGCTGAGCAGTTCCTCCAGCTCGTAGGCCCGGTCGAAGTGGTCCTCCAGAGCACGCTTGTTGCGTCCGGTGACCATCAGTATGTCGGACAGGCCCGCGGCGGAAGCCTCCTCCACGACGTACTGGATGGCCGGCTTGTCGACGACCGGCAGCATCTCCTTCGGCGTGGCCTTCGTGGCGGGGAGGAACCTGGTGCCGAGACCGGCGGCCGGGACGACTGCCTTGGTGACCGGCTGGCGGGCGTGCTTGTTCGTCATGCGTCGACCTTACTAAGGCGGGCGTTCCACTCGGCTGAGAGCGGAGTGAATCGATGATTAGGGCCTGTCACCGATCGGGCCCGGACCGACGGTGGTCGCGTGCGGGGTGAGGGAGGCCCCGCCGGGGCCGGAAGACACCCTACCCGCCGACGGTGCGGCGCCCGGACCGGCCAACTCGGCCGGGAGCTGCTCGGTGGAGCGCCAGCAGTCCCCGCCGGCGGCCCGGGCGGCGGCCAGCGCCCGGTCCGCGGCCCGCAGCAGCAGGGCCGCGTGGGCGCCGTCCCGGGGCTGCACGGCCAGGCCGACGGAGGCGGTCAGGCCGCTGCGCTCGCCCGGGTCGGCGCTCTCACCGGGGTGACGGTCGGTCAGGCGGTGGCGGCGCACCGACCAGCAGAGCCGCTCGGCGACCTGCGCGGCGCCCTCCGGGCCGGTGTCCGGCAGCAGGACCAGGAAGTCCTCCCCGCCGTATCGCCCCAGCGTGTCACAGCCGCGGATCTCCATCGCCAGCCGCTGGGCGAGGTCCCGGAGCATCGCGTTGGCGCGGGCCCGGCCGTGCTCGGCGACCACCGCGTCGAAGCCCGCCACCTCCACCAGCAGCACCGACAGCGGGCGGGGGTCGATCGCGGTGGCCTCGGCCCGGCGGGCGCGTTCGATCTCGCGGTCCAGGGTCAGCTGGAGGTGCCGGTAGTTCCACACCCCGGTCAGCGGGTCGCAGGAGGCGGTGCGCACCAGCTCGTCGCGTTCCTCCGTCAGTTCCGCGATCTTCGCCAGAAGTTCCGACTCCCGGGCGCCGTGCTCGGCCCGGCACCTGCGACGGCGCAGCGCGAGGACGCCGGCGGCGGCCGGAACGGCCGCGCCGAACGCGGCCACGGCCTGGAGCAGGAACGGGGTGGACATGCGGCGGCCTCGGCGTGTCAGGCTCGTGTCAGTGCACGTGACGGAGCTGAAGGGAATCGAACGGTGACTGCGGATCGGTTGTCCAACGACAAGACGGCGCTGAGGTCACGGCTGCTCGCCGAACGACGGGCGCTCGGCGCCCCGGAGCGCGCCGCCGCGGCCGGAGCCCTGGCCCGGCGCGCCACCGCGCTGGTGCCGCCGGGCGGCACCGTCGCCGCGTACGTCTCGGTCGGCGCGGAACCTGGCACCCGCCCGCTGCTGCGCGCCCTCGCCGGCGCGGGCGTCCGGGTGCTGCTGCCGGTGCTGCTGCCCGACAACGACCTGGACTGGGCCCCGTACGAGGACGACGAGCACCTCGCCCCCGCCGCCCTCGGCCTGCTCGAACCCACCGCCCCCCGGCTCGGCCCGGACGCCGTCCTCGGCGCGGACGTCGTCCTGCTCCCCGGCCTGGCCGTGGACCGGCACGGCGTCCGGCTCGGCCGCGGCGGCGGCTCCTACGACCGCGTCCTGGCCCGCCTGGCCCGCGAGGGCGCGCGGCCCCTGCTGGCGACGCTCCTCTACCCGACCGAGGTCCTCCCCGCGGTGCCGGCCGAACCGCACGACCTGCCGGTGCACGCGGTGGTGACCCCGGAGGGCGTGACGCGCTTCTGACCCCGGGGGCTCGGGGGACGGCGAGCCCCGGTCTGCTGACGGTTCACTGCCGCCCAGCGCATCTGCTTCTGGTTCTCTTAAAGACACGCAGCAGCACGAACCTCCGATGGGCTCCGGCCACCAGCAGCACGGACTCGCCGTTCCCCGAGCCCCTGGTTTGTTCCCCCTTCGCGTGCCGAAAGCTTTCAGTTGGTGAGGGTCAGGGTGTTCTTGCCGGCCTTGGTGACCGCGTCCTTGGTGTAGGCCCAGGGCAGGAGTTGGCCGGAGGCCCAGAGGGAGGTCTGGTCGTTGTAGTTGGGGTGGAAGGCGTGGCCGGAGGCGCCGCCGACGTTGATCCAGCGGGAGGAGTCGAAGTCGCTGAGGTCGACGACCATCCGCATGGAGGGGATCCAGTCGACGTCGTAGCCGGCGGCGGCGTTCCAGCCGGTGGCGTCGACGGCGGCGCTGCCGCCGGAGAGCTTGTAGGGGCCGCGGTTGAGGAGCTTGTGGACCAGGCCGGAGGCGATCGAGGAGTCGTCGCTGCCGAGGGTGGGCTCCTGCAGGGTGAGCTGGTGCAGGCGGCCCCAGCTCCAGGTGGAGATGTCCTTGCTGAGGCGCGAGGTGAGGTCCTGGCGGGCGTCCTTGAGCGCTTCGGCGAGCAGGTTGTCGAGGCCGTGCTGCTGCTGGTGGTCGGAGTCGATGTAGTCCCACCAGGGCGACTTCGGGTCGGTGAGCTGCTGGCGGACGACCTCCATCCAGCGGTCGCCGCCGTCCGGCTGGGCCTGCGAGGGCTTGCGGGTGCCGCACTCGGTGACGGCCTGCGCGGCGCCGCCGAGCGCGTCGTCGGGCAGGGTGTTGTCGCGCTTCTGGCGCACCAGCAGGCAGTCGCCCTCGACCCGGAGGTCGGCGGGGAACTTCTGGCCGAAGGAGAGGGTGAGCAGGGCCCGCCAGACGCCGTTGTAGTAGGCGGCGGCCGCGGAGTCGGCGTCCTGGTGGTAGTTCCAGTCCTTGAGGAGGTCCTGGGCCTCGCGCACGTAGGGGTCGTCGATCTTGACCTTGAGCAGCAGCGGGACGAGTTCCTGGGCCATCACGCTGGTGTTGTCGAGCTGGATGGACTGCATGTCGTCCAGCGAGATCTTGCCGCCGTTCTTCAGCTTGCCCTGGATCTGGTCGGTGATCTCCTTGGCGCGGGTGCCGTACTCCCAGTCGGTGGTGAGCAGCGGCTTGTAGTTCTGGTCGACGACGGCCTGGTTGGCCGTGACGATGTAGCCCTCCGGCGGGTTGTACGCGTAGGGCAGCGACTTGAACGGCAGGTAGGCGGTCTTCCAGGCGTACGCGGACTCCCAGCCGGGGGCGGGGTAGCGGCCGTCGCCCTTGCCGCGGACCGGGATCAGGCCGGGGGCCTGGTAGCCGATGTTGCCCTTGGTGTCGGCGTACAGCAGGTTCTGCGCGGGGACGGCGAAGTCCTTGGCGGCGGCCCGGAAGGAGGCGAAGTCGGTGGCCCGGTCGAGTTCGAAGACGGCGTCCATGGTGTTGCCGGGGACGAGCGCGGTCCAGCGCAGCGCGACGCCGTAGCCGGCCGCCCGGTCGGGGGCGGCGTTGCCGGCGGGGGCGTACTGGCCGACCTTCTGGTCCTCGGAGGACTGGTCGGAGATCAGCGGCATGCCGTCCTGGGTGGTGCGGACGGTGATGGTGCGGTCGTCGCCGCCGGCCACCTTGATGGTCTCCTTGCGGACGGTGAACTTCACGTCCTTGCCGTCGAGGAGGTAGGTGTCCGGGCCGGTGACCTTCTCCAGGTACAGGTCGGTGACGTCGGCGCCGAGGTTGGTGAAGCCCCAGGCGATGTCCTTGTTGTGGCCGATGACCACGCCGGGCATGCCCGCGAAGGTGTAGCCGGCGGTGTCGTAGGCGCAGGTCGGCGAGACGGCGCGGCAGTGCAGGCCCATCTGGTACCAGATGGACGGCATGCCGGGGCCGAGGTGCGGGTCGTTGGCCAGCATCGGCTTGCCGGTGGTGGTGTTGGTGCCGGACACCACCCAGGAGTTGGAGCCGATGCCCTGCCCCTGCGGGCCGAGCAGCTGCGGCAGCGCGGACACCTTGTCGGACAGGTCGCCGACCAGGGCCTGGGTGGCGGCCCGGGCCTGGGCGCTGGCGGCGGGGGCGGCGGAGCCGGTCACCGGGGGCACCGTGGTGCCCTCGCCGGGGGTGTAGGTGCCGTCGGCGGAGAGCTTGCCGGTCTTGACGATGGTGCCGTTGCGGTCGTACGGGTACTCGGGGTAGAGCTGCTCGATCTGCTCGGTGCTGAAGTCCTGGGTGAGCAGCGAGCGGTCGATCTCCTCCTGCATGTTGCCGGACAGGCTCCAGGCCATCGCCTTGAGCCAGGCGACGGAGTCGACCGGGTCCCACTTCTCGGGCTGGTAGCCGGAGTTGACGGTGCCGAGCAGCGCGTACTCCAGCGAGGCGCCGGCGCCGCCGGGGTGCTCGTCGAGCCAGGCGTTGACGCCCTCGGTGTAGGCGGTCAGGTTGCGCTTGGTGTCCTCGGACAGGACGGTGTCCCACTCCTTCTGGGCCACCTGGCGCCAGCCCATGGTGCGCAGGAAGGTGTCGTTCTCGACCGAGGAGGAGCCGAACATCTCGGAGAGCCGGCCGGCGGTGATGTGCCGGCGGACGTCCATCTCCCAGAACCGGTCCTGGGCCTGGACGTAGCCCTGGGCCCGGAACAGGTCGGCGTCGGTGTCGGCGTACAGCTGCGGGATGCCCTTGTCGTCGCGGACCACGTCCACCGGGGCGGACATGCCGGCCACCTTGACGCTGCCGCTCACCTGCGGGAAGGAGGAGCGGACGGTGTCCACCGCCCACCAGCCGCCGCCGATCAGACCCGCGATCAGCAGCACGGCGAGCAGGATCATGATCAGACGTGCGCGCCGGAACTTCTTCGAGCGGGGCATCCGAGTCCTTGTATGAGGGAGCGTGCGACCGTGACAGGTCACCACATTAGGGCGAGCGTCCCGGCGGCCGTGCACGGGGGACACCGGCGGCGGTTCGACGCTCCGCAGGACCTTACCGGGCGGGGACGGGTGCAGGGGCTAGCGTAAAGATCAAGTAAAATGTTAGGATGGGTAACGATCCGTCAGTCGCCCCCTCCCTGCCCGAGGTGCCCCTGCGTGACCGTTGACCACCTGAACACCCTGCTGCTCGAGTCCGCCGTGATCCTGCTGTTCGCCGTGGTGGCGGTGCGGATCTCCACCCGCTCGGGGCTGCCCTCGCTGCTGATCTACCTCGGCATCGGCGTCGCCCTCGGCCAGAACGGCATCGGCATAAGCTTCAACAACGCCGAACTCACCCAGGTGATGGGCTACGCCGCCCTGGTGGTCATCCTCGCCGAGGGCGGGCTCAAGACCAGCTGGCGGGCCATCAAGCCGGTGGTCCCGGCCGCCGCCGTGCTGGCCACCCTGGGCGTCGCGGTCTCGGTCTTCGTCACCGCCGCCGGCGCGCACTGGCTGGTCGGCCTGGAGTGGCGCACCGCGCTGCTGCTCGGCGCGATCGTCTCCTCCACCGACGCCGCGGCGGTCTTCTCGGTGCTGCGGATGGTGCCGCTGCCGCAGCGGCTGACCGGCCTGCTGGAGGCCGAGTCCGGCTTCAACGACGCGCCCGTGGTGATCCTGGTGGTCGCCTTCGCCGGCACCGGCGAGCTCGACCCCTGGTACGTGCTGGTCGGCACCATCGTCGTCGAGCTGGCGATCGGCGCGGCCGTCGGCTACGCGGTCGGCAAGCTCGGCGCCTACGCGGTGCGCCGGGTCGCGCTGCCCTCCTCCGGCCTGTACCCGATCGCGGTGCTGGCGCTGATCGTGCTCGCCTACGCGGGCGGCGCGCTGCTGCACGCCTCCGGCTTCCTGGCCGCGTACATCGCCTCGGTGATCCTCGGGAACTCCAAGCTGCCGCACGGCCCGGCGGTGCGCGGCTTCGCGGACGGGCTGGCCTGGATCGGGCAGATCGGCATGTTCGTGCTGCTCGGCCTGCTGGTCACGCCCGCCAGCATGGGCTCGGCGGTGGTGCCCGGACTGGTGGCCGGCACGGTGCTGGTGTTCGTCGCCCGGCCGCTGTCGGTGCTGCTGACCATGACGCCGTTCCGGGTGCCCTGGCAGGAGCAGGCGCTGCTGTCCTGGGCCGGGCTGCGCGGCGCGGTGCCGATCGTGCTCGCCACCATCCCGCTGGTGACCGGCGCGACCGACGCCCAGCAGCTGTTCAACGTGGTCTTCGTCCTGGTCGTGGTCTTCACCCTGCTCCAGGGCCCGACCCTGCCGCTGGTCGCCAAGTGGCTGAAGATCGGCGAGGGCGACATCGGACAGGACCTCGGCATCGAGTCCGCGCCGCTGGAGAAGCTGCACGGCCACCTGCTCTCCGTCCAGCTCGCCCCCGGCTCCCGGATGTCCGGCGTCGAGGTCTCCGAGCTGCGCCTGCCCACCGGCGCCGCCGTCACCCTGGTGGTCCGCGAGGGCTCCAGCTTCGTCCCGGACAAGATGACCGTGCTGCGCGAGGGCGACGAACTGCTGGTGGTCACCACCGACGAGGTCTCCGGGGCCGCCGAGCGCCGGCTGCGCGCCGTCGACCGCGGCGGCAAGCTCGCCGGGTGGCTGCACAACGCGGAGGCACCGCCGACCGGCACCCGGCCTTCCAACCCCAGGAAGAAGACCGGCTGAACGCTTGAACCGAAGGCGAAACGCCCTGATATACGCTTGTACATTCTGATCAACCCGGATTTTCCACATCTGCCTGATGCAGAGTCGGCGCGACGGCCCCGGTCGGCGCGCGAGAGGACGACCCTCGGCGCCCGGCCGGTCCCACCCGCGCGGCGCTACCAGGCAGCAGAGAGGACCGACCGTGGCGGCTCGCCGACCGGTCGACGACACCACCCCCCACGGCACCGGCTACGGCGCGCTGCTGCGCACCCCCCGCGCCTGGACCTTCCTGCTCCCCGCCCTGGTCGCCCGGCTCCCGTACGCCATGCTCAGCCTGGGCATCGTGCTGCTGGTGCACGACACCACCGACTCCTACGGCCTGGCCGGCGCGGTCGCCGCGGCCGCCGCCGTCTCCCAGGCCCTGGTCGGCCCGCAGACCGGCCGGCTCGCCGACCGCCACGGCCAGGCCGCCGTCCTGGTGCCCGCCGTGCTCGTGCACGCCTGCGCGGTCGCCGCGCTGATCGTGCTGGCCCGCTCCGACGCCCCCGACTGGACGCTGTTCCTGGCCGCCGCCCCGGCCGGCGCCTCGGTGCCGCAGGTCGGCGCGATGGTCCGGGCCCGCTGGGTGCACCGGCTGGCCGAGCGGCCCGCCCTGATGAACACCGCCTTCGCCTTCGAGTCCGTCACCGACGAGTTCACCTTCGTGATCGGCCCGATGCTGGCCACCGGCATCGCCACCCTGGTCGACCCGGCCGCCGGGCTCACCGCCGAGGCCACCCTCACCCTGCTCGGCGGCCTGGCCTTCGCCGCCCGCCGGGACACCGCGCCCGCGCCCACCGGCCCCGCCGCCCCGGGCGTCCGGCGCGCCTCCGCGCTCTCCTCCCCCGGCGTGCGCCTGCTGGCCGGGGCCTTCCTCGGCCTGGGCACCGTCTTCGGCACCCTGCAGGTCTCGATCACCGCCTTCGCCGAGGACGCCGGCTCCGGCGGGCTCAGCGGCCTGGTCTACGGCCTGTTCGCGACCGGCTCGATGGTGGCGGGCGTGCTCTACGGGCTCGTCCCGTGGCGCAGCAGCGCCCGGCGGCGGATGGTGGTCTGCTACGCGCTGCTGGTGCTCGGCTGCTCCACGCTGTGGGCGATGCCCAACCTGGTCGCGCTGACCGTGGCGGGCCTGTTCTGCGGCCTGGCCATCGCGCCCACCCTGATCACCGGCTTCACCCTGGTGGAGACCCTGGTCGCGGACGGCGCCAAGACCGAGGCGTTCACCTGGCTGACCGGCTCGATCGGCCTGGGCCTGGCGCTCGGCTCCACCGCCGCCGGGCAGTTGATCGACCGCTCCGGGCCCTCGCTCGGCTTCACCGTCGCGCTCGCCGGCTCCGGCCTCGGCCTGGTGGCGCTCGTCACGATGCGCCGCCTGCTGCTCTCCCCGGCGCCCGCGCCCCGTACCGTGGCACGGGGCGGCGTCGCCCGCGAGGAGGCGGTCGGCGCGGCCCGCCGCGGCTGAGCCGCTGGACTCCACCAGCGGAATGCCGCATCATGGACCGTCGTTAGCACTCATAGCGTGAGAGTGCCAGGGGGAGTGCAGGAGGAAGCGGAAAGTGCCCACGTACCAGTACCAGTGCACCGAGTGCGGCAACGGCCTCGAGGCGGTGCAGAAGTTCAGCGACGACGCGCTGACCACGTGCCCCGACTGCCAGGGGAAGCTGCGCAAGGTCTTCTCGGCCGTGGGCGTGGTCTTCAAGGGCTCCGGCTTCTACCGCACCGACAGCCGCTCCAGCTCCAGCAGCTCGGTGAGCGGTTCGTCCTCCTCGACGGCCTCGTCCTCCTCGACCTCGACGGGGTCCTCGACCCCGTCGTCCTCGACCAGCGGCTCCAGCAGCTCCTCCGGCTCCGCGTCCACCGCGAGCTGACCCCGCTTCCCCGCGGAGCCCCCGTCCGGCCGTTGCCGGGCGGGGGCTCCGTGCCGTTCCGGGGCGGGTTCCGCCGCGCTCCGGGGCGGGTTACGCGGGTTCCTCCGGACGGCGGGCGGGGGCGGGTCACGGGCGGGGGGCCGGACGGCCCAGCGGTTCACCCCCGCGGGTGAAGGGGGTTTTCCACAGGGCCGGGTTTTCCACAGGCTGGGGAAGTCCGCGGCCGGGCTCCGGCGGGCGGGCGCAGGATGGCGGTCGCGACCCCGTCCGGGGCCGTGGAGAACCGTCGGAAGGCCCGCTGCCGTGACCTCCTCCGTACTGCCCCCGCTGCCCGCCGCGCTCGTCCCGCCGCGCCGCGAAGTGCCCGATTTCCCGCCGATCCGCGGCACCGCGCCCTGCCGCCACCGCTTGCGCGGCGCGCTGCGCCGGCGCCCGGGCCGGTTCGCCGCAGGGTGCCTGGTGCTGGCGGCCGCGCTGCTCTGCGGCCCGCCGCGGGGCGCTCCGCCGCCGCCCGGCCGGGCCCCCGCCGGGGCGGTCGGCTGCCCGCCGGCGTCAACCCGTTGACGCCGGATTCACCCGTGACCTCAGGGGGCGTCCGCCGTTCGACGCGGCATGAAAGGCTTCAAGGAATTCCTGCTCCGCGGAAACGTGGTGGACCTGGCCGTCGCCGTCGTCATCGGCGCGGCCTTCACCACCGTCATCAACGCGTTCGTCAAGGGCGTGATCAACCCGCTGGTCGGCGTGTTCGGCACCAAGGACCTGTCCGCCTACAAGTCCTGCCTCAAGGGCCCCTGCGAGATGGACGCCGCGGGGAACGTCACCTCGGGCGTCTACATCCTCTGGGGCTCGGTGCTCAGTGCCGCGCTCACCTTCCTGATCACCGCGGCCGTCGTCTACTTCCTGCTGATCCTGCCGATGAACCACTACCTGCGGAAGCGCAAGACCGCGGAGGAGGAAGCCCTGGAGGCCGAGGAGATGGAGGTCCAACTGCTCACCGAGATCCGCGACGCGCTGGTGCGCCGCGGCTGATCCCCGCTCCCCCGCTACTTCTCCCCGTGGTGCGGGGGCCGCTGGCTGCGGTACCAGTCGAGCCCCCGCTCCCCCGAGGCGTCGCCCCAACCGCGGTCGGTGTCGTCGGAGGTCTGCTGCTCGAACGGGTCCTTGAAGACCAGTCGGCGCCGGGGAGCGGGCTCGGGCCGGGGCTCGGACGCGGGTCGGGGCTCGGGCTGCTGTTCGTCCGGGGAGGTCATGCCTCCACTGTAGGACCGGCGCGGGCCCCGACGGCCCGGGTGCTACGCGGCCTCGAAGCCCGCGTGGTCGGCGATCTTCTTCAGCTCGGCGAGGGCGTGCTTCTCGATCTGGCGGATCCGCTCGCGGGTGAGGCCGTGCTGCTTGCCGACCTCGGTCAGCGTCCGCTCGCGGCCGTCCTCCATCCCGTAGCGGCTGCGGATGATCGAGGCGGTGCGGTCGTCGAGGCGGCCGATCAGGTCGTCCAGCTCCTCGCGGCGCAGCATCACCATGACCGCGTCCTCCGGGGAGACCGCGCCGGTGTCCTCCACCAGGTCGCCGAACTGGGTCTCGCCCTCGTCGTCGACCGACATGTTGAGGCTGACCGGGTCGCGGGCCCAGTCCAGGACGTCCTTGACCCGCTGCTCCGTGCTGTCCAGCTCGGCGGCGATCTCGGCGGGCTCGGGCTCGCGGCCCAGCTCCTTGGCCTTCTCCCGCTGGACCCGGCGGATCCGGCCCAGCTCCTCGACCAGGTGGACGGGGAGGCGGATGGTGCGGGACTGGTCGGCGATGGAGCGGGTGATCGCCTGGCGGATCCACCACGTCGCGTAGGTGGAGAACTTGAAGCCCTTGGAGTAGTCGAACTTCTCCACCGCGCGGACCAGGCCGGCGTTGCCCTCCTGGATCAGGTCGAGCAGCGGGAGGCCGCTGCGCGGGTAGCGGCGGGCGACGGCGACGACCAGGCGCAGGTTCGAACGGATGAAGACGTCCTTGGCGCGCTCGGCGTCGTCCGCTATCGCCCGCAGCTCCTCGGTGCTGACGCCGTCGAGGGACTCCTCCTCGTCGAGCAGGTGCTGGGCGAAGACCCCGGCCTCGATCCGCAGGGACAGCTCGACCTCCTCCGCGGCATCGAGCAGGGGCGTCCTGGCGATCTCGTCGAGGTACATGCCGACCAGGTCGCGGTCGGCTTCGAGGTTGGTCGGGCGGGCGGTGCGAGTCCGATCGGCCCTGTCGCGTACGACGGCACGGGTGGCCATGCTTGCTCCCTCACTGACGCTGCCGGGGGCGCTCCGTTCCGCCACTCGGCACAACCGTGTGGGCCGTTCGTGGCTCACACGTAACGATCCAACGCACAGAAATCGGACAACATTCCCAAGTGGCTCAGTTTTCCACCGGCGATGCAGTATCCTGCCGATTTTCATCCGATCGGTACACGCAGCGTGACGCGCCCCGCACGGCGTGCTCCCCGGAACCGGCACCGAACCGGCGCGGAGCCTTCGCGGCATATCCGCACAACCGATGCCGAATCGCTATCGCCCCAGCGCCGGTTCGCCGCCTGCCGCTGGGAAGGTGTCTGTCATGCACCAGTCCGCCGACCACGACTCCCGAGCGGCCACCGGGCGCCCGGGCGGCGGTCGGCGCACCGGCCCGCCGACGGCCCGTCCTCCGGTACAACGCACGGGGGCGCTCCGTTGTGCCTGGCCGGCCCTGGCGGGCGCGCTGGTGTTCGCGGTGCTGCTGGTCCTGGTCCGGGCCGACTGGGCGCCGCTGGTCCGGTTCGACCAGGGCTGGGCCGCGCTGCTGCACCGGTACGCGCTGCGGCACCCGGTCTGGACGGCCGCCCTGCAGACGCTGGCCGACCTGGGCGCGCCCTGGGTGATGCGGACCCTGCTCGGGGCGGTCGCGGTGTGGCTGTGGGCGCTGGGCGCCCGCTGGCTGGCGGGCTGGGCGGCGACGGCCGCGCTGCTGGCCTGGGCCGCCGACGCCGCGGGGCGGGCGCTGATCGGCCGCCCCGGACCGCACTTCGCCGACCAGCTGGCCCCGGACGCCGGAGCCTCCTTCCCGTCCGGCCCCGCGCTGGCCTCGACGGTCACCTGCGGGGTGCTGCTGGCGCTGGCCTGGCCGCGCACCGGACGGCCGGGGCGGGCGGCGGCGGGCGGCGCCGCGGCGCTGGCCGTGCTGGCGGTGGGCTGGACCAGGATCGCGCTGGGCGCGCACTGGCCGAGCGACGTGCTGGCGGCCTGGGCGGTGGCACCGGTGGCGCTGGCCGCCCCGGCGCTGGTGGTGGGCCTGTGGCGGCCGGGCCGGCTCCGCCGGGACGTCCGGCTGCTGCGCCTGCGGACCCGGCCGCGGGTGCAGCGGGTGCTGGCGCCACCGCTGCCGCCGGTCGGGACGGGCGGGCAGGGCGGGCCGGTGGAGGGCGTACCGCCGGTCACGGAGCGCGATCCGGGCCGTTCCTGACGGGCCGTGAGCAACGTCACACCCGGTCGCCCGCCTCCTCCCCCCGGGGGAACCGCGCGGCCAGCATTCCGCGTGTTTCCGGGCGCAAACGACGCTCCCCGGCGGGTGCGGCAAGGCCACCGGGCACCGGTGCGACCCGGTCGAACACCCCGCCGGTCGGCACCCGACTCCCCATCGGGTGCCGAAGTGGGGCAGACTTCTGCGGCTGGTGCACCCTGCAACCGGCAGGCGGAGTCCGGACCAGCGCCGACTCACCGCACTCACCCACGCAAAGCCGGACGGGCACCGATCGACGGGGGGTCCGATGACCATGCACACCGCGGACGGCCCCACCGACCCGTACCAACCGCAGGGCGGCCCCTACCAGCAGCCGCAGCACCAGCCGCAGCAGCAGGCGCACCGGCAGCAGCCGGGCGAGCCGTACGGGCAGCCGCAGCACCACCAACCGCACCAGCAGCAGCCGCAGTACCCGCAGGGCGACCCGTACGGGCAGCAGTCGGCCGGGTGGCCGGGGCAGGACCAGCCGACCATGCAGCTCGGCCGGATCCCGGCCGAGGCGTTCGAGCAGCCCGGCTGGTCGCCGTACGCCCCGGAACGGCCGGTGCCGCCGCCGCGGGTGAGCGAGGAGCAGGCGGCCGAGCCCGCGAAGCCCGCCGCGGCCAAGCCCGCCGCCTCCACCGGCCGCAACGGCCTGATCATGGCGCTGGGCTCGCTGGCCTCCCGGGCGCTGGGCTTCGTGCGCAGCGCGGTGATCGTGGCGGCGCTGGCCACCGGCCCGGCCGGTGACGCGTTCAACGTGGCGAACTCGCTGCCGAACATCGTCTACATGATGCTGCTCGGCGGCGTGCTGGCCTCGGTGTTCGTGCCGGAGCTGGTGCACGCGATGCAGACCCACCAGGACGGCGGCCAGGCGTACAGCGACCGGCTGCTCACCCTGTGCGGGGTGATCCTGGTGCTGCTGACGGTCGGCGCCTGGCTGTTCGCCCCGCAGATCGTCGACTTCTACTCCGGGGCCGACGACCCCGTGCAGCGCCAACTGGCGATCACCTTCGCCCGGTACTGCCTGCCGCAGATCCTCTTCTACGGCGTGTTCACCCTGCTCGGACAGGTGCTGAACGCCCGCGACCGGTTCGGCGCCATGATGTGGACGCCGGTGCTGAACAACGTGGTCGCGATCGCCGTGTTCGGCGGCTACCTGGCGATGGGCAAGCACGCGTACGAGGCGAACGAGGTGAGCGGCGGGGACGCGATGCTGCTGGGCCTCGGCTCCACCCTCGGCATCATGGTGCAGGCGCTCGCGCTGCTGCCCTCGCTGCGCTCGGCCCGCTTCAGCTACCGCCCGCGCTTCGACTGGCGCGGCGCGGGCCTGACCCGGCCGCTGCGCGCGGCCGGCTGGGCGCTGGCCCTGGTGCTGGCCACCCAGCTGTCCTTCGCGGTGATCACCAGCCTGAGCACCAGCGCGGGCACCGCGGCGAAGGACGCGGGCATCCTGGGCGGGCGCGGCTTCTCCGCCTACAACAACGCCTACGCGCTGTTCGTCGTCCCGCAGGGCGTGATCACGGTGTCGCTGGTGACGGCGCTGCTGCCGACCATGTCCCGGGCCGCGACGGCCGGCGACTACCGGAAGATCGGCGAGGACCTGTCGGGCGTGCTGCGCTCCTCGGCGGCGATGGTGGTCACCGCGGCGGTGCTGTTCTTCGCACTGGGCTCGCAGATCGCGATGGCCGCGTACGGCTACGGCTCCGGGGCGCACGTGCACGACGACGCGATGGTGGTCGGCCTGCTGCTGATGGCCTTCGCGGTCGGCCTGCCGGCGTTCTGCGCCCAGTACGGCCTGGCCCGCGGCTTCTACGCGATGGGCGACGCCCGGACGCCGTTCTGGCTGACCCTGATCTCCACCGGCACCAACGCGGCGCTGTGCTGGGTGGCGTACGAGACGCTGCCGCTGCGCTACAAGGTGATCGGCATGGCGGTGGCGCACACCGTGGCGGCCACCCTGTCGGCGGTGGTGACCGGCGTGGCGCTGGGCCGCCGACTGGCGAAGGGCGCCCCGCCCGCGACGGTGCCCGCCCCGCGGCGGGAGGCGCCGGGCGGGAACCCGGACGCCACGATGGTGCTGCGCACCGACTCCTTCGCGCCGGGCGCGAACGCCACCGTGGACCTGGGCGTGCGACGGCACGGCAGCGGGCTGGAGGGCGGCCGGCTGGTGGTCCTGCACCTGGGCCTGATCCTGGCGTGCCTCCCGGGCGCGCTGGCCGCGCACTGGCTGGCGGGGCGGTTCGGCGCGGGGCTGTTCGGCAGCCTGGCGGGCCTGGCGGCGGGCGCGCTGGCCGTGCTGGTCTCGCTGTTCGTCCTGGCCCGCCCGCTGGGCGTGGGCGCCTCGGTGGCACCGTTCGCCCGCAAGCTGCGCATCCCGTACCCGACCCCGGCGCCGACCAACGGCAAGCACCGCCGCTGAAACCGCCTGCGGCGGGCTCCGGGGCGGAGGGCCACCGCACCGGACGGCGACGGCAACCGCCTACGGCGCCCCGGACGGCGGGCAACCTTGGCAGAGCGCCTGCGGCGGGCTGCGGAGGCGGAGGGCCGCCGACGGGCCACCGCACCGGGCGGCGACGGCGACCGCCTGCGGCGGGGCCGCAACGACGACGGACCAGCAAGACAGTCAGCGCCGGAACCGCCTGCGGCGATCACCGGACGGCGGGCAACCTTGGCAGAGCGCCTGCGGCGGGCCGCAGGGGCGGAGGACTGCCAAAGCGGCGACGGCAACGGACAGCGGCACCGGAACCGCCTGTGGCGAGCACCGGCCCCCCGAACCGCCTGCGGCGAGCCTCGGACGGCGGGCGACCGTGGCGAAGCGCCTGCGGCGGAGGCGGAGGCGGAGGACTGCCGGCGGGCCACCGCGCCGGGCGACGACGGCGACCGCCTGCGGCGAGCCTCGGACGGCGGGCGACCGTGGCGGAGCGCCTGCGGCGGGCTGCGGAGGCGGAGGACTGCCGGCGGGCCACCGCGCCGGGCGGCGACGGCGACCGCCTGCGGCGGGGCCGCAGCGACGACGGGCCGGCAGGACAGCCAGCGCCGGAACCGCCTGCCGCGAGCACCGGCCCCCGGAACCGCCTGCGGCGAGCCTGGAGGACGGGCCGCAGCAGCGACGGAGGGCAGGACGAGCCGCGCCGGAACCGCCTGCGGCGTGCCGCGGGTTGTCTGGCGGCCTGGTGCGGGGGTGCGGGGAGGGGCCCGCCGGGGGGCTAGGCGGGGGCGTCTTCGGCGGTCTCCAGCCAGCCGAGGGCGGCGACCTGGATGCCGGCCTGGAAGCGGCTGCGGGCGTCCATCCGGACCATCAGGTCGGCCATCATCCGGCGGACGGTGCGCAGGGAGACGCCCAGGCGCTGGCCGGCGCGTTCGTCGGTGAGTCCTTCGGCGAGGAGGCGGAGCAGTTCGCGTTCCTGGCCGGTGAGGCCGCGCAGGTCGCGCTGGGGGCTCTCGCCGAGCGGGCGGGCGTGATCCCAGACCTGGTCGAAGAGGGCGCGCAGGGCGGCGACCACGCCGGGGCTCTGGAGGAGGACGGCGCCCTTGCGGGGGTCGTCGGGGTCGATCGGGACGATGGCGGTGGCGTTGTCGACCACGATCATGCGCAGCGGCAGGGTGGGGGTGGTGCGGACGGCGCCGCCGAGGCCGTGCAGCCAGCGGGCGTACTGGACGGTGGCGGGGTCGTTGCGGACGCTGTCCTGGTAGACGGTGCGCATCCGGACGCCGCGTTCCAGGGTCTCCTGGTCGAGGGCGCGGCTGGCTTCCATGACGGGGGCGGGCTGCGGGCCGCCGGGGGCGAAGGAGAGCACTTCGACGGTGGCGTCGGAGGCGAGCTGGATCAGCCGGTCGCGGACCTGGTCGAGGCTGGCGAGCATCTCGATGCCGCGCTGCCCGTCGGTGCCGGGGGCGTGGATGCTGGCGTACTCGGCGATCAGTCCGGCCATCGCGGCCCGGCTGCGTTCGGCCTCGCGCTGGCGGCGGGCCTCCTCGGCCTCCTGGTGGGCGAGGAGGGCGGCGAGGCCGCGTTCGGGGTTGACGGCGCGCCAGCGGGTGCCGCAGCTGGCGGGGCGGGTGAGGGCGAGGTCGGCGAGCCGGTCGAGGGCTTCGCCGACCTCGGCCTCGGTGGAGTCGAGGTGTCCGGCCAGGCCACCGGTGTCGAGGTCGGGGTGCAGCAGCATGGCGCGGTAGACCGCCTCGCCGAACGCGTCGAGCCCGATCGGGCCGCCGGCGGTCAACAGTCGGTCCGTCGTGCGTCCGGCCGGGTGCCCGTTCTCGTGGTTCTGCCCATGTCGACCTCCAGCGCGCAGGTGCCGCGCACCCCCCGGATTCCTGCTGACCGGGCGTCAGACTAACGCTGTCCGGACGGTGGGGAGAACTGGCTTGCGGAGATTCTGTCGCACTGGTGGGCGAGGCGTGAAGAGCGCCCGGGAACTGTCATATTCGTGCCAGGCGGGGATCTGACACCGGTGGCGGCCCCCGGATCGGCCCGCGGTTTGCCACGCTGGACGGATGTACGCCATCCGCCTGGAGCTGGTTCCGCCGCCCGTGGAGGACGGCTGCCCGGAGACCGCGGGGGCCGCTCCGGTGCGGACGGCGCTGCTGCGGCTGCGGCTGGACGGGGCCCGGGTGTGCCACGCCCGGGTGCGGGCCGTGCGGCTGCGGGCGGGCGTGGACGGGCTGGCGGCGGTGTGCTTCCTGACCGCGTCCTCGCTGCTGGCGGCGGAGTTGGCGCTGCGGGCGGGTGCGGCGCGGCTGGTGGGGCCGGACGGGCCGCTGGCGGGCTGGTCGGTGGAGCGCTGCGAGGCGGACCCGTGGATCGCGCTGGGGCTGTGGCAGGACAGCGCCCGGAGCTGACCGGGCGTCGGGTGCCGGAGGCGGGGGCGGGGGCGGGAGCTGTCCTCAGGGTGTCACGGCACTCTGGTGCCAGCTCCGGCTACTGACACGGAGGTGCCACCGGGAGCACTCTCGTTGTTGTCGGCAGGACGACGGAGCGGGAACCGCGGCAGCAGCCCCCGGCGGGGGACGCGGAGCGCACCGGAGACCTGACGGCGGCTCACACCACACTCCCCGGTGGCAGCCCGGGGATCAGCCGAACGCGAGAGGACCGGGCACTCCCATGTCGCTGAACATTCGAATTGTCGCGATTGCCGTACTTGGCGCTCTGACCGTGGGTGGCGTCGCCACCGCCGCCGAACTGGCCGGGCCGGCCCGGCCGGGCGCCGTGGTCACCGCCGACGGGGTGGTCCTGGACGGCCCGGGGCAGCCCGCCGACGCGGGGGCCCAGGCGATCGTGATCGGCCCCGGCGTCTCCGACCCGACCCCCGTCCCCTCCGGCAGCCCGACCCCGACCACCAGCCCGAGCGGTGGCGCGCAGGAGTCCGGTACCTGGGGCTGGGGCTGACCGGGCCGGGACGGGCGGAGGCGCGCGGATGACGACCGCACTGGAACGCCCGCTGGGGCAGCGGGTCATGACGCACCGGTTCCCGTCCGCGGAGCCGGCGGCCACGGACTCGACCCGGGTGCTGCTGGCCGACGGGCACCACCTGTTCCGCTCGGGCCTGGGGGCCCTGCTGGACCGGGAGGAGGACCTCGCGGTGGTCGCCGAGGCGGCCGGCGGCGAGGAGGCCGCCGCGGCGGCGGCCCGGGTGCGGCCCGCGGTGGCGGTGCTGGGCCTGGACCCGGAGCAGCCGGACGGGCCGGGGCCGGCCCGGCAGGTGCAGCAGGCGGCGCCGGGCACGGCGGTGCTGCTGCTGGTCCCGGCGCTGCCGCGGACGGCGGAGTCCCGGCGGGCCCTGGTGGAGGGCGCGGCCGGGGTGCTGCTGAAGGACGTGCAGGCGCCGGCGCTGATCGCGGCGGTGCGCGAACTGGCCCGCGGCGGCCGGGTGTACGACCCGCGGCTGGTGCTGGACGTGGTGCGGTCCGGGCAGGCCGGGCCGCTGAGCCGCCGGGAGCTGGCGGTGCTGGGCGAGATCGCCGAGGGCAGCACGGTGCGGGAGGCGGCCGCGGCGCTGTCGCTCTCGCCGGGGACGGTGCGCAACTACGTCTCGGCGGCGATCGCCAAGACCAGGGCCCGCAACCGCTGCGACGCGATCCGGATCGCCCGCGAGTGCGGCTGGCTGTAGGGCGGTTGAGGAAACGCAGGCTCGCCGACGACCCGTCAGATTCCCGCTGACGGGTCGCAGGCGTGCGCGTGTCCGAAAAGGGCCGTCAGAAGTTCTCGCCGAAGCCCTCCCCGGCGCGGGCGGCGTCCACCACGTCCGCGAAGCCGTGCGCGGTGCGCGGCACCCCGGCCGGGCGGCTGCCGATCAGGAACTCGCCGACCGAGGATTCGGCCGTCCAGTCCAGGCCGAGCGCCCGGGCGGCGGCGTCGGTGTCGCCGGAGCCGAGGCCGCAGGGGGCCAGGCCCATGGCGGTGGCCACCAGGTAGAGCGTCTGGTAGAGCACGCCGACGTGCTTGAGGGTCAGCGCGTAGGCGATCTGGCTGTACTTCCAGGAGAGCCGGCCGAACCGGCTGGTGACGGTGAGCAGCACCTGCGGGTCGACGGTGCAGGCGGTGGCGCGCCAGGCGGCGGTGACGAGTTCGCTGAACGCGGCCTCCTCGCCGGGGTGTTGGAACGGGCGGGGGCGCAGCCGGTGGGCGGCGGCGTCGTAGCGGTAGACGCCGGGCTCCAGGCCGACGCACTTGACCACCGAGAGGTAGACCTCCAGTTCGCCGGTGGCGCCGCCGGCCGGGTAGGGGCGTTCGACGCCGTCGTAGCCGTGCGGGTCGGCGGGGTCGCCGGGGATGACCCGGCGGACCCGGGCCACCCGGTAGAGCAGTTCGGCGAGTTGGTCGAGGGTGACGGGGGTGTCGGCGTACGTGCGCACCGAGCGGCGGCCTTCCAGGACCTCGCTGAGCGCGGGGTCGCGGGCGACCACGGTGTCCCAGTCGGGGACGGGCAGGTCGATGCCCTCGCCCTCCTCGCGGGCGCCGGGGGCGGAGACCGCGGGCAGTTGCGGGACGTCCTGGTGGGCGAAGACGCCGCCGGTGGGGTAGTCGTGCCGGCCGGGGCGGCTGCGGGCGTGGAACAGCAGGTCGTGGAAGTCCCAGAGCGGGGCCTCGGAGCCCTGTCCGGCGTCCAGGAAGCCGCCGCCGGCCAGCAGTCCGGCCAGGGCCTCGCCCTCGCCGGGGCTCATTCCGGCGAGCAGGGCGGCCTCCTCGGCGGTGCGGGAGGTGCTGAGGGCGGCCACGAAGGCGCCGGCGGCGGCCTGGTGCAGGGTGAGCCGGAACGGTGCCATCGGCGATTCGAGGACGCAGCTCTCGCCGTCCTGGCCCTGGCCGTCCGGCAGCCGGCGCAGGTAGGCGAACCGGGAGAGCACCAACCGGCCGGTGGGGCGGGCGAATCCGGGCAGGGCGGCGGAGCGGGCGATCGGGACGGCGGTGGCCAGCGGGGTGCCGAGCGGGTCGGCGACGGTGGTGGTGACCAGGTACGGGAAGCGTTCGAGCAGTTTGAGCAGCCGGACGTGGTCGAGGCTCAGCAGGTCGAGGTCGGCGTCGGCGCGGGTGAGGTCGAGCAGCGCGGCGACGGTGCGCTCGCCGAGGGCGTGGACGCGCTGGCGGCCCCACGGGTGGGCGAGTTCGACGTCGGCGCCCTGGGCGGTGACCTCGACCTCGGGGCGCAGTCTCAGCAGGCGGCGGAGCGGGCGGTGGCCCCCGGTGGCGGGGGCGGGCGGCAGGGTTTCGATGACGGTCATGGGTACCTCCCCGGAGGGGCGGGGCAGCCGGGCCCGGCTGCCCCGCGCGTCGGTCAGATGAAGATGGGGATCGGGTTGAGCTCGCTCTCCGGGGTCGGGGTGTCCAGCCAGCCGAGCCGGACCGGGACGTCGTAGAGCCGGCCGGGCGCGAACCTGGCCCAGAAGTGCCGCATGCCGGGGACGATCACCCGGGCGACGGGCAGTCCCACGTCGGGGCGGGTCTGGTCGGCGACCAGGAACTCCATGCCGCGGTCCTCGACGATCTTCTGGACGAGGGCGAGGTCGTCGGCGAGGTCGGGGCCCGCGAGCGGGAGCCAGCTGGCGGGGGTGGAGCGCGGGGCGCGCGGGTCGGGCAGCAGGTAGGGCTGGTTGGCGACGGTGGCGGTGGTCCACCAGGCCTTCTGCTCGGGGTCGGCGCCCGCGTAGCTGACCCTGCCGTGCTCGTCGCCGGCGACCGGGCCGAGGAACTGGTTCATCTCGGTGAGGGCGCGGGTGAGCGCGATGTGCGGGTCGAGGTGGGCGCCGAACGCGATCAGCACGTCCTCGTTGGTGCCGTTGCTCCCGGCGTCGAGCCGGCGGGAGAAGGCGCCGACGACGGGGATGCCGAAGTCGGCGGTCAGGTCGAGCGCCCAGATCTCCCGGCGCAGGCCGCGGTAGACCTCGCGGAGCTGGTCGACGTACGGGTCGCCGAAGGCGTCCAGGTCGACGGCGGGGCGCTGGACGCGGTTGTACCACCACAGGGCGACGGCGTCCCGTTCGACGAGTTCCAGGAAGCCCTGCAGGACGGCGTCCTCGAAGGAGGTGCCGGCCGCGCAGCCGTTGGAGTCGCCCGCGGCGTAGAACCGGCCGGCGTGCCGGTAGCCGTAGTACATCGCCTGGGTGGGCAGCCAGCGGTGCCGCTGCTCGGTGAGCGACCAGGCCGGGGACCACTCGATCGGGTCGTCGGTGCGGAACGGCACCGGGACGACGTTGAACATCGACTGCTTGACGTTCCAGCGGTCGCGTTCGGCGTACTGCTTGGCGGAGTAGAGCAGGGTGCGCCCGGGGTGGATCGCGGCGTCGCCGAGTTCGGCGAAGGTCGCGGTGCGGCGGGCCTCGTCGCCCTGGAAGACGCCGGAGAAGCGCTCCATCGCCTCGCCGAGCGCGGAGGCCCGGGCCTGCACGTCGGTGCGGCCCTTGCCGCAGGAGACCGAGCGCAGGCCGGTGCGCAGCTGCTTGAGGTCGCCGCTCTGCCGGGACAGGTTCTGCCCGGAGACGTAGACCCGCAGGCCGGTGGGGGTGCGGGCGGCGGGGACGAGGGTGGTGACCACGCCGGTGACCGGGCTGAGCTGGGGGCGGTACTTCTCCAGCATGTCCTCGGGCGAGGCGGAGCGGTGGCCGCCGTCGGCGGTGAACGCCTTGGGGCGGGACTCGAAGCGGACGGGCGCCAGCTGGCGCAGCGTCATCATCGCGTCGTCGCCGCAGGAGGGGCACTGCGGGCGGCGGACCAGGACGTGCTTCTCGCTCTCCAGCAGCACGGTGTCCAGGGTGGTGACGGCGGGCTGCGGCGGGCGGGCGCCGGCCAGCCACTTGGCGGTCTCCAGCGCGGCGAGCTGGGTGCCCAGGGCCAGGGTGGCGGGCAGGTGGGCGCCGGCGGTGGAGATCGGCTGGTCCTGGCCGAGCCGGTGCTGCAGGTAGCTGAGCGACTGCCGGTTGGCGGAGAGCCGGTGCGCCAGGCACTCCCAGCAGCCGGAGCCGTCGACGCCGGGGGTGTCGGGGCTGAAGACCGGGCCGACCCAGACGATCGAGCCGACCGGGCGGGCCAGCAGCCAGGGGCGGCCGTCGGCGAGGGCCTGCCGGTTGCGTTCGGCCAGGCCGGGGTGGAGGTAGTCCTCGGTGAGCGCGACGGTGAACTCGGCGTCCTGGTCGACGGTGACGCCGGCGGCGGCCAGGGCGGCCAGGAACGGCGCGGGGTCGAGGTCGCCGTGCACCTCGATCCGGACGGTGGCGGCGCGCAGCGCGGTCATCGCGGTGTCGCCGTCCTGCCCGGCCATCTCGAAGAAGGCCGCGCCGGGGCGGTCGGTGGCCGGGTCGGCGGCGGTGACCCAGCCGCCGGCCCGCAGCTTGTCGACGCCGGCCCGCAGCTTGTCGGCGGGGACGACGCCGTCCAGGGCGGCGCCGATCTGCTCGGCGGTGCGGGTGCCGTCCAGCAGCGGGGCGAGGGCTTGGGCGAGCGTGCCGTCGACCACCGAGACGCCGCGCTCGGAGACCAGGTAGACGGCCTCGCCGTCGACCACGTACGGGGTGAAGTGGCGTTTGAAGCCGATGAGTTCGGACATGGCGGGTACTCCTCGAAGCGGCGCGCGGTCAGCGCAGGGTGGCGAGCGGGGCGGCGGAGGCGTCGTGCAGGCGCAGCAGCAGCAGGCCGACGGCGACGGTGCCGTCCAGCGCGCCGAGGTTGACGGCGTCGTGCGCGGCCCGGTCCGGGAACCAGGTGCCGTGCAGGCGGTGGCGGGTGAGCAGTTCGCGGACCATCAGGGCGGCGGCCTCGCGCCCGTCGTAGAACGGGCCGTCCAGCAGGGCCCCGGTGGCGTCCTCGGGCAGGGTGTGGACGAGGCCGGCCTCGGCGGCGGTGAGTGCCTCGGTGGCGGCGGAGAGCAGGGCGCGGCCGGTGAGGGCGGCGAGTTCGGGGCCGGTGACGGGCGGGGCGAGGGCGCCGAGGTCGGCCTGGTCGACGGCGTCGGCGCCGAGCGAGACGGCGGCGTCCAGGCAGGCGAGGCGGCCGGAGCGGGTGGCGGTGTCGAAGCGGTGGGCGTGCAGCCGGGCCCGGACGTCCTCGGGGTCGGCGAGCAGGGCGGGGGCTTCGGCGAGGGTGCGGGCGAGCGCGGCGGCGATCGAGTCGGTGCCGCCGGGGACGAGCTGCAGGAAGTCGAACGGGCTGTGTTCGTCGGCGAGCCGGTCGAGCGCGCCGGCGGCCAGGACGCGGATCGCCCGGTCGGTCTCGCCGTGGCCGCCGCCCGCGGCGCGGCGCAGCCGCAGCAGGTTGAGCAGCAGGCCGGCGGTGCCGAGCGGGACGTCGGCGTGCGGGATCTTCACCGGGCGGCCGGGCCGGTTGGAGGCGGACTCGGCGACCGTCATGGCGCCGGGGACCAGGGCCTGGGCGGCGGCGAGGAAGTCGGCCTCGCCGAGCAGCAGTCCGCCGCGGGCCAGGCCGTGGATGATCGCGCCGGGGCCGAAGAAGCCGCCGGGGACGGGTGCGCCGGAGGCCAGCCGGGAGTCGCCGGCGAACGCGAACGCCTTGGGTTCGGCCGGGTCGATCAGGGCGGCGGCCTCGGCGAGCAGCGCGTGGGCGGCCCGGTGGAAGCGGGGTTCGCCGGTGGCGGACCAGAGTTCGGCGAGGTAGAGGGCGATGCCGAGGGTGCCGGCGGTCAGGTCGGGGCCGAGCACCTCGACCTGGCGCAGGCCGGTGCCCGGGTACCAGCCCTGGGCGACCCAGCCGGTGCCGCGCCGGGCGTCCAGGATCCGGTCGCCGATCGCGACGGCCTCGGCCAGCAGTTCGCCGGGGGCGGGCGGTTCGGCGGCGGTGAGCGGGCGCGGCGGGGTGGCGGGCTCCTCGGTGCCGGCCCGGGCGGCGTCCACGCAGCCGGAGAGCACCGCGACGTGGGTGTCCAGGTCGAAGTCGTCGAGTTCGGCGACCCGCTGCTGGAGGCGCTGCCAGCCGGTGGAGCGGAAGTGGCCGGGGATCTCGCGGCCGTCGGCGGTGAACACCGAGGACGAGGTGGTCAGCGAGCGGAAGAACGGGATGTCCAGGGTGCGGAAGGAGTCGAGCTCGGCGAGCACCACCTCCAGCAGGTCGCCGCGGTCCGGGTCGCCGGAGCGGGCGGTGACGGCGCCGCGCAGGGCGCCCGCGATGACGGTCTCCCGGGTCGCGCCGTCGTCCAGCGCGAGCGGGCTGGTGGAGGCGCGCAGGATCTTGTAGCCGTCCCAGGTGTGCCGCCAGATGTAGCGCACCCAGACGCCCCGGAATCCGCTCAACGGTCCTTCGGGGTCGGCGAGTTCGGCGCGGATCCGGTACAGCGCGTCGTGCATCTCGCGGTAGCCCTCGACCACTTCCTCGGTGTACTGCCACGGGTCGGCGGGCTGCCCGTCGTGCACCGGCCGGTAGGCGGTGATGGGCAGCGCGGGCACGCCGGGGACGACCTCCAGGCTGCCGACCCGGGACAGGCAGCCGATGTCGAGGGCGTCGGTGCGTCCGGCCGGCGTCCACGCTTGGAAGGCCATCGCGGTGCGCACCACGGTGGTCTCCAGCTCGTCCAGCAGGGCGTGCTGGGCGTCCTTGAGCACCGGCGGGTTCTGCACCCGCGGGTAGAGCAGGCACTCCAGGTCGATCAGGACGGGGTGCTCGCCGTCGGCCAGCAGGTTGTCGGCCCACATGTCGCGGCCTTCGAGCAGCTGCACCAGCCGGATGGTCATGCCGAGCCGGCGGTAGAACCGGGCGAAGCCCGCGCGGTCGGCGCAGGGGCGGGACGGGACGAGCTCCTCCCAGCCGTAGTCGCCGGAGCAGTCGGTGCTGAGCGAGGCGCCGTGGCCGTCGTCGCCGCGGTCGGAGCGGATCAGCACGGTGCGCACCGGCAGGTCGAGGCTCAGCTCCCGGTTGAGGCGCTCGACCAGGCGGAGGAAGGCGGTGGCGTGCCGCATGTCCTTGGGCTTGTAGACCACGCCGGCGCCGTTCGCGAAGCGCAGCAGCGCCACCGAGCGGCCCTGGGCGTGCCGGTCGCCGGCGTCGCCGTGCACCGAGTCCAGCGCGCCCGGGTCGACCCCGTCCCACATCTCGGCGACCAGGCCGGCCCGGTCGGCGGAGAGGCGGGCGAACATCTCGGTGTACATCTCCTGCCACTGCCGGCAGACCGTGCCGATCAGGTAGGCCAGCGCGGGCAGCCGCTCCAGCCGGGCCAGCCAGCCCGCGGCGGAGGCGTCCGGGCCGCCCTCGGCGTCCCAACCGGTGGCGCGGGGGCGGCCGGTGGCGAGCTGGAACTCCTGGCAGAGGGTGAGGTTGGCGACCTCGACCAGCCGTCCGGTCAGGGTGCCGACCACGTCGGCGCGGCCCTTCGCGGTGACCGGGACGCCCAGCACCGAGCCCTGCCCGGCGGGCAGCAGCGCGTCGGCGGCGGCCCGGAAGCCGGCCGCGACCGCGCCCGGTCCGGTGGCGGGCGCCTCGCTCTGGGCGCGCAGGAACACGGCCAGCGGGTACGCCCAACTCGGCAGCTTGGCCGGGTCGGCGAGCCGGACCCGGCGCAGGCCCTCGCCGAGCGGGCGGCCGGTCTCGGCGAGGTGGTCGAGCAGCACCCCGGCGGAGCGCTGGTCGCCCGCGGCGCGGCGCAGCCAGGTCTCGACGGCGGCGGTCCGGCTGCGCCGGTCCTCGCCCTGGTCGGGGGCGAACAGGGCCTGCCCGTCGTCGCGGGCGGCGGCGCGTTCCTCGAAGCTGGCGGCGGCGGCGATCACGGCGTGCAGCCGCTCGTCGGCGCCGGGCAGGCCGGGCAGCAGGGCGGTCGTCGGGGCCGCGGGGCCCGGGGTTCCGGCGGTGCGGAGCCAGGTCTGAACGTCGAGCGACATCTCACATCTCCTGGAAGCGGGCGAGGCGGGTGAACAGCGGTTCGGTGCCGAGCAGTTCGCGGTAGGTGCCCTCGGCGGACACCCGTCCCCCGTCCAGCACGTAGATCCGGTCGGCGGTGCGGATGGTGCTCAGTCGGTGGGCGATCACCAGGCGGGTGCGGTCGAGTCCGGCGACGGCGGCGGCGACCCGCTGCTGGGTGGCGTTGTCGAGGGCCGAGGTGGCCTCGTCGAGCAGCAGCACGGCGGGGTCGCGGACCAGGGCGCGGGCCAGCAGCAGGCGTTGCACCTGGCCGCCGGAGAAGCCCTGGGCGTCCTCGCCGACCCTGGTCCCGAGGCCCATCGGCAGGGCGCGCAACTCGTCGGCGATTCCGGCGAGTTCGGCGGCGTGCCAGATCCGGTCCTCGGTGACGTCGGGGTCGGCGCCGGCCAGGTTCTCCAGCAGCGAGCCGCGCAGCATCCGGCCGTGCTGGAGCACCGAGCCGAGCTGTCGGCGCACCAACCGGGCGTCCAGGGTGGCGAGTTCGCGGCCGTCGTAGCGGATCGCACCGGCTTCGGGCCGCTCGAAGCCGAGCAGCAGCCGGATCAGGGTGGACTTCCCGGCGCCGGACGGCCCGACCACGGCGACGAACTCGCCGGGCTCGGCCCGCAGCGACACCCCGTCCAGGGCGGGCAGCGCGCTGCCCGGGTAGCGGAACACCACGCCGTCCAGGGCGAGTCGGCCCCGCAGCCGGCCGGGGTCGGCGAGCTGCCCGGCCCGTTCGGCGGCGTTCACCGCCGGTTCGGCGAGGATCGGCCGCAGCCGCTCCAGCACCGGGGCGACGCCGTACGCGCCGACCGCGGCGTGGGTGACCTGGCCCAGCGCCAGCGCGACCTGGCCGGCCGCCACGCCGGCCGCCATCAGGTGCCCGGCCTCGGCGGCCGGGCCGAACGTCGCACCGGCCAGCAGGACGGCCAGCAGCAGCGGTTGGAGCGCGGTGGTGAGGGCTCCGGAGAGCGCCTCGCTGCGCATCGCGGCGGCGTCGGCGCGCTTCTGCCCGGCGAACGGGACGGCCCAGCGGGCGAACGCCTGGATCTCCCGGCCGGCGGTCTGGATCTTGTCGATGCCGAGCAGCAGCCCGTACAGCACGCCCTGCAGCTGCCCGTGCGCCTGGTAGACCTGCGATTCGTACTCCTGGCGGCGACGGCCGAGCAGCAGCAGCGCGGCCGTCACCGCCAGCACGGCGAGCAGCAGCAGCCCGCCGAGCCGCCAGTCCACCAGCAGCAGGACCGTCAGCCCGGTGACGGCGAACACCGCGCCGAGCACGGCGCCCACCAGCACCTCCGAGAGGGCCTGTCGGGCCTGCGCCACCGCGTTCGCCCGGTGCACCAGGTCACCCGTGGTGTAGTCGCGGAAGAACCTGGCGTCCTGGGACAGCAAGCGGTCCCAGACGGCGGGTTCGAGCGCGTGCTGCACCCGGCCGGTGAGCCGGACGGCCGCGGTGTTGCGGACCAGCGTGAGCAGCCAGGACGCCACCACCGCGGAGCCCAGCAGCACGGCCAGCCAGCGCACCGGGTGCCGTTCGGCCAGCAGCAGGCCGGGCAGCAGCACTCCGGTGGACAGCGGGACGAGCAGGCCGAGCAGCGCCGACACCAGACCGGCCAGGCTCAGCACCGCCAGGTCCCGGCGGGCACCGGGCACGGCGAGGGCGAAGCGCAGCAGGTCGCCCGGGGTCGGGCACCCCGGTGGCAGCGGCGGGTACAGCAGTAGCGCCTGGCGGCTCAACTCCGCACGGGTGGCAGCCCGTTCGGAGCCCGGGTCGTGGCGGCGGTGCCGTCCGGCCCGGGGGATCAGGGCGATCGGCCGGCCGTCCTCGGCGGCGAACGCCACCATCGGTCCGGCCGTGCCGTTCTCGTCCCCGCCGGTGAGGGTGACCGGGCGCCAGCGCACTCCGGCCCGGCGCAGCAGCGCCGTGACCGGGTCGGCGGCGTCCCGCACCGCGGCGGGGATCTCGTGGGGCACCGGCACTCCCAGGGCCCGCAGCACCTCCCGCGCCAGGTCCGCGCGGTGGCGCGGCGCTGTCGGCGTGGCTCCGCCGCGGCGCGGGGAGGTGTGCGGGCGGGTGGTGGTGCCGAACTCCGCCAACGCGTCCGCGAGCGCGGTCCGGTTGGCGGCCGCGGTGGCGTCGGCCCGGGTCGCCGGGTCGCGCTCCTCGTCCGCCGCGGTGGTCGTGGTCCCGCCCGCGGGGGCGGCAGTGGTGGTGACGGTCATGCCTGCTCCTCCGTCCGGACGGGCTGGTCGTGGGTGGTCTGGGTGGTCTGGGCGGCCTGGGTGGCCTGGGTGGCCTGGGTGACCTGGGTGGTCCCGGCCGTCTCGGCGGTTTCGGCCGTCTCCGGGTCCCCGCCCGTCCCGGCGGCCGCCGCTTCGCGCAGCAACTCCCGGTACGGGCCGTCCTGTTCGGCGAGTTCGGCGGGCGGGCCCTGCTGGACGATCCGGCCCTCGCGGATCACCACGACCCGGTCGGCGGCCCGGATGGTGCTCAGGCGGTGGGCCAGCACGAGGCAGCTGACGCCGCGGCGGCGCAGGTGCCCGTTGACGGCGGCCTCGGTGTGGGCGTCCAGCGCGCTGGTGGCTTCGTCGAGCACGACCAGCGCCGGGTCGAGGGCCAACGCCCGGGCGATCTCGATGCGTTGGCGTTCGCCGCCGGACCAGTTGCGGGCGTCCTCGTCGATCCGGGCGTCCAGTCCGCCGCGGCGGCGGACCAGTTCGGCGGCTTCGGCGTCGGCCAGCGCCCGGTGCAGGGCGTCCTCGCCGGTGGCCGGGTCCCAGAGCGTGAGGTTCTCCCGGACGGTGCCCTCGAAGAGCCGCAACTGCTGTTCGACGTAGGCGACCTGGCCGGTGACGACGGCCCGGTGCCAGTCGTCGCGGGGCTTCCCGTCGAGCAGCACCTCGCCCTTCCAGGGCCGCAGCACGCCGGCCGCGAGCCGGGCCAGCGTCGACTTGCCGCTGCCGCTGCCGCCGACCACGGCGACCCATTCGCCGGGGGCGATCCGCAGCGAGATGCCGGTGAGGGCGGGGGGCCGGTTGGGGTCGTAGCCGAACTCCAGGTCGCGCAGTTCGAGTTCGCCGCGCAGCCGGACGGGTTCGGCGGGGGCGTCGAGCACCGGGGTGAGGTACGGGTCGACCTCGCTGGTCTCGATGTCCTCCAGCAGGGCGTTCTGCGCCCGGGCGACGGTGAACTCGGAGCCGGTGCCGACCAGTTGCGAGACCGGCAGGAGGAAGCCGTTGAGCAGCAGCAGGAAGGCCAGCAGGGTGCCGAAGGAGAGCGAGCCGGCCAGCAGCAGGGCGGTTCCGGCGATCACGGCGGCGGCCGCGGCGGCGGAGTTGAGTGCGCCGGGCAGCGAGAGCGGCACCAGCACGCTGGCGGCGACCTGCTGCCCGGTGTGGGCGGCGCGGGCCTGCCAGCCGGCCCAGGAGCGGAACAGCGCGTCCTCGGCGCCCTCGGCCTTGACCGTCTCGATCGCCGACACCCCGGCGAAGGCGACGCCGTCGCGCTTGTGGCCCTCGGCGTGCAGCCGGTGGATGGTGCCGCCGCGCCGCCGGTCCGCGGAGCGCAGCGCGAGCGCGTCCAGCACCGCGACGGCGACCGGGATGACGGCCAGCTTGGGGGCCAGCCAGAGCAGCGCGCCCAGGTGCACGGTGGCGGCGGCCAGCGAGGAGGCGGCGCCCGCCACCCGGTAGGAGAGCAGGTTGGCGAGGCCGTCGTTGAGCTGCACCCGGGTGACCAGGCCGCCGAGCTGGCGGCGGTGGAAGAACGCGCCGGGCAGCCGCAGCATCCGCCACAGGAAGGCCGCCGAGGAGCGGGCGGCCATCGCCTCCAGCACCCGGTTGACCATCGCCGAGCGCAGCCAGTTCCCGGCCAGCACCAGGGCGGTCACGGAGAACCCGGCCAGGGTGAGCGGCACCGCCCAGCCGCTCGCGCCGCCGTTGACGACGGTCGCCAGGTAGGTGCGCAGCAGGAAGGCGGAGGCCACGCCGGGCAGCGTCATCAGCATGCCGACCAGCACCGCGACCAGCATCGGCCAGGCGTACGGCCGCATCCGGGCGGTGAGCGAGCGCAGCAGCGGGAAGCGGCGGCCGCCGGGTTCGAAGTCCGGTCCGGGTTCGAAGCCGACGGCGATGCCGGCGAACGACTCCCAGAACTCGGCCGGGGTGGCCGAGTAGGAGCCCAGCGAGGGGTCGTTGACGTGCACCCGGCCGCGCTTGACGCCCTCGAAGACGGCGAAGTGCGGGCCGGTGACCAGCACCATCGACGGCACCGGCACCGCGTCGAGGCCCTCCAGCCGCTCGCCCTCGCGGCGCACCACCCGGCGGCCGCGGGCCAGCAGCCCGTACCGCCCGGCGGCCCGGGCGACGGCGGCGGCGCTGACGCCGTCCCGACTGACCCCGCAGGCGCGGGACGCCTCGTTGAGCGTGATCCGCCGCCCGAAGGCGCCGAGCACCACGGCGAGGCAGGCGGCCCCGCAGTCCTGCTCCTCCATCTGCGGGACGACGGGCGTGCGCAGGTGGGTGCGCTTCTGCTGGGCCTTCCTCCGTGTGCGCGGCTCCGGTGGCCGCGGCGCCTCCGGCCGCGGCGGCGGCCCGCCGTTGGCGGTGCGCGGTTCGGTGGCGGGCGGCTCGGCGGTGGCGGTCCGGGCGGGCTTCATCGCTTGGCCTCCTGTCCGAGCACCGCCTGGTAGGGGTGCCGGCTGCCGAGGTCGACCCGGACGTCCAGGGCCAGCGGGCCGGCGAACGCGACGCCCTGCGGGAGCCGGGCGTAGGCGATCCAGACCGGGGCGCCGCTGGACGGCAGGCCGGGGAGGGCGACCGGCAGGGTGCCGTCGAGCGAGTCGGCGCGGACTGGCAGCGCCTCGACGCGGTCGATGACGGCGCGCACCGCTCCCCCGCCGGGTGCCGGGACGAGCACGGGCAGGCCGGGGGCGAGCTTCGCCGCGTCCTGCGGGTCGTCCAGCAGCAGTCGGACGGTGGCCGGGGCGGCGGTCGGGTCGAGGGTCAGCACGGGTGTGCCGGGGGCGAGTTGGCTGCCGGGCGGGGCCAGCAGGGCGCTGACGGTGCCGCTCTCGGGGGCGGTCAGTTCGCCGTCGCCGACCCGGGCCAGCACCTGTCCGGCGGTGACCGGGTCGCCCGGCCGGACCTCGAACTCGACCAGGCTGCCGGGGCGTTCGGCGGCCACCCGGACGGGGGCGTCGCCGTGCGCGGCGACGGCGTGCACGGTCATGGTGTGCGGGAGCTTGCCCCACACCGCCCAGCCCGCGCCCGCGCCGACGGCCAGCACCAGGGCGGCGCCGGACAGCCACAGCCGGGCGCCGATCAGCCGCACGGGCTGGTCGAGTCCGGGCTCCAGCACGGCGGCGGCCCGGGCGGCGGCGACCACCGCGGTCTGCGAACGCTCCCGTTCCGGCGCCTCGGGCTCCGTCGCGGTGCTCATGCCGCCACCTCCATCAGCTCGGTCCGCAGCGGGCAGGACACCGGCAGTTCGCGCACCCCGCCGAAGGCGAACTGCTCGTTCGGGCGGGCGGTGGCCTCGGTCAGGGTGGTGCTCAACTCCCGTACGGCGTCGGCCTCGGCGAGGCCGCGCAGGACGGCGGAGCCCGCGATCAGGGAGAGCGGGGCGCCCAGGCAGTGGTGCGGGCCGTGGCCGAAGGCGAGGTGCTGGCGTTCGGGGCGGTCCGGGTCGAAGCGGTCGGGGTCGGCGAAGCGGCGCGGGTCCCGGTTGGCGGCGGCGTACAGCAGCATGGCGACGCTGCCCGCCGGGACGACGGTGTCGCCGAGGACGACCTCGCGGGTCAGTGCCCGGGCGCTGGCGCGGACCGGGCTGCCGAGCCGCTGGGCCTCGTCGAACACGGCGGCGGCCAGCGCGGGTTCGTCGCGGACCCGGGCGGCCAGACCGGGGGTGCGGATCAACTCCCAGGCGGCGACGGCGAGTCCGGAGGTGAGCGTCTCCAGGCCGTTGGCGAGCAGCATCACCACGAAGGCGAGCAGTTCCTCGGTGTCGAGCCGGCCCTCGCCGCGCGCGGTGGCCAGTCGGCTGATCAGGTCGTCGCCGGGGCGGGCGGTCCGTTCGGCGCACAACTGCTCGACGTAGGCGTGGAATTCGGCGAACTCGGCGTCGATGGCGGCGGCTCCGGGGCCGGTGCCGGCCGGGTCGAGCATGGCCCGGGCGACCAGGCCCGCCCAGCCGGTGATCCGGTCCTGCTCGGAGTCGGGGACGTCGAGGATGGCGCAGGAGACGGCGACCGGCAGCGGGACGGCCAGGTCGGCGACGAGCTCGAAGGAGCCGGCGGCGATCAGCGGGGCGAGCAGTCGGGCGGCGGTGGTCTCGATCCGCTCGCGCATCTGCTCCAGCCTGCGGTGGCTGAACGCGGCGGTGGCGAGCCGCTTGAGCCGGGTGTGGTCGGCGCCGTCGCGCATCGGCAGCATCCGGTTGACCACCTTGAGCAGGGCGGTGTTCCCGGCCCTGGGCAGTCCGACGGTGGTCGGGTCGACGTTGGTGCCGGGGTTCATCAGGACGGTGAGGACCTCCTGGTGCCCGGAGACCACGTACAGCGGGCCGAGGTCCAGGACGGGTGCCTCGGCCAGCAGCCGGCGGTAGAGCGCGGGTGGGTCCTGCTGAGCGGCGGGCTGCTGGATGAACCGCGTCAGCTCGTGCCGGAGGCTGTCCATGCCCGGCTCTCCTTCAATCTGGCGGTCTGGCTGGGGCGTTGGGGCCGGAGCGGGGTGCGGGGGTGGGCCGCCCGAGAGCGGACCACCCCCGCACGGGTCCCGAATTACTCGGCCGCGACCTCGGCGACGGAGTTCGACACCGAGCTGAAGCTCGACACCGGGCAGGCGGCGGAGAGCAGGGAGGAGACGGAGACGCCGCCGTTGACGGTGTCCAGCTCCTCGACCTCGATGTCGAACTGCTCGTCCTTGTTGATCTCGTTCTGCGCCATGGGAGGCTCCTTCTTGTCTCGCGGCTCCGGCCCGCTTCCCGGGTCGATCGCCTCGGTCAGTCCTTCTCCCGCCTTTCGCTTTCCCGGTCCGGCTTTCGCTTTTTCCGGTTCCGCTCTCGGCGATGTCTCAACTATGACCGGCTTCCGGAAATCCGTGCAGTAGGAGATGTCAGATTCCGCGGGGCGTGAATGTCATGACCCGAGATGACATTTTGCACATGTTCTGAGCTGCGGCGATGCGCTACTTGCCGCGAACCGCCCGCACCCGTCACGCTGCCTGCATGACACCTCTTTCCGAGAAATTCCCGGCCGTGGAGGTAGTGGACCTGCGGCGCAGTTACGGAGAATACGAGGCCGTGCGCGGCGTCTCCTTCTCGATCGCCCGCGGCGAACTCTTCGCCCTGCTCGGCACCAACGGCGCGGGCAAGACCACCACCCTGGAGGTGCTGGAGGGCTACCACCCGCCGACCTCCGGGCGCGTCCGGGTCTTCGGCCTGGACCCGTTCACGGCCGGGCCGCAGGTCCGCCGGCGCACCGGGGTGATGCTCCAGGAGGGCGGCTTCTTCAAGGAGTTGACCGTCAAGGAGACGGTCGACTGCTGGCGCTCCTTCACCAGCCGGGCCCGGCCGACCGCCGCGGTGCTGGCCGAGGTCGGCCTGGAGGCGCGGGCCGGCACCCGGGTCGGCCAGCTGTCCGGCGGCGAGCGCCGCCGGCTGGACCTGGCGCTGGCCGTGCTGAACGAGCCGGAGCTGCTCTTCCTGGACGAGCCGACCACCGGCATGGACCCGGAGGCCCGGCGGGCCACCTGGCGGCTGGTGGCGGGGCTGCGGGCGGCGGGCACCACGGTGGTGCTGACCACCCACTACCTGGAGGAGGCCCAGCAGTTGGCCGACCGGGTGGCCATCATGGACCGCGGCGTGATCGCCGCCGCGGGCACCGTCGCCGAGGTGCTGGCCGGCCGCGGCGACCTGATCACCCTCCCGCTGCCGCCCGGCCTCGACCTGGCCGCGCTGCCCGAACTGCTCGGCGCCGCACCGTCCTCGGCGGACGGCCGGGCGGTCTACCGGGTGCCCCGCTCGGCGCCCGCGCTGGCCGCGCTGCACGCCTGGGCGGCGTCCCGGGGCGTCGAGCTGGACGGCCTGGAGGTGCGCTCCGGCTCGCTGGAGGACGTCTTCCTCGACCTCGCCGACCGCCACGCGCCCGCCGACCGGCACTCCCCCGGCGAGCACCACACGCCCGCCGACCGCCACTCACCCACCGCGACGGGAGCGTCCCGATGAGCTGGTTCACGTACGCCAAGGGGCAGTTCGCCCTGTCCTGGAAGGTGTTCTGGCGCAACCGGCGCTCCACCTTCATCGGGTTCCTGCTGCCGGTGCTGCTCAACCTGGTGATCGCCGCGCCGCTGCGCGAGCGGGAGATCGGCGGGGTGAACGCCGCCGGGTACGTGGCGGTGGGGCTGCTCGGACTGGCCCTGGTGACCTCGTTCGTCAATCTGCTGGGCGGCGTGGTGGCGCGCCGCGAGGAGCTGGTGCTGAAGCGGCTGCGCGGCACCGAGTGCCCGCCGAGCGCGGTGTTCGCCGGGCAGGTGGGCGCGGGCGGGGTGGTGGTGCTGATCCAGGCGGTGGTGCTGGGCGGGGTCGCGGTCGGCTGGTTCGGGGCGCCGCTGCCGGCCGATCCGGTGCTGCTGCTGCTCGTCCTGCTGGGCGGCTACCTGCTGTTCTCGGTGCTGGCGGTGGCCCTGTCGGGGGTGACGCCGTCGACCGAGTCGGCGCCGCTGGTGGCGACGCCGGTGCTGGTGCTGTGCATGTTCGGCGCGGGCGTGTTCACCCCGGTCGCGGGCCTGCCGGAGTGGCTGCGCGGCCCGTCCGGGGCGCTGCCGCTCTCCCCGGTGGTGCGGGGGCTGCGGACGGCCTGGTTCGGCCGCGAGTTCGGCGCCGAGACCTGGGCGGGCGGCCCGCTGCGGGAGTTGGACCTGCTGCACGGCTGGACGTCGGCCGGGCCGTCGCTGCTGCTGCTCGCCGCCTGGCTGGCCGCGGCCGCGGCGCTCTGCCGCCGCCTGCTGCGCTGGGAGCCCCGACGCGGCTGAGGCCCCCGCCGGTCACCGACTTCGGCCCGTCCGGGTGCGGTCGGGGGAGCACCACGAGGAACGGGCCGTCCGGGAGGTCCGCACGACGGGCCGTCCGACCGCGCACGTCGCCGAGGACCGGGCGATGGCCGGGCGATGGCCGTTCACCGGAACAGGTCCAGGTGGTCGGCGGCCCAGCGGCGGAACGGGCGGCCGGGGCGACCGGTCAGTCGCTCGGTGGACCGGGCCGCCTCGTGGTGCTCGGTGGGCAGCGCGGCCCAGTAGTCCAGGACGGAGTCGACCAACGGTGCGGGCACGTGAGCGCTCAAGCGCGCGGCCGCCTGTTGACGGGTGGGCTCGCGCAGTTCGATCGGACGGTCGAGCAGTTCTCCCAGTATCCGGGCCTGGTCACGGAAGCTGAGGACTTCCGGGCCGCCGAGCGCGACGGTCTCGCCGTCCAGTCGGTGGCTGACGAGGGCCAGTTCGGCGACGTCGGTGACGTCCTCGGGATGGATGACGTCGAGCCGGGCGTCCGGATGCGCCTGCTCGACCGGTCGGCCGGCCCGGACGGCTTCCGCCCAGTGCAGCGCCATGGTGGCGAACCCGCCCGGGCGCAGCACGGTCGCGGTCAGCGGCGCGGTCCGCAGCGCCCGTTCGACCTGCAGGTGGTGCCGGGCGAGCGCGTGGTGTTCCGCGCCGGGGAGGGTCACCGCGTCCGACGAGAGCAGGACCACGCGCTGCACCCCGGCCGTGATCGCGGTGCTCAACAACGCGTCGATCCCGGCCGGTTCGGCGTAGAGGAAGACGTCGGTGACGCCGGTCAGCGCGGGGGCGAAGGTCGTCGGGTCCGCGAGGTCGAGGGCGACGGCGGGTACGCCGCCGGGCAGGTCGAGCCTTTCCGGGGCGCGGCTGGCCGCCCGGACGGCGTACCCGGAGGCGTGCAGGCGCCGCAGCAGACCGGCGCCGATGCCGCCGCGGGCTCCGGTGATCAGAAAACTCATCTGCCCAACTCCCGTTGATTTTCTGGGACGTGGCCCGCGAGCGAGGCCGGGCCATCAGCCTGCAACGGTTTCGGACACCGCGTCCAACGAAGATCGCCGATGGCAGCGATCCGCATGAGCCATGGATGAGACGTGGACCCGCGTCAGCCGAAGTGCCCCTTCCCCTGGGGACTTCCGGCCGTGGCGGGCCGCCGGTGCTCCGACCGAAGCTGGATGGTGCGGGTCGTCTCCTGTCGTCGGCGGGTGCCCGTGCGCATCCGCCGGGAGGCCCGTGATGTCTCGAAGTCGGCCGCAGCTCAGCCTGTTGACGCTCGACAGCACCCCGGAGTCGGTCGCCGGGGCCCGCCGCCACACCGTCCACGTGCTGGAGTGCTGGCGCGCCCGGGTGGAACTCTCGGACGCCGCCCGGCTGGTGGTCTCCGAACTGGCCACCAACGCGGTCCGGGTCCGCGGCGGCCCGCACGGGTTCACCCTCTCGCTGGTGCTGCGCGGCGGCTCGCTGCTGGTCCAGGTCGGCGATCACGACCCGCGCCCGCCCCGCCCCCGCCCGGCCGATCCGGACGCCACCGGCGGCCGCGGCCTGCACCTGGTGGACGAGCTCTCCTCCCGCTGGGGCTACTACCGCACCTCGCCGCACGGCAAGGTCGTCTGGGCCGAACTCCCGACGGGGAGCGCCTCCGACCGCTGCCCCGGCACCCTGGTGGACGCCCGGCAGCCCTTCCTGCCCACCTCTCCCCCGTCCGCCGAGCCCTGCTGCTGACGGCACCGCCGCCGCCCTCACCAGGCGACGGGGTACCGCACGGGGTGGCCGCCGATCCGGTGCGGCAGGAGGCCGAACAGCACCAGGACGGCCGTGGCGAGGGCCAGCAGCGGGAGGAACACCACCGGACGCGGGGACTGCAGCACCACGATCACGGCGGTCGCCGCCGCCGGGGAGTGCGGCACGTGCGCGATCAGCATCGCCACCAGGGCCAGTCCGCCGGCGACGGCCGCCGCCCACGGGCCCGGCCCGGCCACCGCCAGCACCAGGAAGCCCACCGCGGCGGACAGCAGCTGCCCGCCGACCAGGTTGCGCGGCTGCGAGATCGGCAGCCCGGGCGCACCGTGCACCAGGGCGGCGCTGGCCGCCAGCGGCGGGATCAGCACCGGCTGGTGCAAGGCCACCCCGACCCCGACCAGCACCAGCAGTGCCCCCATGGCAAAGCTTCCGGCTCGCATCGCGTGCCACGCGCGGCTTCCCAGCGTGGCGGCGTTCGAGGTGACGGACATGCGGAAACTCCCTGATCAGGCAGTATGCGATCCCAGGATCCTAAACAGACTGTTGACGTTTCAAGAATCCTGTTGCCTCAGAGGCAATCTTCCGCCGCCCTTCCGGTACGCCCCGGAGGGACGGGCGCAGATCGCCCCGGGGTACTTTCCTCGGGGCGAGAAGCCCCGCCCGCCGCCCACGGGGGGGCCAGGAGCGCGAGGAGAGCGAACATGACGACGAGCAACGCGGCCACGAGCGACGCGGCGAAGGACGACGCGGCGAAGGACGGCACCTCCGCCGCGCGCAGGCGGGTGCGGCTGCTGTGGGCGGTCGCCGCCGCCGCGTACGCGGTCGACCTGGGCAGCAAGCTGGCGGTGGTCGCCGGACTGGAGGGGCGCTCGCCCGTGCGGCTGATCGGCGGCTGGCTGGAGCTGCGAATCCACCGCAACCCCGGCGCCGCGCTCGGCATCGGCGAGGCGATGACGATCGTCTTCACCCTGGTCGCCTCGGCCGTGGTCGTCGTGGTGGTCCGGCTCTCCCGCCGCCTGGCCAGCACCTCGTGGGCGATCTCGCTCGGCCTGCTGCTCGGCGGCGCCCTCGGCAACCTCACCGACCGGCTGTTCCGCTCCCCCGGCGGCGCGCAGGGCGCGGTGGTCGACTTCATCGCGGTCCGCGACTTCAGCGTGATGAACCTCGCCGACTGGGCGATCAGCTGCGGCTGCGCCCTCGCCGTCGTCCTGTCCTTCCGCGGCACCTCCCCGAGCCTGACCCCCGCCACCGCCGCCGCCACCGCCTCGGACGCCGACCCCGCCCCGGAGGCCGGAGCCGTCGGCAGCAACTCCTGAACGGAGGCCGTCCCGGACGGGCCGTCCGCCTACCAGTAGGTGGCCCACAGGTGCTCGACGCCGTCGGCCGAGCGGCGGTGGCCGAAGCGGTCGGCGGCGCGCAGGACGGCGAGCACCTCCAGGTGGTTGGAGTCGCTCTCCCCGGGCGGGAGTTCGAGCAGGACGTGGGCTCCCTCCGGCACCTCGGTGACCTTGACCTCCACCCCGATCAGCTCGGCCAGCCGGGCCGCCCCCGCCCAGGCCCGGGTGAGCGCGTCGTCCGTCACAGCCCCTCCACCGCGCGCTCGGACGGGACGAGTTCGGCGAGCGTGGTGACGCTCTCCCGCCCGTCCCGCAGGCTCCGGACGAACACCCCGCAGCCGTGCACCGCCATCACCCGGACGTCCTCCCCGGAACGCCGGTCGTACGCCGGCCGTCCCTCCTCGGGCTCCCACCGCTCCGTGCTCACGCGCTCAGCTCCCTCGCCACCAGGTACGCGCCCTCGCCCGGCCGCACCGGAGACAGCCCGTTCTCGGCGAACACCCGGGCCAGGATCCGCTGCGACCGCCCGTCGATCAGCCGCCCGGTCAGCCGGGCGTACTCCGTCAGCACCTCGGCCAGCGCACGGGCCGTCGCCGCGCTGCACCCCCCGAGCGAGACGTGCGCCCCCGCCCTCAGCCCCCGCCCGCTCATCACCGGCATCACACTCGGCTCCGACGGCAACCCCGCCAACCGCCACGCCGCCTCCACGGCGTCCGCCGCCCCCTCCGCCTCGGCCTGCCGGGCGCGCAGTTGCGCCGCCCCGTGCTCCGTCTCCGCCATCGCCGCTCCCTGCCTCGGATCCTGGACTTTCCACCCTCAGCATCGGCACGGATAGCTACCCTGAACAGGGACGACGTTGCAGCAACGCTGCTGTAGTGAAGTGGATGTGACGCATGGTCAACCCCAAGGAGCTCGGCCCCGCCACCTCTCCGAGCGCCTACTACGGTTCGGAGCTACGGCGGTACCGCGAGAAGATGGGGATCTCCCAGCGGGAGTTGGGCGATCTCGTCTACTGCTCCGGCGGGTACATCGGCCAGATCGAGGTCGCGGCCCGGAACCCGCAGGCAGAACTCTCCGAACGCTTCGACAAGGTCTTCGAGACCGGGGACCACTTCGCCCGCATCTACCTCCTGGCGGCCCACCGACAGCACGCCGCCCACTTCACGCGGGTCGCCGAACTCGAAGCCCAGGCCGAGCAGATCTTCGAGTACGCCCCGACCCTGGTACCTGGCCTGTTGCAGACGGCCGACTACGCGCGGGCCGTCATCCGGGCCAGCAATCCGTTCATCGAGGCCGAGGAGGTGGAGGAGAAGGTGTCGGCCAGGCTCGGGCGGGTGCCCGTCCTGACCGATACAGCAGCCGCCAAGCTGTGGGTCGTCCTCCACGAGGCGGTGCTCCGGCTACCGGTCG
Organism: Kitasatospora saccharophila; assembly: GCF_039529925.1. NCBI lineage: Bacteria > Bacillati > Actinomycetota > Actinomycetes > Kitasatosporales > Streptomycetaceae > Kitasatospora > Kitasatospora saccharophila. Next base: position 4,777 of record NZ_BAAANS010000029.1, on the reverse strand, counting down.
GCGGCAGGTGCGTGATGACCGAGCAACTGCGCCACCTCTTGTACTTGGTACGCGCGGGCAAACTCGTGCTCCAGGTACTGCCGTTCAGCGAAGGGGAGCACTCCCTCGTGACGGGTTCGCTCTTCATGATGACGTTCGCAGAAGCCCCACCGGTGGCGTACGTAGAGGGCCCGTACTCAGGCCAGTTGCTCGACGATCCGGTCATAGTCGCCCGTTGCCAGGCGGCCTATGATGCAGCCAGGGCCGCCTCGCTGTCGCCGAAGGCGTCCCTGCCCCTGATCGAATCGGCGGCGGAGGAATACGCACATGAGCAACGCCCTTGACCCCGGCGCCTCCGCCTGGCGCAAGTCGTCCTACAGCGGCGGCGACGGCGGAAACTGCGTCGAGGTGAACGACAGCAACCCCGGTGCTGTGAGGGACTCCAAGGACCCCGAGGGCCCCCACCTGGCCTTCTCCCCGCGCACCTGGCAGGCGTTCGTCACCGAGGTCAAGGCGGGCACCTTCCCCGGCGCGTGACCGCCCGACAGCCGTCGACTCCCGGGCCCCGGCGCCCCTCGGCATCGAGATGCGGTCGGCCCCTTCAGTCTTTCGCCACTTGCCGGGCGAGTCCCGAAGTCCCCTCCCTCACACCGCAGTTGCCTTAAGATCGGATGCGAATCGATCAGGCGGAGGGGTGAGTGCGCATGTCCAGCGGGAACGAGTTCAGCGTCTACGGGCGGATGACCGCGCTGCCCGGTCGGCGGGACGAGCTGGTCGCCGTGCTCCTCGACGGGTTCCGGGTCAGCGGCGAGACCGGTGGCCTGCTCGACTACAGCATCAACACGGCCTTCGACGACCCGGACACGGTCTGGCTGACCCAGCTGTGGACCGACAAGGAGGCGCACGACGCGACCACCCGCTCCGAAGCGGTCGCCGTGGTGACGCGCCGAGTCGGTCCGCTGCTGGCCGGAAAGCCCGAGGGCTCCTACGGCCACGCCGTGCATGTCGGCAGCCGAACTACCGACTCCTGAGCATCCGAATTGACTGAGCGTCGTGGACCCGGATCCGTGCCCGAGCTCAGCCGGCGGACGGCGTCGCGGGCGCCGCGCCGAGGGCCAGTCGGATGACGTCGGCGTCGTGGGCGCGCAGCCAGTAAGTGTCCCGGCCGAAGCGGACGGGCGAGGCGTAGCCGATGCGGGCGTGGGCGGGGTTGAGCACCGCTCCGCCGGGGGTGAAGGCCGGGACCGCGGGGGTGATCGGCTGGGCGGCGCCCTCCTTGCGGCCCTGCCAGGAGACCTCCGTGCCGCCGTCCGGGGTCCGCTGCAGCAGCAGGTGGCCCCGGGTCTCGTGGCCACCGCGGACGGCGAAGCCGAACAGGCAGAGCCGGACGCCGGCGGCGAGGCGGAGCTGGTCGCCCTCGGGGGTCCGGTTCCGGCCCAGGGCGGTGCGCGCGACGAGCCTGGCCGCCCAGCCCCGGTAGGTGGCCGAGGTGGTCTCCGCGCCCGCGACGCCGTAGTGGTAGGAGGGCGGCAGCATCGCCCGGACCAGGCTCGCCACGACGAACCAGAGGACCAGCCCCAGCCGGCCCACGAGGGGCCCGCCGAGCGCGAAGCCGCCGAAGGTCAGGACCAGTACCAGCGTCAGCGTCCCGACCAGGTGCACCACAAAACGGATGTTCATGTGCTTCCTCGCACGCTCTCCGGAAGGGATCGTTCGCACGGACCCTAGACCCGGGAGGGGAACGCCGAGCAGCCGGGGCGGCCCCCGCCCGTCCACTCGCTCGCGCCGCGCCGCGCCGGGACTGAGGTTCAGCCGACGACGTCCGACCGCACGGCGTCCGACCGCGCGGCGTCCAGCCGGTCGGTGAGGAAGCGGGCGGTGCGGTCGAGGGCGGCGTCCGCTTCGTCGAGGCGGCCGTAGTGGTGCTGGTAGACGTGCGGGAGGCCGGGGCCGACTTCGAGCGTGACCTCGACGTCGGCGGCGACCGCGCGGGTCGCGAGCCGGACCGCGTCGTCGAGGAGCAGTTCATTCGTTCCGACCTGGACGAGCAGCGGGGGCAGGCCGGTGAGGTCGGCGTACAGCGGGCTGGCCAGGGGGTGGGTCCGGTCGTCCGCGCCGAGGTAGTGGTCGGCGTAGGCGTGCAGGTCGGCCTCGACGAAGAGCGGGTCGGCGTCCTTCCTGGAGCGGACGCTCTCCCCGGTGACGGCGAGGTCCACCCAGGGGGAGAAGACCGCCACCGCGGCCGGCATCGGCAGTCCGGCGTCCCGGGCGGCGAGCAGGGTGGCGATGACCAGTCCGCCTCCGGCGGAGTCGCCGGCCAGGGCGAGGGCGCGCGGGTCGGTGCCGGTGGCCAGGAGTTCGCGGTAGGCGGCGAGCCCGTCGTCGAGGGCCGCGGGGAAGGGGTGTTCGGGGGCGAGCCGGTAGTCGACCGAGGTGGTGGGCAGTCCGGCGCGGCGGGCGAGTTCGCCGACCAGGCCGGCGTGGGTGTCGGGCGAGCCGATGACGTAGCCGCCGCCGTGCAGGTAGAGCAGGCGGCCGCGGGCCGGGGCGCCGGCGGGTTCGAACTCCAGGGCGGGGCGCCCGCCGAGGACGGTCCGGCGGACGGCCACGTCCGCGGGCCCGGGGCGGGTGATGGCCGCGGCGAAACCGGCGCGCTGTTCGGCGGGGGCGGGCGGCACCTCGCTGCGGGGGACGGAGCGGAACAGGGCGTCCAGGGCGTCGCGTTGCTGGCGGGACATGGGGGCCTCCGAGGGGCGCGGGTGCGAGTGGGCGTGCGGGCGGGTGTGCAAGGATGGATTCCCAGGAATCCATCTGCCGACTCGAACAATATTCCAAGGAATACGATTCCCGGGAATCCATTGGAGCGAATGTGAGCAGCGTCACACCCTTCTTCATCGATCTGGTCCGCACCGAGACCCGCCTCTACAACGCGGTGAACACCCGGCTGCGCGCCGAACTCGACCTCGGCACCGGGCAGTTCGAGCTGATGGAGATCATCGACCGGGTGCCCGAGTGCCGCGTGCTCGACATCGTCGGCGAACTGGCGATCACCGTGGGCGCCGTCAGCAAGGCCGTCGACCGGCTGGTGGCCGCGGGCTGGTGCCGGCGGGCCGCCCACCCCCAGGACCGGCGCTCCTCGCTGCTGCACCTCACCCCCGAGGGCGACGAGCGGCTGTCCGCCGCCCGCCGCGTCGTCGAGGCGGAACTCGCCGCCCTGACCGCGGCCGTCACCCCGGACGACCTGGACCGCGCCGCCGCCACCCTGGCCCTCCTGCGCGCGGCCCTCGAAGCGGGCGCCCACGGCCAACTGGGCTGACCGGCACCGCCCACGACGGAGGCCCCGGCCCACCAGGGGACGGTGCCGCCCTCGTCGAAGAACGCACCGCTCGGGCCGCCGTCCGGCAGCGTGGCCAGATCGCCCTCGGACGCACCATGGCCCTCGTCCCCGCCTCCGCCCGCACCTGGCTGTGGCACGAGCACGCCGCCGTCCCGCTGACCGACGCGCCCCCCGTCGTGACCCACCTCGCCTGGCCCCCGCACAGCCGCTCCCGCCCGCTGGCCGCCCTGGTCCGCACCGCGGCGCGCCTGGCGGCCCCGGACACCGCGCCGACCCCCTGAGCCCCCGCCGGGCCGGGGCCCGTGAGCCGGGGCCCGCCTCAGCTCCGCCAGCCCCGCACCTGCCGGCCGACGCCGACCGCGGCGGCGGTGAGCGGCACCGCCAGCAGCGTGCCGAGCAGGCCGCCCAGCGAGGCGCCCGCCGAGATCGTCAACAGCACCACCGCCGGGTGCAGGCGGACCGTCCGGCTCTGCACCGCGGGCTGCAGGATCGCCCCCTCCAGGGCCTGCACGCCCAGCACGATCCCGAACGCCCACAGCGCCTCGCCCGGGCCGCCGTCCGCGAACGCCACCACCACCGCGGTCAGGCCGGACAGGAACGCGCCCGCGTACGGCACGTACGCGCCGACGAACACCAGCGCGCCCAGGCCCAGCGCGTGCGGCACCCCGAGCAGGGTCAGGCCCAGCGCGATGAAACCGGCGTCGATGCCCGCGATGATCGTGGTGCCGCGCATGAAGCCGGACATCGCCGCGTACCCCGTCCCGACCACCGCGAGCACCCGCTCCTGCTGCCCGGCCGGGGACGCCCGGCGCAGCGCCGCCACCAGCAGTGCCCGGTCCTTCAGCAGGAAGAACGCCAGCGCCAGCGTCAGCACCCCGCAGGCCAGCACCTGCGCGGCCAGGCCCACCCCGCTCAGCACCCCCGAGACGACGCCCGCCCCCAGGCTGCTCCCCCACTGCCGCAGGCCGCTCGCCGCGCCGCGCACCGCCTGCGCGAACGGGTCCGTCCCCGAGGCCCGGTCCGCGGCCGCCTGCAACGAGGCCGTCAGCCCGGACGCGGCGTCCGAGATCAGCTTCACCACCACCCACAGCGCCCCGCCCACCACCGCCACCAGCAGCAGGCACCCGACCGCCGCCGCCAGGGCCCGCGGCAGCCCGCGCGCCGTCAGCCGCCGGCTCACCGGCTCCACCAGCGCGCTGATCAGCACCGCGATCAGCAGCGGCACCACCGCCGCCCGCAGCAGCACGCACAGCGCGATCACCAGCGCCACCACCGCCGCCGCCACCAGCACCGCCGCCCCCCACCGCGACGCCGACCGCCACCCCTCCCCCGCCGCGCCGGGCTCCCGCTCGAACACCACCGAAACCCGCCCTTCCGCCGCACCACCCGCCCGCTTTGCGCCGAATCCTCCCCCACCACCCCCACGCCACCCCCGCCCCGCACCCCCACCCACCCCGAATC
>NZ_BAAANS010000028.1:0-116008 GCF_039529925.1 Kitasatospora saccharophila | reverse complement strand
GGTCCGCGGGCGGGCCGTACGACGGGGGCGTCTGGTGGGGGGCGGTCGGGGGAACCGTCGGCCGGGCGGCGCGGCGGGGCCGGACGCGGGGCCGGGCGCTCGACGGCGGCGGGGGCGGAGGAGGGCGCGGGCGCGGCCGGGCTGGTGTTGGCCACCTCGATCCGCAGCAGGTCGCCGCTGCGCGAGGCGGTGACCTGGAAGGTGCCCCCCGCGTGGGCGGGCGCGGCGTGCTCGACCGCGTTGGCGCACGCCTCGGTGAGGGCGAGGCCGAGGTCGAAGGCGACCTGCGGGTCGACTCCGGCGGCGTCCATGGCTCCGAGCAGGATGCGGCGGGCGAGCGGCACGCTGGCCGGATCGCGCTTGAGGTGCAGAGTCCACCAGATTTCCACGGGAGATCCCTCCTGGCTGCGGCTCCACATACAACTAGCTATCTCCCCGGCGGTGCACGGCGAACCGTCCGCACGAGCCAAGCCCGCCCGTTCGGCGGATGGACTGGTCCCGTCGGGTGTGCCGATCAGCGCGCGGACGGGTGAGTGCGCCGGTCGGTTTCTCGCCATTCGGGGCCGGTTCCCGCCCCTGCCCCGGGGGCGGTTGTAGGCGGTGAGATGATGGCCCGGCCATGACTGACCCCACCGCCGCCGCCCGCCGGGGCGCCGCCGTGCCCGCGCGCCGGGTGCCGGTGGCGGCCTGGGACCTGCGGTTGCTGCGGGCGGTGCCGTTCGCGCTGGTGTGCACGCTGGTCGCGGCCTTCGGGCACGCGCGGGCGGGTGGCGCGGTGGCCCCGGACGTGCTGCTGCTGGGCTTCGCCGCGGTGTGCGCGGCGGCCGCGCTGGTCGGCGGGCGGGAGCGCTCGCTGGCGGCGATCGCGACGGCGCTGGCCGGCGGGCAGCTGGGACTGCACCTGCTGTTCCACTTCTTCGGCGGCGGCCTGGGCGGCGGTGCGCCGATGGCGCACGCGCGGATGGCCGGAGCCGGCGCCGCGGACCCGCTGGCGGTCGTCGCGGGCCGGCTGCTGTGCGACGACGCCCCCGGCAACGGGCTGACCGTCGTCCCGCTGGACACCACGCCGGAACAGGTGGTGAGCGCGGCCGGCCTGGACCCGCAGGCGGTGGTCGCGGCCGCGGCGCCGCACGCGGCGGCCGGCTGGCTGGGGCTGACCCCCGGCATGCTGCTGGGCCACCTGGCGGCGGCGCTGGTCGCGGGCTGGTGGCTGCGGCGCGGCGAGGCCGCGCTGTGGCGGCTGGTGCGGACCGCCGCGCTGACCGCCCGGGAGTGGGCCGCCCCGCTGCGCGGCGCGGTGGCGCTGCTGGGCGCGCTGCTGCTGGGTGCCGGGCACCCGGTCGCGCCGCGCCGGACCGGGCGCCCGGAGGACTGGCCGCTGCCGGTGGCGGCGGTGCTGCGGCACAGCCTGCCGCGCCGGGGACCGCCCGCGGTGGCGTTCGCGCGCTGATCGGGACCGGGCAGGAACGCCGGGACCGGGCGCGCACCGCTGCCCCCGTGCCCGCGCCGTGAGCGGGCCGGACGAGTCCCGCTCCTCCCCCCGTGCCGACGCGGCAGCGCCGCGCGGCCCCTTCCTCAGGAGTCCCCTGATGCGTTCGCTTTCCGCCCGCCGTTCCCTCGGCGCGCTCGTGGTGGCGGCCGGCGCCCTGCTGGCGTCCGCCGTTCCCGCCTTCGCCCACGTCACCGTCCAGCCCGGCAGCGTCCAGCAGGGCGGGTACAGCGCCGTGGCGTTCCGGGTGCCGAACGAGAGCGACACCGCCTCCACCGTGAAGGTCGAGGTCAACCTGCCGCTGGACCACCCGATGGCCTCGGTCCGCACCCAGCCGATCCCCGGCTGGACGGCCGTGCTGGAGAAGTCGAAGCTCGACAAGCCGCTGGACTCGCACGGCCAGCAGATCACCGAGGCCGTCTCGAAGATCACCTGGACCGCGAACGACGGCACCAAGATCGGCCCCGGGCAGTACCAGGACTTCTCGGTCTCGCTCGGCGCGCTGCCGACCGACACCGACACGCTGACCTTCAAGGCGCTGCAGACCTACGACAACGGCGACGTGGTCCGCTGGATCGAGGAGGCCAAGGACGGGCAGCCCGAGCCGTCCAAGCCCGCCCCGACGCTGAAGCTCTCCAAGGCCGCCGCGGCCGGCGCCACCACCGCGGCCGACCACCACTCGGCCGACTCCAGCGGCACCGAGCAGGCCGCCGCGTCCGGCACGAAGGGCTCCGACTCGACGGCCCGCACGCTGGGCGTGGTCGGCATCGTGGTCGGCGTGGCCGGCGCCGCGCTCGGCGTGGCCGGGCTGCGCCGCCGCTCCGGCCAGTCCTGAACCGCCGCCGGGACGGGGCCGCGCGCCCCGTCCCGGCGCACCGCCGCCCTCCCCCTCCGCACGAGCACCCCGCACCGAGCGCTCGCGCGCTCCCGTGCTCCTGCCGCTCCCCGTACCGACCGCTCCCGTACGAACAGGAAAGTCCCGTGGCCTCCCTCCACCGCCCCCGCCCCCGGCTGCTGACCGCCGCCGCCCTCGTCCTCGGCGCCTCGCTGGCGCTGTCCGCCTGCTCCTCCGCCGGTGGCGGCGGGGAGAGCACCGGGGCGGCGAAGGTCAGCAAGAAGGCGTCGACCAGCCAGTACCAGGGCACCGTGCTGAGCAAGAACTTCGACAAGCCGGACCTGGTGCTGGACGACACCTCCGGGCAGCCGTACGACCTGCGGGCGAAGACCGCGGGCAAGACGGTGCTGCTGTTCTTCGGCTACACCAGCTGCCCGGACGTCTGCCCGACCACGATGGGCGACATCGGCGTCGCGATGTCGAAGCTGACCGCCGAGCAGCGGGAGAAGCTGGCGATCGTGTTCGTCTCCACCGACCCGGAGCGGGACACCCCGCAGGTGCTGCGGACCTGGCTGGACTCGATGGGCAAGGACTTCATCGGGCTGACCGGCGACCTGTCGAAGGTGAAGACCGCGGCCAAGCCGCTCGGCATCCTGGTCGAGGACCCGGTGGTGGACGCCAAGGGCGCGGTCACCTCCACCCACGGCGCGCAGGTGCTCGCGTTCATGCCCGGCGACGACAAGGCGCACCTGCTGTACATGGCGGGCACCTCGATCGACGTCTACAAGCACGACCTGGAGCTGATGGCGAACGGGGTGGCGGTGTGAGCAGCCGGTCGTTCCGGCGCTCCGCGCTGCTCGGGGCGGGGCTGGCGGCCGCGCTCGCGGTCGGCGCGGGCGCGGTGGCGCTCCAGTCCGGCGGCTCCGGCGGCGCGCCGCGGCTGACCGTCGCGGACCCGTACATACCGCTGCCCGCCACGCCCGGCGGGATGGGCGCGGGCTACCTGACCGTCCGCAACGCCGGCGGCGCGGACACCCTGGTGAGCGTGAGCAGCCCGGCCGCCGGGTCGGTGACCATGCACCGGTCGACCGACAGCTCGATGGAGCAGGTCGAGGCGATGGACGTCCCGGCCGGCGGCACCCTCGACCTGTCCCGCGGCGGCGCGCACCTGATGATCATGAACTGGACCGAACAGCCCTCGCTCGGCGACGAGTTGGAGCTCGACCTGCAGTTCGCCAAGGCGGGCCGGGTCGTGGTCCGGGTTCCGGTGAAACCGCTGACGTACCGTCCGGGTAGCTGATCGGCGATGGCGACGAGGAGAGGCACGCACGTGGTGACAGGGGTGAGGCGGCGGCTCGGCGCGCTGCTGGCGGTACTGGTGGCCGCGCTCGGACTGGTGCTCGGCGGGGCGACCGCGGCGTCCGCGCACGCCACCCTGGAGGGCACCGACCCGGAACGGGGCTCGGTGGTGGCGACCGCGCCCGCCGCGGTCACGCTCACCTTCAGCGAGGGCGTCTCACTGTCCACCGACTCGGTGCGGGTGCTCGACCCGCAGGGCAACGCGGTCGACGACGGCAAGCCCGACCACGTCGACGGCCGGGCCGCCACCGCCCGGGTCGCGCTGCGCTCCGGCCTCGCGAACGGCACCTACACGGTGGCCTGGCGGGCCGTCTCGGAGGACTCCCACCCGGTCGGCGGCGCCTTCACCTTCTCCATCGGCGCCCCCTCCGACACCTCGGTGAACCCCGCCGCCGTGCAGGGCGCCGAGGCCGACGGCGCGGTCGCCTTCGCCTACGGCACCGCCCGCACCGTCGCCTACGCCGCCTTCGCCCTGCTGGTCGGCGCCGCCGCGTTCGTGATCGTGGTGTGGCCCGGCGGCGCGGCCGTGCGCGGCGTGCAGCGGCTGCTGATGACCGGCTGGGTCGCGCTGCTGCTGTCCACCGTCGCCGTGCTGATGCTGCGCGGCCCGTACGAGCGCGGCAGCGGCCTCGGGCAGTCCTTCGACCTGTCGCTGGTGCGCGCCACCCTGGACGAGCGGATCGGCACCGCGCTGGCCGCCCGGCTGCTGCTGCTCGCCGCCGCGGGCGTCTTCCTGTCGCTGCTGGTCGGCCAGCTGGGGACCCAGCAGGCCAAGCCCGCCCCCGCCCCGGAGGCCGACACCGCCGACACCGGGCCCGAGGACGAGGAGGAGGCGGAGCTGCGCCGGCTGGAGCGGGCCGCCGCCGAGCGCCCGCAGCGCGACACCCGGCTCGGCCTCGGCCTGGCCGGGCTCGCCCTCGCGCTCGCGCTGTCCGCGACCTGGGTCGGCGCCGACCACTCCTCGGTCGGCCTCCAGGTACCGCTGGCGCTCCCGCTGGCCGCCCTGCACCTGCTCGCGATGGCCGGCTGGCTCGGCGGCCTGGCCGTCCTCGCCGTCGGCCTGCGCCGCGGGCTGCCCGCCGCCGCCGTCGACCGCTTCTCCAAGCTGGCGTTCTGGCTGGTCGCGGTGCTCGTGGTCACCGGCGTCTACCAGTCCTGGCGCGGCCTCGGCTCCTGGAGCGCGCTGGTCGACACCTCGTACGGACGGCTGCTGCTGATCAAGGTCGGCTGCGTGGCGGCGATGCTCGGCGTCGCCTGGATCTCCCGCGCCTGGACGGCCCGACTGCGCGGGACCGACGAGGCGGCGGGCGAAGCGGCGGCGGGCGAAGCGGCGGCGGTCGCGAACGCTGCGCGTGCCGGGGGCGGTGCGGGCACGGCGGTGGGCGCCGGGGTCGACGACGCCCGGGGCGAGCGGGCCACCGAGGCGCCGACCACTGCCGCGGACGTCGCGGACGTCGCGAGCACGGCGGGGGCGGCGACGGGTGGCAAGGGCGCTGCGGGTGACGGAGCGGGCGCGGGCGCAGGCGCCGCGAACGCGGCGGGCGCCGGGGGCGCCGGGGGCCCGGTGGACGTCGCGGGCACCGCGAACGTCGCAGGCACCGCAGGGGCAATGGCGGCGGGTGGCAAGGGCGCTGCGGGCGCTGCGGGCGCCGGGGGCGTCGCGGACCAGCCGGACGACGACGTCCGGGGTGCCGGGGGCCGGGGCGGGGATCCGGCGCGGGCCGCCCAGTTGGCCCGCCAGCGGGCGGTGCGCGACCGCGCCCGGGGCGAGCGGGCCGCCGTCGGCTCCCCCGCCCGGGCCGGGCTGCGGCGCAGCGTGGTGGTGGAGACCGCGGTGGCGGTGGCGGTGCTGGTGGTCACCACCATGCTCACCAACTCCCCGCCCGGACGGGTCGCCCAGGCGGTCGCCGACGCGCCCGCGACGGCCGGTGCGGGCGCGAGCGCCTCCGCGGTGCCGGGGCGGACCGAGGAGCTGAAGCTCCCGTACGACACCGGCGGCCGGACCGCCAACGCCAAGGGCACCGCGGTCGTCACCGTCAACCCGGTCGCCACCGGTCCGAACGCGGTCACCCTGAAGCTCACCGACTCCGCCGGGCAGCCCGCCGAGGTGCCGGAGCTGGAGCTCGCCTTCACCCTCCCCGACCGCGACCTCGGCCCGCTGCCCGTGACCCTGCAGGCGCAGGGCACCGGCAGCTGGACCGGCACCGCGCAGCTGCCGCTGAACGGCGTGTGGGTGGTCTCGGTGACCGTCCGCTCCTCCGACATCGACCAGGTGACGGCCACCCGGCAGCTGAAGGTCGGGCCGTGAGCGGCGGATCGGCCGGGCTGTCCCGGCGGGCGGTGCTCGGCGGGGCCGGGGCCGGGCTCGCGGTGGGGGCGGCCGGCGGGGCGTGGGGCGGGCGGGCCTCCGCGCACGCCCCGGCCGACGGGGTGACGCTGGGCGCGGCCCGGGTGCCGTTCCACGCGGCCCGGCAGGGCGGGATCGTCGAGCCCGCCCAGGCCCGGGTCGAGTGGGCGGCGTTCGACCTGCTGGCCAGCACCGGGCGGGACGGGCTGGCCGCGCTGCTGCGCGGCTGGTCGGCGGCGGCCGCCCGGATGGCCGCGGGCGAGCCCGCCGCCGAGGGCGAGAACCAGATCGCGCTGGACGCCGGGCCCAGCTCGCTGACCGTCACCTTCGGCTTCGGCGCCACCCTGTTCGACAAGGCCGGGCTGGCCGACCGCCGCCCCGCCGCGCTGGTCGAGCTGCCCGCCTTCCCCGGCGACGCGCTGGACCCGGCCCGCTCCGGCGGCGACCTGTGGGTGCAGATCGGCGCGGACGACAGCCTGGTCGCGGTGCACGCGCTGCGGGTGCTGATGCGGCTGGCCACCGGGCTGGCCGCGCCGCGCTGGCTGATGTCCGGCTTCGCCCGCACGCCCGGCGCGACGCCGCACCCGATGACCGGCCGCAACCTGATGGGCCAGGTCGACGGCACCAACAACCCGCGCCCGCGGGATCCGGACTTCGACGCCACCGTGTTCGCGGCCGGCGGCGACTGGATGGCCGGCGGCAGCTACGCGGTGCTGCGCCGGATCCGGATGCTGCTGGAGGGCTGGGACACCCTGCCGCTGGACAAGCAGGAGCGGATCATCGGCCGCCGCAAGAGCGACGGCGCCCCGCTCTCCGGCGGGCCGGACGCGGTCGAGCGCACCCCCGTCGACCTGGCCGCCACCGACGGGGACGGCGTCCTGCGGATCGCCCCCGACGCGCACGTCCGGGTCGCCGCGGCGGCCTCCAACGGCGGGGCGGCCATGCTGCGGCGCGGCTTCTCCTTCCACGACGGCCTGCTGCCCGACGGCTCCCCGGACGCCGGGCTGCTGTTCGCCGCGTACCAGGCAGACCCGGCGCGCGGCTTCGTGCCGGTGCAGCAGCGGCTCTCCCGCGGCGACGGCCTGTCCCGGTACCTGCGGCACGAGGCGTCGGCGCTGTTCGCGGTGCCGCCGGGCGCCCCCGCGGGCGGGTACGTGGGGCAGCAGCTGCTGGAGGGCTGAGGACGGCGGCGCGGCCGCCCGGTCCGCTGCCCGCAGAGCGGGACGGGTCCGGGCGGCGCCGGGAAAGTGGCTATGGTGAGGAACGGGCCAGGGGTGCCCACGCGTAGGCGCAGTGAGTTCGGAGGCGGTCATGTCGGCGACCCGTTACACCTACCTCGGGCCCGCGGGCACCTTCACCGAGGCGGCGCTGCGCACCCTGCCGGAGGCGGCGACCCGGGAGCTGACGCCGGTGGCCTCGGTCTCGGCTGCGCTGGACGCGGTGCGGGCCGGTGAGGCCGCGGGCGCGATGGTGGCGATCGAGAACTCGGTGGACGGCGCGGTCACCACCACCAGCGACGAGCTGATCAACGGCAGCCCGCTGATGATCTACCGCGAGGTGCTGCTGCCGATCTCGTTCGCGGTGATGGTCCGGCCCGGCACCACCGCGGGCGACGTGAAGACGGTCAGCGGCCACCCGGTGGCGCAGCCGCAGGTGCGGCACTGGCTGGCCGCGAACCTGCCCGACGCGCAGTGGGAGTCGGCGGCGTCCAACGCGGAGGCGGCCCGGCTGGTCCAGGAGGGCCGCTACGACGCGGCGGTGGCGGGGGCGTTCGCCGCCGAGCTGTACGGGCTTCAGGTGCTGTCGGACGAGATCCACGACGTGGCGTCGCCGACCACCCGGTTCGTGCTGGCGGGCCGTCCCGGGCGGGTGTCCTCGGCGACCGGCTGGGACAAGACCTCGATGGTGGTGTGGCTGCCGGACGACCACCCGGGCGCGCTGCTGGAGCTGCTGCAGGAGTTCGCGGTGCGCGGGATCAACCTGATGCGGATCGAGTCCCGGCCGACCGGCGAGGGCATGGGCAACTACTGCTTCCTGATCGACTGCGAGGGGCACCTCAGCGAGCGGCGGGTCAGCGAGGCGCTGATGGGCCTGAAGCGGATCTGCCCGCAGGTGCGCTTCCTCGGCTCCTACCCGCGGGCCGACCGGGGCACCGCCTCCCCGCTCCGCAACGGCACCTCGGACCTGGACTTCGCGACCGCCGCGGACTGGCTCTCGCGCTGCCTGGACGGGCGCGGGGAGCTCTAGGCCGCCGCTCCCCGGCGGGGGGGACGACCCGGGCCGGGCGGGGCCGGGCGGGGTCCCGCGCCGTTCACTTCCGACACGCCCGGGCGTCACCTGCCCGGCGCAGCCCCGTTCACCAGCGGCGCTGCCGGGCCGGCCGGGCGCGGGGGCGGGGGCGGGCGGTTCATCCACAGGACGGCGGGCGGCGTCCACAGGCGGGGTTGTCCCCAGCTGACGGGCAGTTATCCACAGGGACGGGCCCGAGTCGACAAAACGGTAAGGAAACCACCAGGTCCGGTCAGATCATCTGCTAGGGCCGCGTAGTGGACTAATCGGACCAGAGTCGCCCTTGCGCCGACAAATCACCTGGGTGAGCGAGCGAATTCCCTCACCCGGGAAGCCGAATCGAGGTTTGAAACCTGGAATTCCCGGTTCGGACGTCTGCGGACCTTCGGTCCCGCACTGTCCACAGGCCCGCGCGCGATCCTGTGGATAACCCGTCCGCGGGTGGGTTGTCCACCGGGGTTATCCACAGGCGGAGCGGAGTTATCCCCAACCCCGGACGGCCTTCCACCACCCTCCCCCGGGGGCGCGCGGGACAGGATGCCACAATTACGGACAGCCGGTACATAACCGCTCAACCCGCCGCGCGGCCGGGGCCCGCCCCCGACCCGACCGGGCGGCGTCCCGGAGCGGCCCCCGCCCACCGGTAGGCTGGGGGCCGTGATCGACCTCCGCCTGCTCCGTGAAGACCCCGAGCGAGTGCGCACCTCGCAGCGCTCCCGTGGTGAGGACGTCGACCTGGTCGACGCCCTGCTCTCCGCCGACGAACGCCGCCGCGCGTCCGGCACCCGCTTCGACGAGCTGCGCGCCGAGCAGAAGCAGCTCGGCAAGCAGGTGGCCGCCGCCAAGGGCGAGGAGAAGGCCGCCCTGCTGGCCCGCACCAAGGAGCTGGCCGCCGAGGTGAAGGCCGCCGACGCCGCCCAGGGCGAGGCGAAGGAGGAGGCCGAGCGGCTGCAGCGCTCGCTGGCCAACCTGATCGACCCGGCCGCCCCGGTCGGCGGCGAGGAGGACTTCGTCACGCTGGAGGAGATCGGCACCCCGCGCGACTTCGCCGCCGAGGGCTTCGAGCCCCGCGACCACGTCGAACTGGGCCAGCTGCTCGGCGCGATCGACACCGAGCGCGGCGCCAAGGTGGCCGGCTCCCGCTCCTACTACCTGACCGGCCCCGGCGCGCTGCTGGAACTGGCCCTGGTCAACATGGCGATGGCGCAGGCGTCCGCGGTCGGCTTCACCCCGATGATCACCCCGGCCCTGGTGCGCCCGGCCGCGATGGACGGCACCGGCTTCCTCGGCCAGGCCGCCGAGAACGTGTACTACCTCGCCGACGACGACCGCTACCTGGTCGGCACCAGCGAAGTACCGCTCGCCGCCTACCACATGGACGAGATCCTGGAGGCCGACCGGCTGCCGCTGCGGTACGCCGGCTTCTCCTCCTGCTTCCGCCGCGAGGCCGGCACCTACGGCAAGGACACCCGCGGCATCATCCGGGTGCACCAGTTCGAGAAGGTGGAGATGTTCGTCTTCACCACCCCCGAGGACGCCGAGGCCGAGCACCGCCGCCTGCTCCAGTGGGAGAAGGACTTCCTGAACGCGCTGGAACTGCCCTACCGGGTGATCGACGTCGCCTCCGGCGACCTCGGCGCCTCGGCCGCCCGCAAGTTCGACATCGAGGCGTGGGTCCCGACCCAGGGCAAGTACCGCGAGGTCACCTCCACCTCCAACACCACCGAGTACCAGGCCCGCCGGCTCTCCATCCGGATGCGCGACGCCGAGGGCACCCGCCCGCTCGCCACCCTCAACGGCACCCTGGTCGCCGTCCCCCGGGTGATCGTCGCGCTGCTGGAGAACCACCAGCGGGCCGACGGCTCGGTGGTCCTGCCCGAGGCGCTGCGGCCCTTCCTCGGCGGGAAGGCCGTGCTGGAGCCGGTCACCAAGTAACCCGCCCCCTTCCTCCAGGAGCACCGCGCACCATGAGCACCGACTCGCTGCCCTACCGGCTGGTCGCCACCGACCTCGACGGGACGCTGCTCACCAGCGCCGAGAACGTCTCCGCCCGCACCCGCGAGGCCCTGGGCGCGGTCACCGCGCTCGGGGCGAAGCACATCATCGTCACCGGCCGCTCGGCCGGCTGGACCAGGCCGGTCCTCGACGAGATCGGCTACACCGGGATAGCGGTCTGCGGGCAGGGCGCCCAGGTCTACGACGCGGGCGCGCACAAGCTGCTCACCTCCGTCACCCTGGACCGGCAGCTGGCCGCGCTCGCCCTCGCCAAGATCGAGGCCGAGGTCGGCCCGCTGGCCGTCGCCGCCAACCAGGACGGCCTGGACGGCGAGGTGCTCGCCGGGCCCGGCTACCGGCTGCGGATCGGCGCCGAACTCCCGCTCCGGGAGGTCTCCCCCGACCAGCTGCTCGCCACCCCCGTCAGCAAGCTGTACATCCAGCACCCCGACCTGACGGACGACCAACTCGCCCACGCCGCCTGGTCGGTGGCCGGTCAGCTGGTCGGCATCACGATGGCCGGCGAGGGCATCGTCGAACTCCTCCCGCTCGGCCTGACCAAGGCCACCGGCCTCTCGCTGGCCTCCCGCCGACTGGGCGTCACCGCCGCCGGGACCATCGCCTTCGGCGACATGCCCAACGACGTCCCGATGTTCAACTGGGCCGGGTACGGCGTGGCGATGGGCAACGCGCACGGTCAACTGCGCGCGGTCGCCGACGAGGTGACGGTCAGCAACGACGAGGACGGCGTCGCCGTCGTGCTGGAGCGGGTCTTCGGACTCGGCTGACCAGCGGCGAACCGCGAGCCTTGCTCGGACGGGCGGGCGGCGCTGCGGCCGACCCGTCCCGCGTTCGCGATCCCGGTTGTAGTCGCGTTCGCGAACGCGGTCGCGGTCGCGGTCGCGGTCGCGGTCAGCCGAAGCTGAGGTCGGAGCAGGCGTCCTGGTCCGCGGAGCGGGCCTCCCCGGCGACCTCGGAGGAGACCGGGCCCGGGTCGGAGGGGGCCGTCGACGTCCCGTCCCCCGCCGTCGCCGCGTAGTCCTTGCCGAGGATCAGCGTGACGGTGCCCGCGGCGCCGCCCGCCTCGACGGTGGCACCCGGGAACAGCGCGGCGACGGCCTGCGCGTGCGCCTTCTGGGCGGCCGAACCGTACTGGACCACCGTGGTGGCGTGGTTCTTGCTGGCCGCGTTGCCGGTCGAGGTGACGGTGTAGTGGGCGCCCTTCAGGGTGTCGGCGGCCTTCACGCCGAGACCGGTGGTCATGGTGCCGTTGTAGACCGCGACCTTCACGCCGGTGCCGTCGGCGGGCGGGGCGGGCGCCTCGGTGGGTGACGCGGACTCGGTCGCGGGCTCGGACGGGGCCGGGGAGGCGGCACCGGCGTCCTGCCCGTCCAGGGTGCGGTCGGCCTTCAGCGAGGCCCACAGCTGATCGACGTCCGGGTGGTTGAGGCCGATCCGGGCGCCCTCGTAGTGCCAGGGCGTGGTGATGAACTTGATGTCGTGCAGGTCGATGTTCTTGAGCGTCATCGCCAGGCCGGTCAGCTTGTCGATGCTGTCCAGGCTCTCGTCCACGGTCAGCGACTTGGTGGCGGCGTCGGCCAGCGGGTACAGCGTGGTCGGGCTCATGCCCTCCGACTTGACCTGCTTGATCAGCGAGGAGAGGAACGCCTGCTGGCGCTTCATCCGGCCGACGTCGGAGCCGTCGCCGATGCCGTGCCGCAGCCGGACGTAGTCCAGCGCGGACTGGCCCTCGACCTTCTGCATGCCCTTCGAGTAGATCAGCTTGCCCTTGCGGGGCAGGTTCGGGTTGAGGTCGCGCTCGTAGATGTCGTTGGGCAGGCAGACCTCGACGCCGCCGACCGCCTTGGTCATCGCGGCGAAGCCCTCGAAGTTGACCACCATGGTGTGGTCGATCCGCAGGTTGGTGAGCTTCTCCACGGTGTTCTGGGTGCAGGCCGGGTTGCCGTCCTTCAGGTCGCCCACCGAGAAGGCGCTGTTGAACATGACGTTGCTCTGCGGACCGGTCCAGGTCTTGTTGCCCAGCATGCACTTGGGTATGTCGACCAGCGCGTCGCGGGGGAACGAGACGCCGACGGCGTGCTTGTGGTCGGCGTAGACGTGCAACAGGATCGTGGTGTCCGAGCGGGCGCCGCCCTCGTCGCCGCCGCCGAGGTCCTTGTTGTCGCCGTCGCGCGAGTCCGAACCGATCAGCAGGATGTTCATCGGCTTGTTGCCGTTGGCGTCGGCCTCCGCCTCCGGCGGGCGGCTCTCGCTGACGCCGGCGCTGTCCCAGGAGGAGATGTTGGCGTTCAGCCGCCAGTAGAGGAAACCGCCGGTGCCGACCACGGCGAGGCTGGTGCCGACCAGGCTCCAGATCACGATGCGCTTGGTCCGGCGGGGCTTGCGGCGCCCCTGCTGCGCGGCGCGGCGGGCCACGGCCCGGCCACCGCCCTCCGGCGCGCCCCCGGCGTCCGGCCCCGCCGAGCGCCGGCCGCCCCGGCCCTGCTGCTGCGCGGCCCGCCGGGCCTCGGCCCGGCCACCGGTCGGAACGGCCTGCCGGTCGTCCGCCCGGCCGTGCGGCGCCCGCGGCCGGGGTACGTCGTCACGCCGTGGCGCATCCTGCCGGTACGGATCGCCCTGCGGGGGGAGGTTCTCCCACCAGCCGGCGTCCTCGTCCGACGTCCCCGCCCTGCGGCCTGTCATACCTGCACCCTTCACCGGAGGCCGCCTTCGGGCGCCTCTACCGCCGCTCCCCGCCGTTCGCGTCATCGCCGACGGACGGAAGGAAGCCGGAGAGCGGAGCATACAAAGGGATCATTTCCGAGTCACTGCCCGGGGCACGCTCCGTGCAGTGGAACGCGTGTACGCGGATCGCCGGTTCCCGGGCCCGGGTGTGAGGCGCGCAACGCCCCGGAAGCGGCCCCACCAGCGGGAGGGGGCCACCGCGGGCGGGAAGGGCGGGGTGGTCGGGGCCGGCGGGGCGGGCGGGGTGTCCGGCGCGGGCGCGGCGGCGCGTGAGGCGGATCCTCAAAAGTGATTGACCGTCAAAAACCTTTCCAAAGAACGGCCTTCACCCGTGCTTGCGTGTAATTGCCTTGGTAGGCAGGGGCGTTGGAGTCACCCATCCCCGGTTCCCGTCGAAGGTTAGCCGGCACAAAGAAGCTGCAACCGGGGTCTGCAATATGCTGCAGCCGAATCCCCGTTCTGCCGCCGTTGCGCCTGGCATATTTCTCGTTGTCAGCAGCACGCAAGAGCAAGCAGACAAGGAGCACCACACCGTGGCTCACCGGGGGAGCACCAGGCACGAGCTGTTCGAGAGACCGACCGGCACCACTGTCGCCGGCGCGTCCGCCCTGACCGGCGGCGACCTCTTGACGGCGCCCGTGGGCAGCGGCGGTTGGGACTACACCACCCCGATACCGTTCACCAGGTAACCACACCAAGGCACTTGAGACTTCAGGGAAAAGACATGCGGACGATTCGGACGAACTACCTGTTGGCGGCGGCGGGAATTCCAACCTTGCTGCTGGCCCTGGGCGCCCTGTTCACGCGCTCGGCGTCCGGCGTCAGCACCATCGGGTACGTGCTTCTCGGGCTGGGATTCGTCGGAGCCGTCGGAATGGGTGTGGCGCTGGGCCTCAAGATTCGGGGCAGGGGTTGACCGGGACCGGGTTGGACATCGTCCTGGACGGTGTGACCAAGCAGTACGGCGGACGAGCGGCCCTCGACGCGGTGAGCTTCACTGCGCGGGCCGGTCGGATCACCGGGTTCATCGGACGCAACGGCGCCGGCAAGACCACCGCGATGCGGATCCTGCTGGGCCTGGCCGCGGCCGACACCGGCAGCGCGACCATCGGCGGCCGGACCCACCTCGGCCTCCCGCCCGGCACCGTCGGGCACCTGCTGGAACCGGCCTTCCACCCCGGGCGGAGCGGACGCTCCCACCTGCGGATACCGACGACCGCGCTCGGGCTCGACCCGGCCGGCATCGAGGACGTGCTGGGTGACGTCGGCCTGCTGGAGGCCGCCGACCGCCGGGTGCGCGGCTACTCGCTGGGCATGCGCCAGCGCCTCGGCCTGGCCAGGGCCCTGCTCGGGACCCCCCGGGCCCTCATCCTCGACGAGCCGACCAACGGCCTCGACCCCGACGGCGTGCTGTGGCTGCGCGAGCGGCTGCGGAAGGCCGCCGACGAGGGCGTCGCCGTCCTGGTGAGCAGCCACCTGCTCAGCGAACTGGAGCACCTCGTCGACGACGTCGTCTTCCTGCAGGGCAAGGTGCTCTGGCAGGGCAGCCGCGAGGACGCCGCCCGGGAGTCCACCGACGGCAGCCTGGAACAGCTCTACCGCCAGCTCAACGGAACCGGAGTCGCCGCATGAGCGCCGCAGTGACCAGTGCAGCGCCGGCCACCGGCGGAGACCTGAAGCGCGCCACCGCGGCCGAGTGGGTGCGGACCCGCACCACCAGGACCTGGTGGGGGCTGCTGCTGACCACCGTGGGCATGGCCGCGATACAGACGCTCGGCGCCACCGCCACCGTCGGCAAGCCGGACGGACTGGACGCCAACACCCCCGAGGGGCTGCACCAGGCCCTGAGCAGCGGCTTCTTCGCCGCGCTGTTCGCGGCCGTCCTGGGGGCGCTGCTCGTCAGCACCGAGTTCCGGCACCGCACGGCCGGGGACTCGATCGTCCTGGTGCGCAACCGGGAGACCTGGCTGCTCGCCAAGGTGCTGGTCGCCTCGGTGCTGGGCCTGCTGTACACGGTCGTCGGTCAGTTGACCGTGCTGGCCGTCGGAGTGCCGGTGCTGCAGTCCAAGGGCATCGACCACATCGACCTGTGGCACGGCGAGGTGTTCTCCACGATCTGGGGCACCTTCCTGCTCGGTCCCTTCGCGGCCGCCTTCGGCGTCGGCGTCGGCGCCCTGGTGCGCAACCAGGTGGCCTCCGTCGTCGGGCTGGTGCTCTACACCGTGCTGCTGGAGGGCGCGCTCGTGCAGTTCGTGCCCTCGGTCGGCCAGTACCTGCCGGGCGGAGCCATCGCGGCCATCGCCGGTGACCCCACCGTGGAGCACCTGTCGATGCCCTGGGGCTTCCCGCTCTACGCGGCCTGGGCCGTGCTCGTCCTGCTGGCCGGCGCCAAGCGCCTGGCCGCCCAGGACATCAACGGCTGAGGCACGCGACCACCCTGGACTTCCCCGCCCGTCGCGGCGGGGGGACGCGCTCGCCGCGACCGCGGCGGGCGCCCGTTCCGAGACCTCCGTGAAGGAGGTGAACATCATGCAGAACACCACCGTCCTGGCCGACCTCTCCGAGGTCGAGGAGCTGGAGGACCTTCAGGCCCCCGGCTTCTGGGAGGGCGTGGCGCTGGGCGGGGCCTTCGGGGCCGCCCTCGGCACCGGCATCGGCATCGGCCTGGCGATCACCTGATCCCGGCCCGTCCGACGCACCCCGTTCCGATCGTCAATCCGCTTTTCGTAGAAGGGAAGTGAACAACCATGAAGGACTCCGTCGTGATCGACCTCGCTGAGGTCGAGGAGCTGGAGGAGCTGCAGGCTCCGGGCTTCTGGAGCACCGTTGGCGGCTTCGCCGTCGGCACCGTCGTGGTCGGTGGCGGCATCGTCGGTGGCATCGCCATCGGCGTCGCGATCACCTGATCCCGACCCGCTCGACGCACCCCGTTCCGATCGTCAATCCGCTCTTCACAGAAGGGAAGTGAACAACCATGAAGGACTCCGTCGTGATCGACCTCGCTGAGGTCGAGGAGCTGGAGGAGCTGCAGGCTCCGGGCTTCTGGAGCACCGTTGGCGGCTTCGCCGTCGGCACCGTCGTGGTCGGTGGCGGCATCGTCGGTGGCATCGCCATCGGCGTCGCGATCACCTGATCCCGACCCGCAGGTCAGCAAGTCCCCGGGCCGGCACGGGCGGAAGCACCGTGCGGGCAAAAAAAACACGCTCCCTGATGGGTCGACAGCCTGGCAGCTAACGACAACCCGTCACAGGAAGCGCAAATGATATGAACCAGAAGGAGGTTAGCACATGACGAAGGAACTGATCCAGAGCGAGAGCGAGCTGCTCGTCGAGGAGTTGGAGGAGCTGCAGGCTCCCGGCTTCTGGGACGGCGTGGCGCTGGGCGGTGCGTTCGGGGCCGCCCTCGGCACCGGCATCGGCATCGGCCTGGCCATCACCTGATCCGGTAGCAGCTGATCCGGAACGGGGCGGCGGCCTTCGGGCGAGAGCCCGGCGGCCACCGCCCCGCCCTGTTTCCGGTCCCGTTCCCGGCTCCGCTCCCGCCCGTGGGAGCGGAGCCGGGAACGGGACCGGGAGCACCGGACAGCGCACTGATCGACGCGCCCGGCGACACCGGGCGCCTGACCCACCGACCTCCGGAGGAGAACGAGCGTGAGTACGGCCCAGGTTGCGGCCGCGGTGACCGGCCGTGGCCACGACGACATCCTCGACCTGGTGATGCGCCCCGACCTCGACTTCGTCGCGGACGCGGACGGCAGCCGGGTGATCGTGGTCGACCCGGTGCGCGGGCGGCAGCTGCGGATGGCCGGTGGGGCCGCCGACCTGCTGCGCTCGCTGGACGGGACGCGGACCACGTCCTCCCTGATGGACGACCTGGGCGTCGACGACCCGGGCCCGGTCGACCGGGCGCTGGCGCGGTTCGCCGAGCTGGAGCTGACCACGACGAAGGCCGGCGCGGCCGCCCCCGCCGAGCCGCGCAAGGTGCGCCGCTGGGGCTACCGCCCGCCCGCCGTCCTGGAACTGACCCTCCTCGATCCGGCCCGGCTGCTGGCCTGGTGCGCCCCCGTCGGCCGGGCGCTGGCCTCGCGGCCCGGCACCGTGCTGAGCACCGCGCTGACCGTCGGCGGCCTGGCGCACTTCGCGCTGGCGGGCTCGGCGGCCTGGGCGGAACTGGGCCGGCCGGCGAGCGTCACCACCGTCCTGGCGCTGATGCTCACGATGGTGGCGACCACCTTCGTGCACGAGCTCGGCCACGGGCTGTCGCTGGTGCGCGGCGGCGGCCGGGTGCACCGGTTGGGCGTGATGCTGATGTACGGCAGCCCGGCGATGTTCTGCGACGTGAGCGAAGCCTGGCGGCTGCCCCGCCGGGAGCGACTGATGGTGGCGCTGGCCGGAATCCGGGTGCACCTGGCGGTGGCGGGCGCGGCCGGCCTGGCGGCGCCGCTGCTGGAACCGGGCGGGGCGCGGCAGTTGGCGGCGGGCGTGCTGGTCTCCAACCTGCTGATGGCCGGGCTGAACCTCTGCCCGTTCGTGAAGTTCGACGGCTACCTGGCGCTGATCGGCTGGCTGGACCGTCCGAACCTGCGCGTCCAGACCATGGCCGAGGCCGGCCGGGTGGCGGCGCTGACCGTGTTCGGCGGGCTGCGCGGCGAACGGCCCTCGCCGGGACGGGTGCTGTTCGGGGTGGCGTGCGCGCTGACCGGCCCGGCCCTGGCGGTGTCGGCGTTCCTGAACTACCAGGCGTTCGTGCTGGTGACGCTCGGCCAGGTGGGCGGCGCGCTGGTGCTGGCCCTGCTCGGCTGGGTCGCCTTCGTGGCGGTGCGCCGCACCGTGCGCTGGTCCCGGACGGCCGAGGAGCAGGGCGCCGGCGCGGTGCGCCGGGCGGTCGGCGCACTGGCCCTGGCCGGCGTGCTCGCCGCGGTGCTGCTCGGGGTGCGGGTGCCGCTCACCTGGACCTCGGTGTACGCCACCACCCCGCAGGGGCCGGTGCTGGTGCTGCCGACCGACCTCGGGACGGACCGGCTGGACGGTCGGACGGTGGACCTGCAGGCCGCGGGCCTGGTCCTGCACCCGGCGGCGGGCCGCGCGACGGTCTGCGGCGGCGTGGAGGACCGCGAGGTCACCGCGCAGGCCGGTTCGCCGATCGCGGTCGGCATCGACACCCAGGTGACGCGGGCCGTGGTGCCGCTGTGCCCGGACGGCCCGCTCGACCGGACCGACGGGCTGGCCTCGTTCCGGACCGGCGACGTCCCGCTCGGCAGCTGGCTGGTCGACGTCTTCGTGCTCCCGGCCTGGTCCCGACTGTTCTGACCCGCCCGTCCGCCACCCCGGCGGTCGAGCGGCCGTCCGCCCCCGGCGGTCGAGCGGCCGCCCCCTCCCTTCCCGTCCCTTCCCCCCGCAGGAGAACGCCATGACCACGCTGGACGCCGGCCCGACCCCGGAACTCCTGGCCGAGGCCGCGCTGCGGCTGCAGCGCTGGGTCTCCGGCTGCTACCCGGAACCGCTGCCGACCGCCCTGGAGATCGTCGTCGCCCCGGGCGCCGACCCGGCGCCGCTGCTGGCCTCCGGGCTGGTCACCGCGGACACCTGGATCTTCGCGGACCGGGACGCCGCCGCCGTCCTGGCCGGGGCCACCGCCGCGACGGTCGTGCCGACCGACGGCGGATTCGCTTTCAGCGGCGACGAGGTCGCCCTGGCCGACGAGATCTTCATCCAGGTCTTCGACTACTCCTCGATCGGCTTCCTCACCGTGGCCGGCCCGACCGTGGTCCGGATCACCGGCGACGAGGACCTCGCGGCCTTCCTGGCGGACGCCGACCGGGCCGCCGCCGACGGCGGCTTTCCCGAGCAACTCACGCACCCCGCCGTCCAGTTGGCCGACCTGCCGGCCCTGGCCGGGGCACCCACCGGCAGTGGCTGCGCCCGCCTGCAGCTGGCCGGGGACGGCACCCTGAGCTCCGGCCCGGCCGCCCCCGCGGGCGCCGAGGCCCCGGCCTCCGGACAGGCCCTGGACGGCGTGCTGACCCCGGGCCTGCTGCCCGCCGCGCACGCCGAACGCCCGTGGCTGGCCCGCTACGTACGGGCCCTGGACGCGGTGCGGCGGCTCAACGCCCGCCGCCCCGGCAGCATCCGGGTGGCCGGCTTCGGCCACCGCTTCTGCCCCGACCTGCCGACCGTGCCGGTCGAGGACGTGGACGCGCCGCTGCTGGTCGCGATCGACGGGCAGCCGCACGCCCTGCTGGGCGCGGAGCTGAAGATGTTCCGGATCAACGCGGAGGCGGCCGTGGTGCTGGACGCGCACCAGGTGCTGGAGCCCGCCGCCGCCGAGGAGCACGCGGCCCGCGCGCTCGGCCTGGAGCCCGGCCTGGTCCGCGAACTGCGCGCCACCCTGCTGGAGCGCCTCCACCTGCCCGCGGGCGGCGCCCGGTGACCACCGCACCCGCACCCGCCACCGCCGCCGCCGCTCGTCTTGACGAACTCCAGGGAAGCGCACGCGAGTTGGCCGCCGGACTCGGCCCCGACCTGATCGTCGCGGACATGTACGGCGACCACGGCGGCCCGGTCTACCACGCGCTGTCCGCGGCCGACACGGTGGAGATCCCCGACCTGATCGCCGCCTTCCGCGGCCTGCGCGGCCCGCTGCTGGAACTGGCCTGCGGCTCCGGCCGGCTGACCGTCCCGCTGCTGGCCGCCGGACACCGGGTCACCGGCATCGACAACTCGCGCTCCCTGCTGACCGTCCTCGCCGAACGGCTGCTGGCCCCGCAGGGCGCGCGGCTGGCCGACCGGCTGACCGTCGTCGAGGCCGACATGCGCGAACTGGCGCTGGGCCGGGTGTTCGCCGGCGCGCTGCTCGGCACCACCACCGTCGGGCTGCTCGACCCCGGCACCCGGCCCGCCGTGTTCCGGTCCGTCCGCCGCCACCTCGCCCCCGGCGCCCCGTTCGCACTGACCGTCCACCTGCCCGACGGCTCCGGCACCGCCCCGGCCGGCGAGCCGGTGGAGAGCGTCCACCACTCCGAGGCCGCCGGCGCCCGCTGCACGGTGGTCTCCCACCTGGTCGCGGACCGCTCGCGCCGCCACGTCACGGTGCTGCGCCGCTCCGCGGACGGCCCGCCCGTCGCCCTGACCTCGGTGGTGCACCTGCCGACCGCCGAGGTGCTGGCCGCCGAACTCGCCGACGCCGGTTTCCGGATCGAAGCCACCCGCCCCGTGCGGTCGGCCGGTACGGAGGACGGCTCGGTCCACTCCCTGATCCTCGCGAGGAGCACCTCATGACCGCGGCCCTCCTGACCACGGCCCCCGCCACCGCGCCCGGCCCGACCGCGGCCCGCCCCTACCCGCTGTGGGAGATGCTCGTCCCGCCGAGCCGGTTCGACCTCCCGGAGCGGCAGCTGGTGAGCGCCGCCGGCAGCCGGCTGCGGTTCGCCGACGGCCACGAGGTGATGGACGCCACCAGCGGCCTGTGGAACGTCAACCTCGGCTACGGGAACCCGGCGATCGCCGCCGCCGTGGGCGCCGCCCTGACCGAGGCGTCCTACCTGAGCCTGTTCCGCTACGGCCACCGGTACGCGGTCGACGCGGCCGCCCGGCTGGTCGACGCGGCCGGCCCGGACCGCTACCGGCGGGTGCTGTACTCGACCTCCGGCGGCTCCGGCAACGACCTGGTGATGAAGCTCGCCCGCCAGTACGCCGTCCTGAACGGCGACCCGCGGCGCACCCTGGTGGTCGGCTTCAAGGGCAGCTACCACGGCCTCACCTACGGCGCGTTCGCCGTCAGCGGCGAGGACCTCGGCCAGCAGATGTACGGCGTCGACGTCCGCCAGGTGCGGCACGTCAGCCCCGACCGGCCGGAGGAACTGGAACGCCTGATGGCGCGGGAGGGCCACCGGGTGGCCGCCGTGATCTGCGAGCCGGTGCTCGGCTCGGGCACCCACGTGGTCGGCCCGGAGATGATCGAGGCGCTGCTGAGGCTCCGCGCCGAGCACGGCTACCTGCTGGTCGCCGACGAGGTCGCCACCGGCTTCGGCCGGACCGGCCCGCTGTTCGCCTCCGACCGGTGGCCGGACGCGCCCGACCTGCTGCTCACCTCCAAGGGCCTGACCAACGGCACCTGCGCGGCCTCCGCCGTCCTGGTCTCGCACCGGGTCGCGGCCGCGTTCGACCGGCACGACGCACTGCTGGTGCACGGCGAGACGCAGGCCGGCTCCCCGCCCACCTGCGCGGCGATCACCGCCACCCTCGACGAGTTCGCCCGGCTGGACGCGCTGGCCTCCGGCGAGCGCGTCGCCCGCCGCCTCGACGCGGTCCTGGACGGACTGCTGGCGGCCGTCCCCGGCGCGACCGGCACCACCGGCACCGGCTGCTTCCGCTCGCTGCACCTCACCGACGCCGACGGCCGGCCGCTGGACGGCGCGGCCGTGCAGCGCACCATCGAACTGGTCCGCGTCGAGGGCGCGCTGGTCTACACCGGCCCGGGCTGCGTCCAGGTGATCCCGCCGCTGACCAGCAGCGACCAGGACCTCGACGCCCTGGAGCGGGCGCTGCGCACCGGCCTGGCCCGGGCGGCCCGCGAGGTCGGGAACCACCGGTGAACGAGGACCGGCCCGCCGCCGCGATGTGGCAGCGCCCCTCCCGGCTGCACGTGGGCGCCGGCTCGGCCGTCCAGGCCCTGGCGGGCGGGCCGGCCGCCGACACCCTGCTGCTGACCGACCGGGGCCTGCCCGGGTCGGTGACCGGCCCGCTGCTGGCGGCCGCCCGGTCCGCCGCCGGCTCCCGGCTGCGCGTGCTGGCCCTGGAACCGGAGACGCTGGCGCTGCCGGAGATCGAGCAACTCGCCGACACCGTACGGGAGTCGGCCCGCGTGGTGGCCGTCGGCGGCGGCAGCGTGCTGGACGCCGCCGCGCTGGCCCGGCTGCTGGCCGGCGACCCGGCGGCGATCCGGCGGATCCGCCACGGCGGCGGCCGGCCCGGGCTGGTCGCGCTGACCGGCCCGGCCGCCCCGGCCGGCGGCTTGCACCGATCTCCTCGCGCTGCACCCGAGTTGGTGGCCGTGCCCAGCACGGTCGGCACCGCCGCCGAGGTCAGTGCCGCCGCGACGGTACGGGTGGACGGCGGACGCAAGCTGGTCATGGCCGCGTCGCTGGCCGCGGACCTGGCGGTGCTCGACCCGGCGGTCACCGCCACCCTGCCGCCGGCGCTCCTGCGGGAAGGCGTGCTGGAGGCGCTGTGCCGACTGCTGAACACCTACCTGCCGGAGCCGGGACGGCAGGTCCCGCGGGTCGGCGACGCCGAGGCCCGCACCCTGCTGCGCCGGCTGGCCCGGGCCGGACGGCAGGCCGAACAGGGCCGGGCGTCCGCCGAACTCCGCACCGAACTGGCCCTGTTGAGCGCCCAGACGGTGCTCGGCTGGTCGATGCTCGGCCGGGACCCGTTCGCCGGCAAGGTCTGGTACCTGTCCAACGAGCTGTCCTCGGCGACCGGCGCGCGCAAGATGTCGGCGACGGTGGCGGTGCTGCCCGCCGTGTGGGCGCGGGTGCTCGACGGCGACGCCCGGCTCGGCGACGCGGGCCGGCTCCGCGAAGCCTGGCGGGCCGTCCGGTCGGGCCTGCCCGACCTGCCCGAGCAGCCGGTCACCGGCATCGCCGAACTGGCCCGCCGCTGGGGCGTGCCGCCGTGCCCGGCCGCCGGCCAGGACCCGGCCCGGCTGGCCGCCCGCGCCGCCCGGGGCTGGGGCGCCGGGCTGCCGATGCTCGGCGCGTTCCGCACCGCCGAACTGACCCGTCTCTACGCCGACGTCCTGGAAGGGGCCATCGCGGCATGATCGACTTCACCCGGACCCTCGACCCGCAGGCGTCCCTCGCCCGCGCCTTCCACCTGGTGCCGCCGGACGGTGCCGACCGGCCGCTCTGGCAGGGCCTGGTCGAACTCGCCTGGGACCAGGACGACTCGGCGCTGGCCGGCCGCACCCTCGCCCCCGAGGTGGTGGGCGCCTGCGGCGTCGCCCGCGGCGACGTGGTGGTCCGGGCGGCCGGCGAGGCGGTGGAGCGGTACGCGCTCCGACCGCTGCCCGCCGACCGCGCCGCCTGGCCCGAACTCCCCGGCGAGCGGCTGGACTTCGCCGCCCCCGGCGCCGGACTCGGCGCACCCGGCGCGCCGGTGGCGGCGTACTACCCGGCCCGCCGGCTCTCCGACGGCGCCCGGGTGCTCGTCCCGGCCGGACTGGTCGACTACCCGGCCGAGGAGCACCCCGGCTTCGACCCGTCCCCGTCCGGCGCCGCCTCCGGCGACGGCCTCGACATGGCGCTGCGCGCGGCACTGCTGGAGGTGATCGAGCGGGACGCGGTGCTGGTGGCCTGGGCCCGCCGGCTGGCGCTGCCCCGGGTCGACCTGGACGGCAGCCTGCGCGGGGCCCCGAACGGCCCCGGCTGGCGGCGGCTCGCCGCCGCGCTGCGGGTGGCCCGCGACGGCGGAGTGGAACCGGTGCTGGCCCGGATCCCGACCGGGGTGCCGGGGGTGTTCTGCGCGGTCGGCGTGGTGCTCGACGAGCACGAGGGGCGGCCGCTGGCCGCGGTCGGCTGCAACGCCGCCGGGGACTGGGGCACCACGCTGGCCGGTGCGCTCCAGGAGGCCCTGCAGATCCGGAGCCTGCTGCGGCTGACCCAGCGCGCCCACCCGGACGTCCCGGCCCCGGAGCTGGTCACCGGGGACGTCGAACGGGCCCGGTACTTCGCGGACCGCCCCGGCGCGGACGCCGCGGCCGCCTGGTGCGCGGGGTTCACCGGCCCGGAGCCGGTCGGCGGCGAGACCCCGCCCGGTCCCCCGGGCGTCCGGCAGCTGGTCGAGGGCCTGGCCGGACAGGGCGTGCAGCCGCTCGCCGTCGAGTTGACGCACCGTCTCCCGCCGGAGCTGCGGGCCATGGGCTGGGCGGCCGTGAAGGTGGTGCCGGTCGGCCTGCAGCCGCTGCGGATGGACGAGCGGGCGGCGTTCGGCTGGAACCTGACCCGGCTGGAGTCCGCGCCGCGGCGCACCGGCTTCGAGGCGCTCGACCGGGGCGGCCCCGCCTGGGCGCCGCACCCGCTGATCTGACGCATGGACGCGCCCGACCGCCCCGCGCCCGACGGCCCCGTCCCCGACGGCCCTGCCCCCGTCCGCTCCGACCCGTCACCGAGGAAGCGCCGCCCGTGGCCGCACTGACCATCCGCGTCCTGCCCGGTCCCGGGTCGGAAGCGCCCCGTTCACTGCCCGAGACGGCCTCGATCCGGCTGGTGGCCCGGCTGCCGGCCGGTTGGCGGTGCGTGCCGGTGATGACCGGCGAGGGGTTCGCCGTCGAGGTCGAGCTGCCGGGGCCCGCGCCCGGCCCCGTGCCCGGTCCCGCCCCTGGTCCCGCCCCGGCGGTCGTCATCGCCCGGGCCTTCGCCGAGGCCGGTCTGGCCGGGTGGCGGCTCGGCCCGTGCGGGTGATCCCGGGGCGGCGGCCGGGTCAGATCCAGCCGCGTTCCCGGGCGGTGAGCGCCGCCTGGACCCGGTTGGTGGCGCCCAGGTGGCGCATCAGCTCCGCGACCCGGCTCCGGTAGGTCCGCACCGAGATGTTCAGCTCCCGGGCGCCGGCCTCGTCCTTGTCCGCCTTGATCATGACCCGCAGCACCTGCTGCTCGTTGTCGCTCAGCCGTTCCTCGTCCGGTCGGGAGGCGTTCTCCCAGAACCGCTCGAACAGGGCGAGCAGGCTGGCCAGCATGCCCGCCTGGTGGACCACGAGCGCCCCCTGCGAGCTGTCCTGCGGGTCGATCGGGACGAGCGCCGTCCGGCGGTCGAAGATCAGCACCCGTTCCAGCGGGCTGTCGGAGATCCGCACCTGCATGCCCTTGGCCATCAGTTCGCGCAGGTAGCCCGCGGTCAGCGGGTCGTCCATCGCCCCGGCGCCGAAGACCGTGCGCATCTCCACCCCGCGCCGCAGGCAGCGCAGGTCCGGCTCCCGGGTGGCCTCGATCGCGCCGGCCGACATCGCGCCGCGGGCCTGCACCGAGAGCAGCTCGTGGTGCGTGAAGAAGGTCAACTCGTCGATGCGCTCCCGGACCTCCTCCAGCCCCTCGACCCGCTCGACGCCGGTCGGCACCGCGTTGCCGATGCCCTGCCGGTGGTCCTCGGCCAGGACCTCGGCGAGGTTGCGGGAGGCGATCACCTCGCGCAGCTCCTCGTGGATCTCGCCCAGCCGCTGCTCGATCAGCCGCTCGACGACCACCCCCGGGTCGGTCGCGGCCAGCCGCTGCCGGCGGTCGAGCTTGACCATGCTCCGCTCCTGCAGGCGCTCCACCACGGCATCGACCTCTCCCGGCTCGAACCCGCAGGCCAGCGCCAGCGCCTCCGGACCGAGCCCGGGACTGCGGAGGATCACCCGGTAGGCCAGCTCCTCGCGCGGCTCCACCGCCAGATGTGTCAGCACGCTGCGATCCACCACTACTCCCCCTGCCCATTCCGGAGTCCAGGCCGCTACAACTCTCCACCAAAAATTCTCATGATCGTATGGCAGAGATCAAAGCTACTGGAGGGTTCCGCGAGCCTTTCTTCCCCCTCCTTCGCACCCCCTCCGACCTGCGCAATCATTTGCTTCGTTTTGCGCCGCTAATTGACGCGAAGGCCGAAATGGTGCGAATAATGCCGTTTCGTCGGGCCACGAACCCAGGGGGCGGGAGAATCGGAGAGCGGAGCATACAAAGGAATCATTTCCTGTTCATTAACTGATCCGTGTTCCGCGCACCCCGCCCACCGGGGCGCCCGGTTGTAGGATGACCGGGCAAGGAGTTGTAGGATGACCGGACAGGTCGGTTGGTGCGCGTGGAGAGGAGGGCCCGGCGTGGAGGGGTTGCAGGCGGCGGGGCGGCGGTCGTTGGTGGATGCCGCGATCGACCAGCTGCGGGAGCAACTGGCCTCCGGGGTCTGGGCGGTGGGGGCGCGGATCCCGACCGAGCACGAGCTCGCGGAGCGGCTGCAGGTGGGGCGCAACACGGTGCGGGAGGCGATCCGGGTGCTGGTGCACGCGGGGATGCTGGTGTCCCGGCAGGGGGAGGGGACGTTCGTCCGGTCGACCAGTGACCCGGCGTCGGTGCTGCGCGGAGTGCAGCGGTCGGGGGTGCGGGACGTGCTGGAGGTGCGGGCCGCGCTGGAGACCGAGGCGGCCCGGCTGGCCGCCGAGCGGCACACCCCCGACGACCTGGCCCGGATGCGGGCCGCGCTGGCCCGCGAGGCCGAGGTGATGGCGGCGCACCCCGAGCGGGCCGGCCGGGAGGCCACCGTCGAGCACGACCTGGAGTTCCACACCGCCGTGGTGGAGGCCGCGCACAACCCGGCGCTGACCGAGGTCTACCGGTACTTCGGGGCCTCGGTGCGGGAGTCGATGCGCGCCTCGTTCGGCGACCACGAGATGCCCGAGGTGGCGATCGACACCCACACCGCCCTGGTCGACGCGATCGAGAGCCGGGACCCGGAGCGCGCCGAGGCGGCCTGCCGGGCGCTGCTCGCGGAGCCCACCGCGGCGGTGGAGCAGCTGCTCGCCGCGATCGCCGCGCGGAAGTGACGCGGGGCCCGCGCCCGCCGTCCCCGCAGAACGCACCACCAGCACAGAGAGTCAGTCCAGCCATGTCCGTCACCCGTGCCGTCCAGCCCGCCCTCGACCCGAAGGTCGGTACCCGAACCGCCGCCCGGTTCGCCCACCCCGCCCTGCTGCTGACCGGGATCGTGCTGGTCGCCCTGAACATGCGGGCCTGCCTGGCCGCGGTCTCGCCGATGGTCGTGGAGATCCAGCGGACCTTCGGCCTGTCCGCCACCGCGAGCGGCCTGATCACCACCGTGCCGGTGCTGTTCCAGGGCGTGGGCGCGCCGCTCACCCCGCGGCTGACCCGGCGCTTCGGCACCGAGCGGGTGGTGCTGGGCGCGGTGCTGGCGCTGGGCGCGGGCGTGCTGCTGCGGGTGCTGCCCTCGGTGGCGGCGCTGTACGCGGGCTGCGTGGTGATCGGCGTGGCGATCGCGGTGCTGAACGTGTCGATGCCGGGCCTGGTGAAGCGGGAGTTCCCGCAGAAGGCCGCCATGATGACCGGCGTCTACTCGACCACCATGCTGGTCGGCGCGACCATGGCGGCCGCCCTGTCGGTGCCGCTGGAGCACGCGCTGGGCGGCGGCTGGCAGGCTTCGCTGGGCTCCTGGTCGGTGCTGGCGCTGGTCGCCGCGGTGGCCTGGCTGCCGCAGGTGCTGAAGGCCCGGCAGGACCGGACGGTGCCGGTGCGGGTCGCCCCGGCGCTGCCCGTGCCGGAGGCCGGCACCAGCCCGTGGAAGTCCGCGCTGGCCTGGCAGATCAGCGTGTTCATGGGCGTCTCCTCGCTGCTGGTGTACACCCTGGTCGCGTGGATGCCGACCATCCTGGCCGACCACGGGATGCCGCGCGGCGAGGCCGGTCTGGTGTTCGCGTTCAGCAACCTGGTGCAGGTGGTCGGCGCCTTCCTGGTGCCGCTGCTGGCCGGCCGGATGACCCGGCAGCGCGGCCTGGCGCTGGTGATGGCCGGGCTGAACGGCGCGGGCGTGCTGTGGCTGCTGCTGGCGCCGGTGTCCGGGGCGTGGTTCTCGGCGACGGTGCTGGGCCTGGCGCAGGGCGGCTCGCTGGGCCTGGGCCTGGCGTTCATCGTGCTGCGCACCCACAGCGTGGCGGGTGCGGCCCGGCTGGGCGGGATGAGCCAGGCGGTGGGCTACCTGGTGGCGGCGGCCGGGCCGGTCGGCGCGGGCGCGCTGCACCAGGTGACCGGCGGCTGGGACGCGACGCTGCTGGTGATGCTGGTGCTGGCCGCGGTCGCGGCGGTGGCCGGCTGGGGCGCGGGCCGCAACCGGACGGTGTGACCGCGCGGGAGCGGCAGAGCGCGGGAGCGGCAGGGGGTGGGAGCTGAAGAGCGCGGGGCGGGGACGGAAGAGGGCGGGGACGGTCGTGGTGACCGTCCCCGCCCTCCGTGCGTCCGGGAGGAGCCGCTGCGCGCACGCGGGCGGCGTTGCGGGTGCTACTCCTCGCTGCCGAGCGTGAGCCCGGCGAGCTTGACCGAGGCGTACGCGGTGGCGCCGAGCACGACGACCACCAGCAGGCAGAGCGCGGTGGGCAGTTCGACCGGGGCGATGACGGCGCCCTCGGTGACGATCGACTCGGTCAGCGACAGGCCCCACTGCTGGATGGAGAGGGTCTGGGCGCCGCTGACGTAGCCGCCGATCAGGCTCTCCCAGATCAGCGCGTAGGCGAGGCCCGCGATCACCGCGTGCCGGGTGAGCACGCCCAGCAGCAGGAACACCGCGCTGTACGCGGCGCCGGAGGCGAGCGCGCCCACGGTGTAGCCGAGCGCCACCCGGCCGCCGGTGCCGTACAGGATCAGCCCGGCCACGTACATCGGGACGGCGGAGAGCAGCCAGGTGCTCCCGACGGCGACGGCCAGTTTGGTGGTGATGATCTTCCAGCGGGGCAGCGGCTTGGCGAGCAGGTAGACGATCGAGCCGTCCTCGATCTCGGTGGCGATCACGCCGGTGCCGACGACCAGGCCGATGACCGGGACCAGGGTGCCGAGGGCGAGGGTGCCGAGGATCTTGTGCACGAGGTCGAGCCGGTCCAGGTCGCTGCCGCGGGTGAGCAGGGCGACGCCGAGCAGCAGGACCGGGACGGCCAGCAGGATCAGGACCCGGCGGCGGCCGAACAGGCCGCGCGCGGTGAGCCTGGCGACGGTGGTGTTCATCGGGGGCCCTTCAGGACGAGACCAGGTACGAGAAGACGCTTTCCAGCGACTCGTCGGCCGGGGAGACGGTGTACAGGCGGATGCCGGCCGCCCGGGCGACCTTGGGCAGCAGGGTGGTGAAGCCCTGGAAGTCGATCGCCTGGATGCGCAGGGCCCCCGCGGCGGAGCCGCCGATCGACTCCGCGGCGGGGTCGAACTCGATGCCGGAGGTGGAGCCGTCCGCGATCAGCGCCGCGGCCAGCCGCCGGTCGTCGCTGGAGCGCACCAGGTAGCGGTGCGGGCGGTCGGTCATCAGGCGGCGGATCTCCCGGAAGTCGCCGGACGCGGCGTGCCGTCCGGCCACCACCACCTCGATGTGGCGGGCGAGCTGCTCGACCTCCTCCAGGATGTGCGAGGAGAACAGCACGGTGCGCCCGTCGGCGCCGAAGCGGCGCAGCAGCTCCATCAGGTGCAGGCGCTGGCGCGGGTCCATGCCGTTGAACGGCTCGTCCAGCAGCAGCACCGCGGGGTCGTGGACCAGCGCGGAGGCCATCTTGACCCGCTGCTTCATGCCCTTGGAGTAGGTGCCGGTGTGCCGGTCCTGGGCGTAGCCCATCTCGACCAGGGCGAGGGCGCGCTCGGCGGCGGCGCCCGGGTCGGGCAGGCCGTGCAGTTCGGCGTTGGCGAGGACGAACTGCCAGCCGGTCAGGTAGTCGTACATCGACTCCTTCTCCGGGACCAGGCCGATCTGCCGGTACACCTCCTGGTTGCGCCAGATCCGGGTGCCGTCCAGGGCGACGGTGCCGGAGGAGGGCGCGAGGAAGCCGCTCATCATGTGGATGAGGGTGGACTTCCCGGCGCCGTTGGGGCCGAGCAGGCCGGTGATGCCCGGTCCGATGGACATGGTGACGTCGTTGACGGCGACCACGTTGCCGAACCAGCGGGAGACCTTGTCGATGGTGATGACGGCCATGGCTGCCTCTCAGACGTTCCGGTAGCGGCGCAGCGTCAGCGCGTGGCCGCCGGCCGTGAGGGCGAGGAGCACGACCAGGAAGACCAGGGCGCCGCCCGTGCCCGGGGCGTACAGGAGGGCGGAGCCGCCGTCGCCCAGCGAGAAGAGCCGGTTGACCAGGGCCTCCACCAGGGTGGACGGGGAGATCAGGAACGCCCAGGAGGAGTCGCTCTCCCGCAGCGGGTCGTAGCCCCGGTTGAGCGCGAAGGTGATCATGGCCAGCGCCCTGGTGATCATCAGGAGGCCCATGATCGCGGCCACGCCGAAGCCCCGGCGCGGGGTGAGCGCGGCGATCAGCAGGCCGATCGAGCTGTACAGCAGCGCGTACAGGACGGCGGCGACCAGGCCGTACAGCAGGTGCACCAGGTTGTCGCCGACCGGGAACTCGGCCAGCAGCGCACCGGTGAACAGCAGCAGCAGCGGCAGCGCCAGCACGATCAGCAGCGCGCTGAACATCGCGGCGAACTTGGCTGCCACGTAGTCGCCGCGGGTGGCCGGGCGGGAGAAGTACAGCGGGACGACGTGGTGCCGCAGGTCCCGGGACATCAGCACGGGCGCCTGCGCGGCCAGGAAGATCTGCGGCAGCACCGAGAACGAGGCCAGGTAGTCGGCGTAGTCCATCGGCATCGACTTCTGCTGGGTGAACAGCGCGATCGCCAGCATCGCCAGCGAGGGCGCGGCCATCCCGCCCAGCAGCAGGAACGGCAGCACCTTGGACCGGCCGGAGCGGCCCAGGCCGAACGCGGCCCGCAGGCTCTGCACGTACAGCGAGCGGGTGGCGTACCGGCGGCCCAGCCGCGGCCCGGTGTACGGGCGGTAGCCGATGTCGTGGATGACGCCGCCGTGGGCGTCGGAGCGGGTGGTCACGCCTGCTCGCCTCCTGCCGGCACGGCCCGGTGCGCGTCGTGGCCGTGGCCGTGCTCGTGGTCGTGCTCGTGGTCCGCGTCCTCGGCGTCCTCGTCGGCGCGGGTGCTGAAGATCTCGGCGACCCGGTGGCGGCGCTGCTCCAGCCGGACCAGGCCGAGGCCGAGGTCGTCCACGGTGTCCCGGACGGTGTCGTACGTCTCCTCGCCGGCGATCTCCACCAGCAGGATCCGGCTGCCGTCGGCCCGGACGGTCAGGCCCGCCGCGGTCAGCCGCTCGGTCAGGACCGCGTCGGCGTCGAAGGACCGGTCCACCGGGTGGTCGGTGACCTCGACGGCCAGCAGCTGGGTGGTGCCGGTGAACGAGGCGGTGGAGGAGGAGCGCAGCAGCTTGCCGCCGTCGATCACCACCAGGTGGTCGCAGGTCCGCTCCAGCTCGCCCAGCAGGTGCGTGGTGACCAGCACCGAGATGCCGAAGTCGGCGTGGACCCGGCGGATCAGCCCGAGCATCTCGTCCCGGCCGACCGGGTCGAGGCCGTTGGTCGGCTCGTCCAGCAGCACCAGCTGCGGGTCGTGGACCAGCGCCTGGGCCAGCTTCACCCGCTGCTTCATGCCCGTCGAGTAGCCGCCCATCGGGCGGTAGCGCTCCTCGTACAGGCCGACGTGGCGGAGCGTGTCGGCGGTGCGCTCGCGGGCCGCCGAGGCGGGCAGGCCGGACATCCGGGCCATGTGCACCACGAACTCGGTGGCGGAGACGTCCGGCGGCAGGCAGTCGTGCTCCGGCATGTAGCCGACGCGTTCGCGGATCGCCGGGCCCTGGGTGGCGATGTCCAGGCCGAGCACCTGACCGGTGCCCTCGGTGGCCGGGGACAGCCCGAGGAGGATCTTGATGAGGGTGGACTTGCCGGCACCGTTCGCCCCGACCAGACCGACCACGCCGGACTCCACCTCCACGGTGAGCCGGTCCAGCGCGGTGACCCGGGAGAACCTCTTGGTGAGGCCGTCCGTCTTGATGACTGTGGACACGGTCATCAACGTAGCCGCGCACCCCCGCCCGGCGGAATGCGCTGCGGAGTCCGGATCGCCTCCCTCCGCAGGATGACCTCCCCGGCCCGCCCCCTAGGGGTAGGGCGGCGGGCCGGGGAGGAATGATCCTGACGGTCCGTCAACTCACTTGCGCGTCAAGGCGGTCAGGCCAGCAGGCCGCTCTGCAGGGCGACCACCTGCCGGAACGCCTGCGCGGGCACGCCCTTCGGGTTGGTCATCTGGATCAGCGCGACCACGTCGCCGCTCTGCATCCAGCACAGCCGGCCGGTGGGCTGGCCCCCGGCCTTCTCGTCGGACAGCCGGACGTTCACCTGGGCGCTCGTGGCCGGGTACACCCCGTCGATGTCCAGGTGGGTGGAGGCGATGTCCTTGGTCTCGGACATCACGTTCGCGCCCACGAAGTAGTTGCCGGCCTCGTCGGCGGACCCGAAGTGCAGCAGCCGCAGCTCGGTGCGGGTGCCGTCGGCGGCCGTCCAGCCCTGGGCCGCCGCGCCCCGGCAGGCGTCGATGGTCAGCCGCAGGGCGTACGAGTCGTCCTCGGCCAGCATCGCGTCGTGGTCGCACGGGATCCAGCGGCCCGCCACCGACGGCAGCGACGCCACCGCCGAGGGGGAACCGGAGGCCGAGCCCGACGCCGACGGGGACG
This sequence comes from Kitasatospora saccharophila, assembly GCF_039529925.1. NCBI lineage: Bacteria > Bacillati > Actinomycetota > Actinomycetes > Kitasatosporales > Streptomycetaceae > Kitasatospora > Kitasatospora saccharophila. The sequence goes on along the minus strand of NZ_BAAANS010000028.1, from coordinate 83,649 downwards.
CGGAGACCGACCCGGACGCCGACGGGGACGGGGAGCCGGACGGGCCGGTGCCGACCGCGCCCTTCGGCAGCGGCAGCAGCAGCCCGCGCAGGTCCGCCGCGTGCGCCTTGATCTTGGTGTCGGCCGGCGCCGAGGCGCCCAGCGGCAGCGGCGGGAGGCTCAACTCCGGGAAGGCGTACCGGCCGTCGTTCGGCGTGGCCAGGCCCGGCAGGTCGGTGCGCTCCGGCAGGGTCACCAGGACGGCGGTGCCCGCGCCGGTCAGCACGGTCAGCAGCAGCGCCGCACCGACCTGCCACCGTCGGCGCCGGTCGACCTTCCCCGGCGCCGCCGGCGCCGCCACCGCCTCCGGCAGCGGTGCCTCCGGCAGCGGCGGCACCGGGGGCGTCGGGACCTCGGTGACCGGTCCGATCGACTCCGGCCGGGCCTCCGGCCCGGTCTGGGGGGTGGTGTCGCTGCTCATACGGAGGCTCCCGGTCGGGCCAGTCGGTCCAGTTGCTGACGGAACAGGTCCACGACCTTGTTCTGGTCGAGGGGCACCACGCCGAAGACGCGCATCTGCACCAGCAGGTCGCCCTCGGCGGAGTAGCAGCTCAGGTAGTCGAGCTGGTCGCCGGGATCCAGCATCGGCAGCGCGCAGCGCGCGTCCGGGTGGTCCGGCACCTGGGGGCCGCGCCGGAACAGGTCGGTGTCGTCGATCAGCGCGCCGTACAGCTCGCCCTCCTGCGAGACCGCCTGCTGGTTGAACTGGGCCAGCTGCAGCACCGCCACCATCCGGTTGTCGCCCTGCGTGAGGCTGCGCACCCCGGCGCCGGTGAAGTGCAGGCTGTCGAGCGCCTTCTTCCGCTGGTCCAGGTACTTCGCCGGCACCCCGGACAGCAGCAGCTCCTTGGCCTGCTCCAGGTCGCCGTTGCCGCCGAACTCGCTGTCGTTGCCGAACTGCTTGTAGTCCGGCCCGAGCCGGTAACCGGTGGGCACCGGCAGCAGCAGGTCGCGCAGGTTGCCGAAGTGGTTGCCGTTGGACTTGGCGCCCCACGGGACGGGCGTGCTCGCCGAGGGCGAGGGGGCCGCGGCCGCCGCCACCGGCGGTGCCGCGTCGTCCGCGTAGTGCACCCGGATGATCACCTCGCCGATGCCGACACCGGCCAGCGCCGCCACGAGCACCGCCGCGACCGCCTTCGACACCCGCGAGGCGCGCCGCGGCCCGGCCGGGACGGGCGGTTCGGCCTGCTCGGCCGGGGAGGCAGTGGGCTGGGCCGGGACGGCGACGGACTGCTCGGCCGGGGAGGCAGTGGGCTGGGCCGGGACGGCGGGCCCGGTGGATTCGATGTCGGTCACGCGAGTCGCTCCCACTGGCGCTTGGCGATGTCCTCGAACTGCGCCCGGTCCACCGGGTTCTCGGCGAAGACCTGGACGATCATCAGCACGGTGCCCTTGCGGGCGAGCGCCTCGCCGTAGTGGTAGGTCTCGGTGCTGCGCGCGTAGTTGTAGGTGTCCTTGGCGAACATCAGGTAGCTCTCGGGGTTGCCCGGGATCGTCGAGACCTCCATGTCCGAGGTCGAGCGCGGCATCGCCTCGGTGATCGCCTTCCCCACCGAATCCTGGGCGTACTGGACCAGCACGATCCGGTAGTTGGCGTCGCCCGCGTCCCAGCGCACCGAGGCGGCGCGGCGGAAGCCGTCCTCCAGCAGCGTGGTGAACTCGCGCACGCTGTCGTCGTAGGCCTCGGACCGGTCGGCCACGGACAGCCAGCCGTCGCCTTCGCCGCCGGTGCGGTCCGTGCTGCCGGCCGGGCGGTCGATCAGCAGCTTGCGCAGGTCGCCGTCGATGTCGAGGGGCTGCGGCCCGGCCGCGGCCAGCGCCTTGGGGTCCACTCGCTCGGCGGAGTAGGACAGCTTCGGCGCGGCGATGGCCGGCAGCGGCGTCGGCGGCCGGGAGGACTGGATCCCGTAGCCGACCGCGGCCCCGATCACCGGCCCGGCCAGCACGGCGGTCAGGAACAGCGCGCCCGCGCCGAACTTCCGCCTGGCGCGGACGGGTTCGCCGCCCGACGCGATCAGGTCGGCGGCGCCGGGCGGCGGGAGGAGGGGTGGCGGCGGGAGGAAGGAGGGCGGCGGGGAGGGTTCGGCGGCGGCCGTCCCACCCGCTGCGGCGTCCGCGGGTTCGGTGCTCAACTATGGCTCCTGGGAAGAGAGTTCGAGACGGCCGTCAGCCGTTGACGAGGCGGTCGCGGGCGCGCTTCATCGCGTCGGCGAGCAACGCCCGGTCCGGGTCGCCCTGTACGTCGACGGTGACCTCGTAGACCACGTCGCCCGCCACGCCGATTCCGACCAACTCACCGGTGTACGCCTGCTGTTCGGGCTTGAAGACGTAGCCCTTGGCGTTCGGGACCCCGCTCACGTCGAACGATTCCCGGTCGTAGCTGCTGTTGTCGGCGAAGCCCTGGGCCCGGTCGGTGCGGCTGAACCGCTTGAGCTCGACCCGCACCTCGCTCTTGCCGTCCCGGGTGCGGTAGGTGCGGGTGGCCGCGTCCTTGAAGTCCCAGGAGTCCAGGACTTCCTTGATGTCGACGTCCTTGCTGTACTGGGCCTGCAGGTCGTCCATGCTCATCATCGCGCCGTCCGGCGAACCGTACGGGTCCGCGTCGTCGGGCACCGGCAGCAGGAAGTACCGCAGGTCACCGCTGTGCTTGCCGCCCGAGACGCTGCCCTGCAGAGTGCTGGACGGGCGCGGGGCCACCGTCGGCTTGGCGGTGGGCGTCGGCGTCGGGCTCGGCGTGGGCGTCGGGCTCGCGGACGGGGACGGCGAGCCGCCGGTGACCGCGGCCGACGGGGCCGCCGCGACGGCGTGGCCGGGACGGTCGGGCTTGCCCACCGCGACGGTGACGGCCGCGCTGGCCGCCGTCACCGCGAGCAGGCCCGCCACCGACAGCACCACGCCGACCGCCCGGGGCAGCCGGCGCGGGGCCCCCGGCTGCGGACCGGGGGCGAGTTCGGGCGCGACCTCGGGCGCGGGCGCGGAAACGGGTACGGCTTCGGGCGCGGGAACGGGCGCGGGAACGGGCGCGGGAACGGGCTCCGGAGCCGGGTCGGGGCGCGGTTCGGGAACGGACAAGGGTCTCCCCCCAGGGTTCACGTGGCTGCCCGCACGACGGTGCGAACCGTACCCCCGTCCGGCTCGAACGCGATCGTCATCGCGCGGTGCACGAATTATGTGAGACCTGTGCTCCCGCCAACAACACGGTTCCGCCGTCCAATTGCCGCAATGACGGCCAATCGGACGGCCCGTGACTGAACCGCAACCAGGAGCGGGTCAGCTCCCCTCCGGCCCCTTCCCGACGGGCGGCTCGGCCGGACGGCCGGGCTCCCCGGACGCGGGCTCCGCGGGCGCGGACGCGGGCCGGGCAGGGGCCGGCTGGGCGGGCTGGGCCGGTGCCGGCTGGGCGGGGGCCGGCTGGGCGGGGGCCGGCTGTGCGGGGGCCGGCTGGGCGGGGGCGTACTGGGCCGGGACGGGGGCGTACTGCGGGTAGGCGGCGGACTCGGCGAACCGGATGCCCGCGGCCTCGGCCAGCGCGATGTCCAGGCGCTCGTTGCGGATCCGGCGGTCGATGTAGAGCACGCCGTTGACCAGCGGGACCAGCGGGCTGGTCGCCAGCATCGTGACCAGGCTGACCAGCGCGGTGAGCACCAGCACGACCGTGATCGTGCCGCGGGTGTCTCCCCCGTCCCCGGAGGCCGCCGCGCCGACCGGCAGCATCACGGCCACCACCATCCGGAGCGGGAAGTTGATCACCGTGGTCCCGATCGCGCCGAGCAGCGAGACCAGCGAGGTGAGGCCGAGGCTGCGCCACCAGTTGTTCCGGTTGAGCTGCCAGGCCCGGCGGACCGCCGTCCGCGCGCCGCTCTCCTCCAGCACCGCCACCGGGATCTGCGGCGCCAGCCGGAACGTCACGTAGAAGGCGCCGCAGCCGACCAGCAGGAACGGCAGCAGCAGCCCGTCACCGAACAGGACCGCGCCGGTCATCAGGAGCGCCTCCAGCAGCAGCATCGGCCCGTACACCAGCGCCAGCGTCGCGACGGACGCCTTGAGCCGGGGCCGGGCCTCCTGCCACGCCTGGGCGGCCGTCAGCTTCCGGCCGAGGGTGGCGGCCCGCAGCACCACCGTGGCCAGCGGCCCGGCCACCACGTACAGCACGAGGCCGACCAGGGCGCTCATGCCGAAGAACAGCAGCAGCGGCCGGGCCAGGTTCCACACCTGGGTGTCGGTGGGGTCCATGACGGTGATGTCCGGGAAGTCCTCCACCCCGTCGCGCAGGCTGCCGGAGATCAGGAAGGCCACGGCCAACAACGGCACCGCGCCGATGCCGACGACCACCGAGAGCGGCAGGTACAGCGGGCGGACGTAGCGGCGCACGGTGTCGAAGACGGCGCCGAACATCTCGCCGAAGCCGAGCGGGCGCAGCGGCAGCACGCCGGGCTTCGGCGCGACCGGGACCCCGCCCCACGGGCCCCGCCCCCAGCCGCCGCCGGTGCTCCAGCCGGGCTGCCCGAAGGCCGGGCCGTACCCGGGCCAGTGCCCCGGGGCACCCGGGACGCCGCCCGGTCCGGGGGCCCCCGGGCCGGGGGCCGTCGGCCCCTGCGGCTGACCGCCGTTCTGCTGCTGACCCGGACTGCCGCCGTCCCCGCTCATTCCGTTCCCCTCCAGGAAGCCTCGGGCCCGACTCTCGGGCTCCGCTTCTGAGCCTAGGGCCCGGATCGGACCGTCGCGGAGCCGCCCCTGGCCCGGCCGGGGCCCGGTTCCCCGGTCCGCATGACCTGACGGGTAATCGACAGCACCGGTCGGCACCGGTGATCGTGGCGGGCACCGGGAACGCCCGCCCCGCACACCCGGGCACCACGCGTCCGGGCACCACGCGTCCGGGCACCGGGCGTCCGTGCCCCGCGGTCCGGAATCCTCCGCCTCCCGGAACCCGTCCGCCCGAGAACGCACGGCCGCGCGCCGTCGGATCCCGAGGAGCCGCCGATGAGCACCGCCCGTCCCCCGCAGCCGCGCCCGGCGGCCCCGGTCCCGGCCGCACCGAGCGCCACCGGCCCCGCCGGCCCCGCCGACCGTCCGCCGTGGGCGGCGCTGCCGGTCCTGTTGGCAGGCGTCTTCATGCCCACCCTGGACTTCTTCATCGTCAACGTCGCCGTCCCGTCCGTCCGGCAGGGCCTGCACGCCGGTGCCGCCGCAGTGCAGGCCGTGATCGCGGGCTACGGCGTCGCGTACGCGGCCGGGCTGATCACCGGCGGACGGCTCGGCGACCTGTACGGGCGGCGCCGGGTGTTCGGCATCGGGCTGGCCGCGTTCACGCTGGCCTCGCTGGGCGCCGGACTGGCCCAGGACAGCGGGGAGTTGATCGCCGCCCGGATCGTGCAGGGCGTCGCCGCGGCGGTCGTCACCCCGCAGGTGCTCGCCGTCATCGGCACCGAGTTCACCGGCCGGGCCCGCACCCCCGCGTTCCACGCGTACGGCCTGGCGGTCGGCCTGGCCGGGGTGTTCGGGCAGCTGCTCGGCGGGGCGCTGATCACCTGGAACCCGGACGGGCTGGGCTGGCGCGCCGTCTTCCTGGTCAACGTCCCGGTCGGCGCGCTGGCGCTGCTCTGCACGCCCCGGCTGGTGCCCGGGTCCCGGGGCGAACGGTCCGGCGGGGGCGCGCGGCTCGACCTGCCGGGCGTGCTGCTGGTCGGCGCCGGACTGACCGCGGTGGTGCTGCCGCTGGTGGTGGGCCGTCAGCAGGGCTGGCCGGCCTGGACCTGGCTGCTGCTCGCCGCCTCGGTGCCGCTGCTGGCCGCCTTCACCGCCCAGCAGCGCCGGCTCGCCCGGCGCGGCGGCGCCCCGCTGATCGACCCCGGCCTGTTCCGGGAGCGGGCGTTCTCGGCGGGACTGGCCGCCACCCTGGTGTACTTCCTGGCGATGGGCTCGTTCTTCCTGCTGCTGGCGCTGTACCTGCAGGACGGCCGCGGGATGACGCCGCTGCGCTCCGGGCTGGTCTTCGTCACCGTCGGCGCGGGCTTCTTCACCACCTCGGCGCTGGCCCCCGCCGCCACCGCCCGGCTCGGCCGGCAGGTGCTGGCGGTCGGCGCGCTCACGGTGGGCGCCGGGTACGCGGTCACCGGGCTGACCGTCGCCCACCTGGGCAGCGGCGGCTCCGCGGACGCGCTGCTGCCCGGCCTGCTGGTGGCCGGGCTCGGCATGGGCCTGGTCACCGCCCCGCTCTCGGACACCGTGCTGGCCCGGGTCGCCCCGCAGCACGCCGCGGCCGCCTCGGGCGCGCTGTCCACCGCCCAGGAGGCGGGCGGCGCGGTCGGCGTGGCCCTGGTCGGAGTGGTCGGCCCGGGGCGCGGCACGCCCGCGCACGGCTTCACCCTCGGCCTGGAACTGCTGATCGGCTGCTGCCTGCTGGCCGCCGTCCTGGTCCAGCTCCTCCCGGGCCGGGGCCGCCCGACCGCGTCGGCGTGACCCCGGGGACGCGGGCCCGCGGCCCGGCGGAGCCGACCGCCGCGCACCCGGCCGCCGCGCACCCCACCGGCCCGCACCCAGCCGCCGCTCACCCCACCGGCCCGCTCCGCGCCCGTCCCCGGAGCGGCGCGGAAAAGGCCGGTGCCCGCGCCGATCGGCGTTGCTACCATCCGCCGGTGGACCTGCCGGAAGCTCAATCATCTTTCCCCGAAGCCGAGTTGACCGAGGGCGGGAGGCCGCCGTCCGCCGCCGGAAGCCCCGTGCCCGCCGCCGGAAGCCCCGTGCCCGTCTCCGAGGTCGGCGCGCTGCTGCGCGAGTGGCGGCGGCGGCGCGGGCTGACCCAGCTCGATCTCGCCCTGCTGGCCGACACCTCCACCCGGCACCTGAGCTTCGTCGAGACCGGCCGGGCCCGCCCCGGACCCGCCCTGCTGGCCCGCCTCGCCGACCGGCTCGGCGTCCCCGCCCGGCAGCGCGACGCCCTCTACCTCGCCGCCGGGCACGCCCCCGTCCCCGCCCGCCCCAAGCCCGTCCCCCCGCACCTGGTCGCGGGCACCGTCGAACGGCTCCTCGCCGCCCACGAGCCGTTCCCCGCCCTGGCGTTCGACGCCGAGGAGAACGTCGTCTCGCTCAACCGGCCCGCCGCGCTGCTCGCCCGGCTCCTCCCCGAGCACCTGCGCCGCCCGCCGGTCAACCTGATGCGCGCCTCGCTGCACCCCGACGGCCTGGCCCGGCACGTCGTCAACCTCGCCGAATGGCGCGAGCACCTGCTCGGCCGGCTGCACCGCCAGATGGTCCACTCCGGTCTGCCGGCGCTGCGCGCCCTGCACCGCGAGGTCTCCGGCTACCCGGGCCCCGCCGCGCCCGCCCCCGACGACGGCGTGCTGGCCGTCCTGCACCTGCGCGCCTTCGGCACCGAGGTCCGCCTGTTCAGCACCGTCAGCACCTTCGGCGCCGGCACCGACACCGACCTCTGCGCGCTCTCCCTGGAGACCTTCCACCCCGCCGACGCCCGCACCGCCGAGGTGTTCCGCGCCGCCCTCCCCGCCGCCCTCCCCGCCGCCGGAGACCCGACGTGATCCATGACCTGCTGCCCGGCGTGCTCGCCTCCGCCCTGGCCACCCTCACCGGCCGCCCCGTCACCGACGTCGACGTCGCCGGCCCCGACGACCACGACACCCGCCGCTGGGACGCCCCCGTGCTGTGCACCCACGACCACCGGTACGGGGACGTCACCTGGTCCCTGGAGATCCACGACCCCGACCCCGGCCGCTCCGAGGTGTCCTTCGCCGCCGGACTCGCCGAACTCCTGGGCCGGCCCGTCCTGTTCAGCGCCCTCGACGTCCGCCCGTCCGCCTACTGGCTGGCCGCCCCGAACGGCCTGATCACCCGTGCCCGGCTGACGGAGCCGGACGAGGCGGCGGAAGACGCCGACCTCCCCGGCGGCTCCATCTCCGCCGTGCGCGACTTCGTCCCCCAGCTGCCGCACCTGAGGCTCGACCCGATCGCCGAGGGCCGCTACGCCGACCCGTTCACCGAGGCCGCCGACCGGCCGCCCGGGCGGTGAGGCCCGGGCCGCCCCGCGCTCAGCCCAACTGGGCGAGACCCTCGGTGGCGATCTTCTCGAAGACGTCGAGGTCGCCCGCGAAGACCGAGTCCGGCACCGGCCAGTGGACCACCAGCTCGGTGATCCCCAGCTCCCGGTACCGGCCCGCCCAGTCGACGAACGCGCCCACCGACTCCAGCGGCCTCTCCGCCGTCGACCCCTGCAGCAGCACCTTCTCCAGCGACGCCACGTCCCGCCCGACCGCCGCGCAGGCCGCCGCCAGCTTCCCGAGCTGCCCGGCGATCACCCCGGGCGCCTGCTCCACCGGCACGTCCCCCGGCCCGCGCGGGTCCCCGTACGTCACCCAGCCCTGCCCGTGCTCCGCCGCCAGCCGCAACCCGCGCGGCCCCGTCGCCGCCACGTAGAACGGCACCCGCGGCACCTGCACGCAGCCGGGGACGTTCCGCGCCTCCACCGCCGAGTAGTACGCGCCCTCCCGGGTCACCGCGTCGTTGCGCAGCAACTCGTCCAGCAACCCCACGAACTCCCCGAACCGGTCCGCCCGCTCCCGCGGCGACCACGCCTCCTGCCCCATCGCCGTCGCGTCGAACCCCGTCCCGCCCGCCCCGATCCCCAACGTCAGCCGCCCACCGGACACGTCGTCCAGCGTGATCAGCTCCTTCGCCAACGTCACCGGATGCCGGAAGTTCGGCGAGGTCACCAGCGTCCCCAACCGGATCCGCTCGGTCGCCGTGGCCGCCGCCGTCAGGGTCGGCACCGACCCGAACCACGGCTCGTCCCGGAAGCTCCGCCAGCTCAGGTGGTCGTACGTGTACGCGGCGTGGAAGCCGAGTTCCTCGGCCCGCCGCCACACTTTCTGCCCCTCGCTCCACCGGTGGATGGGGAGGATCACCGTGCTCAGTCGCATGCAGCCGACCCTATGCCGTCGGAAGCAGGCGGGGTCGAGACCACACTCCCGTCCCGCCTGTGCCACATCGCCGACGAAGGCGACCTTGGTAGCGAACTGCTCTCGGTCCTAGCCCGGCTGCACGATCGGCTCTCCTCCGAACAGGGAAGCCCCGACACCGACGATCACCTCTCAGTGCCTAGCGTGATGGTGAAGCCCGGAGTTTCCGCTGCATGCAGATCCTTCGGCCACTGGCCATGCAAGTGGACAGTAGGGGACATGGCTCAGCCACGGCTGCCAACCGTAGGGCGTAGTGACTTCCTTGCGTCTTCCCTCCCGGATCCGGGAGGGAAGACGCAAAACGCCCTTCGAGGGATTCTGGTTGCGTCTTCTCTCCTGGTTCCGGGAGGGAAGACGCAGGAGGAAAGATGGAACTGCTCTCGGTGAAGCAAGCGGCCGAGCTGCTCGATATCGACGACTCCCGGGTCAGGCAACTGCTCCGAGCAGGGACTCTGGAGGGACAGCAGGTCGGAGGCCGCTGGCTGGTCGACGGTCATGGCACCAGGCAGCGGAAGGAGCGCGGCAGCGCGCATGGGCGTCCGCTCTCCGAGCGCAACGCCTGGGGCCTCCTCGCGGCCCTCAGCGGGCAGCGAGCCCCGAACCTGTCCGATGCGGAACGTTCCAGAATCGCAAGCCGACTCAGGAACATGGCGGCTCACAAGGAACCGCCCGTCGCGCGTTTGAGGCAGCTCGTACGGAGCCGAGCCGAGCGCCGACGTTACCGTGTGCACAGCGGACTGCTGCCGATCCTCCTCGACGATCCCGACGTGGTACGCGGCGGAGTCAGTGCCGCAGCCCGGGTGGGGGTCGGTTACCTGGCGCCGGGCAGAGCCGAGGTCTACGTACGTCTCGACAAGGTCGGCAAGCTGGAAGCGGCGTTCGGGCTCGCTCGCGACAACGCCAGAGGAAACCTGCTCGTGCGGGTAGCCCCTGCAGAAGTGTGGCCTTTCCTGCGCTCGGATGCCGCTCCTGGAAAGAGCGCCGATGCACCTGCCGCGGTGGTGGCAGCGGACCTGCTCGACTCCGATGAAGACCGTGCGGAAACCGCCGCTTCGGAGTTGTGGCAGCGGCTCATCGACGACCTGCAGAAGCGGAGCAACGTCGGATGACAGATGCGACGGCGGTCGTCACGGTCGAGTCCGACCTCATGACCGGGCCACTGGTGGAGCTGTGGAACGTGCTACTGGACCTGTCGGAACGAGTGCCGCGGGCATGGTCTCTGATCGGCGGGCAAATGGTCCTGCTGCACCGCTACCAGCGCGGTGAAGCGCCGGGACTATTGGTGGTGGACGTGCTGGCCCCGGACAAGCTGGGAGCACGGGCGAACCTGACGACAACTCCACCAGGCCGGACCCTGGAAGTGCCCGGGGGCCGCCAGGCCGTGCAGCGTACCGAATCAGTCCAGGTGCAACTGGGCGTACGCCTGGGCACCATCCACCGCCCGAGCCTGTTGGGAGCGATCATTGCCAAGGCTGCTGCGCTGAGCATCAAAACCGCGCCTCCCGACCGGCACTATCGTGACCTGGCGTTCCTCCTGTCCTTGCCGATGAACCCGTTGCAGATGCGAAGCCGGCTGGAGAAGCCGGACCGGAAGAAGCTGGCTCTGGCCAAGGCGCTTCACGATCCGCAGCACACCGCCTGGCGCGAACTGCGCGACGATGCCGCACAAGCCGACGGCCACGCTGCCTACGCCTTTCTCTCGCCTCAGTGAGTGCGCTCCGGGGCGGGAAGCTCACAGTGCCCGGAGTAGTCCATTCACCGCCCACGCATGCGGCAAGAGCGTCGAAGCCACCTGCTCTGGACGGCCGTTCAACGTTCTCGCAGGTCAGGATGCGATGGGTGAACGAGGATTGACCGAGGCCACCGGTGGACGGGGAGGATCACCGTGCACAGCCGCACAGCCGCACAGCCGCACGGCCCCGGCCCTACGCGCGAGCTCGCCGGGGTGAGGACCGGGCAACGCGGAGCGAAGGCGTCAGGGCGATCGCTAACGTGGTGCCATGGACTCGGACGTGCGCTTGCTTGCCGGCCTGATCGATCGCAGTGCCGAGTTGAAGGGTGAGTTGGTCGCCTTCGGGCAGAGCGCGCGCTTCGACCGGTGGCTGACGCCGCTGCTGCTGGAGGCTGCCGGCCCGGAGCGGGAGTTGGACGAGACCGAGGCGATCCGGATCATCGACCACTTCATCCTGCGGTACCGCCTGCCGGACGGTTCGACGGTAGTGGACCGGTTCGTCGCCGGCCGTCGGGGCTTGACCGAGGTCGAGCGGGAGCTGCTGCTCGGCTGGCGCGACCCGGTGGAAGGGGTCTTCGAGATCCGGCGGAAGGACGACGGTGCGGTCGTCCTGCTCAACCTGATCGACGACCTGGAGTACCGCACGTACTCGAACGCCGGGCCGGCCGCCTTTCGCGGAGTCTCCGCAGGAGGGTTCCTCCTCACCTGCCTGGTCCCCCTCCTCCCGACTGAGGGAGCCTGGCTGGTCTCCGGGGCCATGGAGTACTACCCGGAGTCCAGTGCCGACGAGATTGCCCGGGCCGCGCTCCAACTGGCAGTCAGCGAGCCCCAACTGGTCTTCCACAACCCCGAGAAGATCGAACAGGGCTGGCAGCAGATGCGGGAGGACCGAGCCGCCTTCGTCGAGTTCTGCGGCGACGACGAACTGGTCCTCTCCCCCGCCGCGTCCGAGGATCTGCTCAACGCCTACTACCGAAACCGGCAGGAGGCCACCCTCGCCGCGCACCCCGACCGCGCACGGGACGGGCGGCCGCCCGGACCGGACCTCCCGGCGTTCGAGCTGCCGCCCGACCTCGCGGACGCGGACACCGTCGGCGTCATCTACGACGAGGTCGACGGGCTGAACTTCTACGCCGACTACGGGATGCTCCGGGACCTGTTCGCCGACCCGGACCTGACGGGTCGCCGGACGCACCAGGACCTGCTGCGCACGTACCTGCGCGAGGAATCGATCGCGCCGCTGCCGATCCGCCGCCTGGCCGCCGCCCACCCGGAGACGGTCGACACGGTCTTCCGGAGGCTGCTGCGCAAGCCCGGATTCAGCTGGGCCGAGCACGGTGAGGAACTGCTGCGCCGACGCAAGCCCTGGTACTACGCACAAGAACCCCGCCCCGGCGTCTCCGTGATCGGCGAGCGCCTCGCCGAACTCGCCACCGGTCGGCGGTAGTACCGGGTGGCGTGCTGCCGTCGGGAGCACCCGGAACTCCGGGATCCGAAGCGTCGGTACGCAGGCTTCACAAGTGACGTACTACACTTTTCCCGTGGATACTCCCCGCGCCGGCAGGACCCGGGTCACCAGCGTCTCCTTGCGCGCCGAGACACTGGAGGCGATCCGCGCTCGCGCCGGGAAGCAGGGGGTCTCCTCGTACATCGAGGAGGCCGTGCAGCGGCAACTCCAGCGCGAAGCCATCGACGAGTACATCGCCACCGCCGAAGCGGAGCACGGACCCGTCGACCCGACCGAGGTGGCGGCCAGGGCCGAACGCATCCGCGCCCACCACGCCGCCCACCGCGGCGACCCGGCTCCGGCGGACGCCGCGTGAGCGGAACGCTCGTCCTCGACGGCGAAGCGCTCTCCAAGCTCTCCCGCCGCCACCGCGACATGACGGTCTGGCTGGACGTCGCCCGCACCCTCGACCTGCTGGTCGTCACCAGCGCGGCGACCCTGGTCGAGGCCCGCGACCCGAAAGTGCCGCAGGCCGCGTTCGACCACGCCGTCTCGCTGACCAAGGTGCGCCCCGTCACGGAGGAGATCGCCCGCGCCGCGAGCAAGCTCCTCGCGACCGAAGGGTTGCACGGCCACAAGTACGCCGTCGACGCGATGCTCGCGGCCACGGCCCAGCTCGAACGCGGCGACGTCACCGTGGTCACGAGCGACACCGACGACCTGCGCAGGCTCTGCCACCCGCGCATCGCTGTCGAGCCGATCTGAGCACCTACGCCTACCCTGGTACCGCGTCTCCACCGGCCGGCGCGCTACGGGCGAACGGGGCTCGACCGAGGTCCCCAGCCTCCCCGGCCACGGATCCCGCCCGGTCAACGTCGGCACCGACCCGGACCACGGGCCCCGGAAGCTCCGCCGGCTCAGGTGGTCGTACGTGCGAGCCGCGTGGAACCCGAGCCCCTCGGCCCGCCGCCACACCTAGTGCCGCGTGGGTGGGAGAACAGTCCCCGCACCGGACGGGCCACGAGAGCGCCGGCGTCGACCAGCCCGCTCCACCGCCGGTGGCAGAACCGCAGCACCGCGCTGCGCACCTTCCGCCACCTGAACCACCACGGGAGTTCGCGGAACGGGACGAACGTCAGGACGTCCGAGATCGGGTACTCCGCCTGGCTGCCGGGTCCCATCTCCCGTAGCCGCCGGTAGGTCCCCGGGGACAGCCTGCCGAAGACCCGGGCCGCGTCCCCTGCCGCGGTGCAGCCGCGCTCCCGCGTGGTGAAGTCCGTCGACCGCAGGGCCCGTTCCACCCGGGGCGCGACGACGTCGAAGTCCTCGCAGGCGAAAACCAGCCGGATGACGGCCGTCCCGACGTAGGGATCACCGCGGTCGAACGCCTCGTCGATCTGCGACGGCGTCCGGATCGCGTCCAGCCTCCGCATGACGCTCTCGGGGGTGTCCTCCGGCGGACCCGGCATCTCGTCGTCCCCCTCCACGGCTCCTCAGCCCTCGCAGGGCTCGGGAGGAGGCAGCACCCGCTGCTTCTTCTTGTTCTTGATCATCTTGAGGTTGACCAGCTTGGTCGGACGCCACGCCAAGTCCTCCCCCCGGAGACGAACGCACGTTCGCCCGACCGTAACCGCGAGCACGCACCACGGCGAGGGGACTTTCCGGAACCTTGACCGAGGCGGTGGGCGGGATCGCCGGCGCGGGTCGCGGCCGCGCGGGCGGGCGGATTCGTTCCGGCGCGTTCTCCGGGAGTCCACGGGGGTGCCCCCCGGCGTTGGCCGGGCGCTGGCACGCTCACCGGTCGAATCCAGCCATCTCGCAGGGAGTGCCATGCGTTTCCGAGTCCCGTCCGCCGTGCCGCTGCTGGCGGTCGGCGCGGCCCTGGCCAGCGTCGCCACCACCGCTCCGGCCGCGTTCGCCGCGCCCGGGGCGCCGGGTGAGCGTCCCTCGTTCTGCGGTCACGACAACCGAAAGACGCCCTTCGCCGCGTACCTGTGCGCCGAGCCGGGCCAGCTGCTGGACGTGCGGATCGGCGACGTGCACCCGACCCAGCCGTCGCTCGGCTACGACGAGGTGTACTACAAGCTCGGCCGCTACACCCTGGGCAAGGACGCGGTCAACAAGAAGTTCAGCGACTGGTGCGAGGCCGACGGCCGGATCGAGGCGGTCGCGGTGCAGCCGGGCGCGCGCCTGGACGACCCGTCCTCGTTCACCTGCACGCTGCCGGTGGGCGGCGAGACCGCGGACAGCACCGCCGCGATGAAGACCGTGGTGATCGGCCCGGGCGGCGAGCCGTTCCTGACCGACGGGCACCACACCCTGACCTCGTTCTACGAGACCCCGGACGGCGGCGCGGACCTGCACGTGCGGCTGCGGGTGCTGGCCAACCTGAGCACGCTGACCCAGAAGGACTTCTGGGCGCGGATGCAGGCCGAGAAGTGGGTGTACCTGAGCGACCCCGAGGGCGACCCCGTCAAGGTCAACAAGCTGCCGACCTCGGTCGGGCTGGCGAACTTCCAGGACGACGAGTACCGCAGCCTGCTCTACTTCGGCCGCGACATCGGCTACACCCAGGACTCGGTGCCGTTCCAGGAGTTCTACTGGGGCAGCTGGATCCGGGACGCCGCGCCGGTCGACCTGTCGGCCTGGGACCGCAACGACCTGGCCAGCTACCTGGCCGCGGTCGAGGGCACCACCCGGGCGATGACCGCGCTGCCGAAGACCGCGCCGATCGGCAGCGGCTTCACCGCCGGCGGCCTGGACGCGCTGGACCAGTGGAACGCCGGGAAGGCCGCCGACAAGGGCGAGTTCGACAAGCTGAGCAAGCCCTACTCGGACGCCAAGCCGGGCAAGCTGGCGTACGCGCTGGAGTACAAGCGGGTCAACGGCCTGGGCTGACCGCCCGCTTGACGCCGGCTGGACGCCCGCGCGGCACCCGCTCGGCGCCCGGTCGGCCTCCGCGACTCCCGCGGAGGCCGACCGGGCGTCCGACCGTCCGGGGAGCGGGGAGCGGGGAGCGGGCGGGGGCGGGGACGGCTCAGGGGGCGACGAAGCGTGCGAACGGCGACGGGGCGTCCTTCCCGGCGGACCGGACGGCGTCGACCTGCTCGGCGGTGAGCGCCTTCTTCCAGACCCGGACGTCCGCGATCGCGCCGTTCCAGGGCTTCACCCACAGGCCGCTGTAGCGGATCCGGCCGAACTCCAGCGGGCCGGTGGAGGCGAGCACCCGCGGCGCCTCGCTGGTCTGGGCCAGGACGCCGTCGACGTACAGCGAGATGGTGCCGTCCTTCTTGCTGTAGACGCCGGTGAGCAGGGTCCAGCGGCCGGTGACGGCCTCGGCCTGGGAGGCCGCCGTCGCGCTCTTGGCGATCTCGGAGTCGGTCTGCACCTTGAAGACCCAGCGGTTGCGGAGCTTGTCGGACGCGTCGTCCCGGCCGAGGAAGAACGAGAAGAACTGGGTGCCGTTCTGCGAGACGGCCGCCTTCGGGGTGGTGTCGACGTCGATCCGGACCAGCGCCGAGACGGTGAAGTCGGCGCCGGTGTCCACCGCCCCGGTCTCCGACTCGGCGAAGCCCTGCGGGGTGCCGCCCAGCAGCAGCGACTGCCCCTCGTGACCGGTCGCGGTGTCCAGCTTCGCGGTCGGACCGAGCGTCAACTTGGGTGTGACGGTGGCCGGTTCGGGCGGCGGGGCGCTGCTGCTCTGCTGCGCCCGGGGCGTCGGACCGTCGTCGGACATGGTCAGTGCCAGCGCCAGGGCGCCGCCGCCGAGCACGACCGCCCCGGCGGCGACGGCGACGATCCGCAGCATCCGCCGCCGACGGGTCTCCCGCTCGGCGGAGTCGGCCATCGCCTGCCAGTACTCGGTGCTGCCGGGGCCGGACTGCGGCCCCCCGCCCGGCCCGTAGCCCCCGCCCATGCCCGTGTTCGCCACGTTCTCCGCCCCATTCGATCCGCGTCCGGCCGTGTCCGCCCCGTTCCGTGGTGAAACTCTAGGCGGCGGTGTTCCCCCGCAGTAGCCCAGGGCGGGGTGCACCCGCCGCCACCGGGCGGGTCCGGGCCGGGCGAGTCCGCGCCGGGCGGGTCCGGTTGTCCGGCGAGTGCGCGAAGATGGAGGGATGACCCCCTCGCCGCGCCCCCGCCTGATCGCCACCGACCTCGACGGCACGCTGCTGTGCTCCGGCGGCACGGTGACCGCCCGGACGGCCGCCGCGCTGGCCGCCGCCGAGGCCGCCGGGGTGCAGGTGGTGTTCGTCACCGGGCGGCCGCCGCGCTGGATGCGGCACCTCGGCCCGCACATCGGCGGGCACGGGGTGGCGATCTGCTCCAACGGCGGCGCGGTGGTCGACGTCCGGCGCGGCGAACTGCTGGAGACCAGCCCGCTCGACCCGGCCGGGACGCTCACCGTGGTGGAGCGGCTGCAGGCCGAACTGCCCGGCACCGCCTTCGCGTTCGAGTTCCCGGGCGGCTTCGCCCGGGAGCCGGGGTACAACGTGGTGATGTGGGAGTCCGACAAGGAGCACCCGGTGGGCACCGCCGCCGAGCTGCTCGCCGCCGGGCAGGTAGACGGCCTGTTCAAGATCCTGGGCAAGCACCCCGACCTCTCCCCCGACGAGTTCCTGGACCGGGCCCGGGCCGCCGTCGGCCCGCTCGCCGAGGTGACCCGCTCCAGCCCGATCCCGCTGGTGGAGATCAGCGCCCCCGGTGTCACCAAGGCCAGCAGCCTGGCCCGCTGGTGCGCCCAGCAGGGCATCGACGCGGCCGAGGTGGTGGCCTTCGGCGACATGCCCAACGACCTGGAGATGCTGGCCTGGGCCGGTCAGTCCTACGCCGTCGCCAACGCCCACCCGCTGGTGCTGGCCGCCGTGGCGCAGCACACCGTCAGCAACGAGCAGGACGGCGTCGCCGCGGTCATCGAGACGCTGCTCTGACCTCCGCCCGCCCTCACAGGCCCAGGTCCAGCTCCGGCTGCCGGGGCGGCTCCGGCCCCCGGGGCGGGTCCAGGCCGAGCAGGTCGGCCATCGCCTCGGCGGCCCGGACGGCGGCGTCGCCGCAGCAGTTGTTGAACAGGACGTGCACCTCCCGGGCCCGCTCGGCCATCGCCCGCACCCGCTCCACCCAGGGGGCGAGCTCGGCCGGCGGGTAGTCGTGGCGGAAGCGGTCCTCCTTCGAGCCGGTGCCCCAGGCCGGGCTGCGGCCGTGGAAGCGGACCACCGCGAGGCGCGGGGAGGTGACCGGGGCGACCGGCGGCATCGAGGTGGGCAGGCCCTGCGCGGTGTCCACGGCGACGGCGGCCGCGTCCAGCTCGGCCAGCAGGGCGCGGGTGCCGGCGGCGAGGTCGGGCCGCCACCAGTCGGGGTGGCGGAACTCCACCGCGAGCGGCCAGCCCGCGGTGCGCTCGCGGCACTCGCGCAGCAGCGCCCGGGCGGACGCGTCCGGCGCCAGCCGCGGCGGGAACTGGAACAGCAGGGTGCCGAGCCGGCCGGCCGCCCGCAGCGGTTCCAGGGCGCCGCTGAACCGGGCCCACACCTCGTCCAGCAGCCCCGGGTCGTCCCGCCGCACCGGGCCGTCCCGCCCGGCCGGGCGCAGGTCGGCGGGCAGCGCGGCGGCCCGGGTGGGGTGGCCGGTGAGCAGCGAGAACGCCTTCACGTCGAAGCGGAACCCGGCGGGCGTGCGCTCGACCCACAGCGTGCTGTTGCGGGTGCTGGGCAGCGCGTAGTAGGTGGCGTCGACCTCGACGACCGGGAACCTGGTCGCGTAGTGGCGCAGCCGGCCCTCGGCGTCCCGGCGGCCCGCCGGGTACCAGCCGCTGGCCAGCAGTTCCTTGTCCGTCCAGGAGCAGGCGCCGACCCTGATCTCTCCCATGCGACCGCGCCTGCCCCGTCCGACCCGATCGATGCCCGGACCGGCCCGATCGATGCCCGAGCCGCCGTGACGGACGGGCCGCCCTGACCGGACGGGCCGCCCTGACCGGCCGGACCGCCGTGACGGCCGGACCGCCGTGACGGCCGGAGCGCCGTCGTCAGAGCCGGGCGGTCCAGCGGACCCGGGTGCCCTTGCCGTGCGGGCCGGCCTCGTGCCAGGCGTCGCCGCCGAGCGCCTCGGCCCGGCGGGTGAGGTTGCGCAGGCCGGAGCGGCGGCCGCCCTCCGGGATGCCGACGCCGTCGTCGGTGACGGTGAGCAGGACGCCGGGCGGGCCGGTGCGGGTGGGCGAGGGGGAGAGCGGGCGGCCGTCCTCGCCGAGGTGGACGGTGGCGTCCAGTTCGACCGCGACCCGGGAGGCGCGGGCGTGCCGGGCCGTGTTGGAGAGCATCTCGCGCAGCGCGGCCAGCAGTTGGCGGGAGGTCTTCTCGCCGACCAGGCTCTCCACCGGGCCGGCGAAGGTGACGGTGGGCTTGAAGCCGAGCGCCGCCGCGGCCTGGCTGCCCTCGCGCAGCACCCGGGTGCGCAGGGTGTCCGGCTGGTCGTCGGTGTCGCCGTGCTGGAGCGCGTAGATGGTGGTGCGGACCTCCTGGATGGTGGCGTCCAGCTCGTCCACGGCCTGGCCGAGCCGCTCCTGCACCTCGGGGACGACGGTCCGGCGGGCGGCCGACTCCAGCATCATGCCGGTGGCGAAGAGCCGCTGGATGACCAGGTCGTGCAGGTCGCGGGCGATCCGGTCGCGGTCCTGGAAGACCGCCAGCCGCTGCTGGTTGCGCTGGTACTCGGCCAGCCGCAGGGCGAGTGCGGCCTGCGAGGCGAAGGTCTGGGAGAGCTGCCGTTCGGTGTCGGTGAACGGCACCGTCCCGGCCGCGCGCCACACGCACAGCGCGCCCAGCACCCGGCCCGCGGAGACCATCGGCACCGCCATCGCCGGGCCGAACTCCCGGGCCAGCCGGTCGAACTGGGCGTCGGAGGCGGTCGCCGGGGCGGTCGCCAGGTCGTCCAGGTAGAGCGCCTCGCCGGCCAGCAGCCGGGGGGCGAAGCCGCCCTCCGGCAGCAGTTCGCCGGTCAGGTGGTCGGCCCGCTCGCCGGAGGCGTGCGCCACCCGCATCCGGTCCTCGCCGGCCGGGAGCAGGATCATCCCCAGTGCGCCGTCGGCGAGTTCGCGGACCTGCTCGGCGGCGACCGTCAGCGCGATCTGCGCCTCGTCGGTGGACAGCAGCGAGGTGGTGACCGCGGCCGCGCCGGTGATCCAGCGCTCGCGGCGGCGGCCCTGCTCGTACAGCCGGGAGTTCTCGATCGCCACGCCCGCGGCCGCGCCGAGCGCCAGCACCACCTGCTCGTCCTCGGGCGTGAAGGCGCCGCCGCCCTTCTTCCCGGTCAGGTAGAGGTTGCCGAACACCTCGCCGCGGACCCGGATCGGCACCCCGAGGAAGGACACCATCGGCGGGTGGTGCGGCGGGAAGCCGACCGAGCGCGGGTCGGTGGACAGGTCGGTCAGCCGCAGCGGCCGCGGGTCGTCGATCAGCGCGCCCAGGATGCCCCGGCCGGTGGGCAGGTGGCCGATCCGCTTCGCCGTCCGGTCGTCGATGCCGATGTGGATGAAGTCCGACAGGCCGCTGCCGTTCGGGTTCACCACGCCCATCGCCGCGTAGTCGGCGTCCACCAGCTCGGCCGCGCCCGCGGCGATCCGCTGCAGCGTGGCGTGCGGGTCCAGGCCCGCGCCGACCGACACCACCGCCTCCAGCAGCCGCTGCATCCGGTCGGTGACCGCGGCGGCCGACTGGAGTCGCTCGGAGACCTCGGTGACCAGGGTGTCCAGCCCGAGCGAGGAGATCTCGGGGATGCGCGGCCGGCCGCCCGTGGCGGTCGGCTCCTCCGGCGTCTGCATGTCACCAGTGTGCACGTCTGTCATGGTTTGCCCCATTCCCCGGGACGGCCGGATCGGATCAGGCCGCCACCCGCTCGCCCGCCCGTTCCCGCTCGACCATTCCCGCCAGCCGACCGCCCGGCCGGGCCGCCAGCTCCGACCAGCGGCCGCGCTCGACCACCCGGCCGCCGTCCAGCACCAGCACCTCGTCCACGCTGCCGTCGTCCAGCCCGGCCAGCCGGTGGGTGATCAGCAGCGTGGTGCGGCCCGCGGTGGCGGCCAGCAGGTCGGCGGTCAGCGCGTCCGCGGTGGCGACGTCCAGGTGCTCGGCGGGCTCGTCCAGCACCAGCACCGGGAAGTCCGCGAGCAGCGCCCGGGCCAGTGCGAGGCGCTGGCGCTGGCCGCCCGACAGCCGGGCCCCGTGCTCGCCGACCATGGTGTCCAGGCCCGCCGGCAGGCCGTCCACCCACTCCAGCAGCCGGGCCTTGGCCAGCGCCGCCCGCAGCGCCGCCTCGTCGGCGTCCGGCCGGGCCAGCCGCAGGTTCTCCCGGACCGAGCTGTCGAAGACGTGCGCGTCCTGCGCGCACAGCCCGACCACCCGGCGGACGTCCTCGCCCGCCAGCTGCCGGGTGTCGGTGCGGCCGGCCAGCAGCACCGCCCCGGCCGTGGGCTCGACGAAGCGCAGCAGCGCCTGCGCCAGCGTGGTCTTGCCCGACCCGGACGCCCCGACCACCGCGATCCGCCGCCCGGCCGCCAGTTCCAGGTCGACGCCGGACAGCGCGTCCCGCTCGGCGCCCGGCCAGCGCACCGTCAAGTCGTTCACGGTGATGGGGAGTTGGACGGCGGGAAGCGGCTGCGGCGCGGCCGGCTCGCGGACCGGGAGCGGGGCGGCCAGCACCTGCTCCAGCCGCTCCCGGGCGGCCCGGGCCCGCTCCCGGTGCCGGACCGCGAGCGGCATCCCCGCCACCGCCTCGAACGCGGCCAGCGGCGTCAGCACCACCACCGCCAGGCACACCCCCGGCAGCGTCCCCGCCGCCACCGCGTGCACCCCGACCGCCGACGCCGCCGCCACCGTCAGGCCCGACACCAGCGCCACCAGCCCAGCCGAGAGGCCGCCCGCCGCGGCCGAGCGGGCCGCCAGCCGGGTCAGCACGCCGTCCGCGTCGGCCGCCGCGCCCAGCCGGCCCGGCAGCGCGCCCGCGACGGTCAGTTCGGCCGTGCCGGTCAGGGTGTCGACCACCGCGGTCGCCAGTTCGCCGCGCGCGGGCGCGTGCCGGCGCTCCGTCCGGCCGGAGACCCGGCGCTCCAGCGCCGGGACGGCCGCGCCCGCCAGCAGCAGCCCGAGCGCCAGCACCAGGCCGGCGAGCGGCAGGAACGCGGCCAGCGCCGCCGAGGCGCCCAGCGAGACCAGCACCGCGACGGCGGCCGGGAGCCGCCAGCGCAGGTGGAAGTCCTGCACCGCGTCGACGTCCGCGACCAGCCGGGACAGCAGGTCGCCGCGCCGGAACTGCGGCAGCCCGGCCGGGGCCAGCCGCTCCAGCCTGCGGTAGACCGCCGTCCGCACCCCGCCCAGCGCCTTCAGCACCGCGTCGTGCGCCACCAGCCGCTCCGCGTACCGGAACACGCTCCGCCCGATGCCGAACGCCCGCACCGAGGTCACCGCGACCATCAGGTACAGCACCGGCGGCATCTGCGAGGCCCGCGAGATCAGCCAGCCGGAGGTGCCCATCAGCGCGACGGCGCAGCCCAGCGCGAGGGCGCCGAGCAGGACGGCGAGCCAGAACCGGGGGACGCGCTGTTCGAGGTCCCCGTCGGGGAGCGGCTCCTCGTCCGGTCGGGGCCGCGGGAGCGCTCCTCCCGCTTCGCGCGGTTCCCCGTGCTCCTGGTCGCGCGCCTGCGGCGCAGCGGCCGGGCCCGGGAGGTGGACGTGGTGGTCGGCGAGGGCGGTGAGGGCCGGGCGGTGGGTGATGAGCAGGACGGTGCGGTCGAGGGTGCGCAGGGTGTCGAGGAGGGCGGCCTCGGTGACGGGGTCGAGGTGGGCGGTGGGTTCGTCGAGGATCAGGACGGGGCGGTCGGCGAGCAGGGCGCGGGCCAGCGCGAGGCGCTGGCGCTGGCCGGCCGAGAGGCCGTGGCCGTTCTCGGCGAGGCGGGTGTCGGGGGTGGCGAAGTCGACGTGCGCGGCGGCGAGGGCGGCGGCGAGCCGGTCCTCGCTCGCGTCGGGGCGGGCGAGCCGGACGTTCTCGGCGACGGTGCCGGCGAACAGGTGCGGGTGCTGCGGGACCCAGGCGACCTGGGCGTGCCAGCTGGCCGGGTCGGTGTCGGCGAGGTCCTGCCCGCCGAGCAGGACCCGGCCGCCGTCGGGGCGGACGAAGCCGAGCAGGGCGGCGGCGAGGGTGGACTTGCCGGCGCCGCTGGGGCCGGTGAGGACGGTGGTGCGCCCGGCCGGGACGGTCATCGAGAAGCCGGACAGGGTCGCGCCGCCGCGGCCGGGGTGGCGCACCGTCAGGTCCTCGACCCACAGGTCGGTGCCGGTCGGGGCGGGCCGGGTGCCGGTGGCCGGGAGCGGGGTCTCCAGCACCTCGAAGATCCGTCCGGCGGCGGCCAGGCCCTCGGCGCTGGAGTGGAAGAGCGCGCCGACCTGGCGGATCGGCAGGTAGACCTCGGGGGCGAGGACGAGCACCAGCAGGCCGGTCTCCAGGTCGAGGGTGCCGTTGACCAGCCGGAAGCCGATCGAGACGGCGACCAGGGCGACCGAGAGGGTGGAGAGCAGTTCCAGCGCGAAGGAGGAGACGAAGGCGAGCCGCAGGGTGCGCAGGGTGGCGCGCCGGTAGTCCTCGGTGATCCGGCCGATCGCCCGGGCCTGGGCGCGGGCGCGGCCGAAGACCTTGAGGGTGGGCAGTCCGGCGACCACGTCGAGGAAGTGGTGGGAGAGCCGGGAGAGTCCGGCGAACTGGCGGTCGGTGCGGGCCTGGGTGGCGTACCCGATCAGGATCATGAACAGCGGGATCAGCGGCAGGGTGGCGCAGACGATCGCGGCGGACTCCCAGTCGGCGCCGAGGATCCGGACCAGCACCACCAGCGGGACGACCACGGCGAGGGCGAGCTGCGGGAGGTAGCGGGCGAAGTAGTCGTCGAGGGCGTCGACGCCGCGGGTGGCGAGGGTGGCGAGGTCGCCGGTGCGGCGGCCGGTGAGGTAGCCGGGGCCGAGCGCGGTGGCGTGGTCGAGCAGCCGGCGGCGCAGGGTGGACTTCACGGTGGCCACCGAGCGGTGGGCGGTGAGTTCGGTGAGCCAGGCGACCAGGGCCCGGCCGAGCGAGACGCCCGCCAGGCCGAGCAGCTGCCCCCACAACCCGTGCCGGCCGTCCTGGAAGGCGCCGACCACCAGCGAGGCGATCAGCGCGGCCTGGGCGATCAGCAGGAGCGCGCCCGCCCCGCCGAGGAGGACGGATCCGGCGAGGAAGGCGCGGGTGGTGCGGGCGTGCGCCAGCAGCCGGGGGTCGATCGGGCGCGTCCGCTGCTGGCGGTCCATCTGTTCTGCTCCTGCGGTCAGTGGTGCGCGGCGGGGATGTGCTGGACGCCGATCCGGCGGCGGAAGACCCAGTACGTCCAGCCCTGGTAGAGCAGCACGAGCGGGGTGAAGACCACCGCGACGACCGTCATCACCTTGAGCGTGTAGGGCGAGGACGAGGCGTTGGTGACGGTCAGCGACCAGTCCGGGTTCAGCGTGGAGGGCATCACGTCGGGGAACAGCGACAGGAAGAGCATCCCGACGGCGGCGACGACGGTCAGGCCGCTGAGCGCGAACGCCCAGCCCTCGCGGGCCAGCCGGTTGGCGCCGAGCGCGCCGAGCAGGGCGAGGACGGCGACGACCAGCGCGGCCAGGCTCCAGCCGTTGCCGGAGTGCGCCTGCGTCCAGACCAGGAAGACCAGGGCGAGCACCGCGGTGGCCAGGCCGAGCGCGGTGGCCTGGGCGCGGGCCCGGACCCGGATCTCGCCGGCGGTCTTGAGCGAGGCGAACACCGCGCCGTGGAAGGTGAACAGCGCCAGGGTGGTGAGGCCGCCGAGCAGCGCGTACGGGTTGAGCAGGTCCCAGAGGGTGCCGACGTAGTTCTTGTCGGCGTCGATGTCGACGCCGTGCACGATGTTGGCGAAGGCGACGCCCCACAGGAAGGCGGGCAGCAGCGAGGTCCAGAAGATGGCCAGTTCCCAGTTGCGCTGCCAGCGCTCGCCGCTGCGCTGGTGCCGGTACTCGAAGGAGACGCCGCGGACGATCAGGCAGACCAGGATCAGCAGCAGCGGGATGAAGAAGCCGCTGAACAGGGTGGCGTACCAGTCGGGGAAGGCCGCGAAGGTGGCGCCGCCCGCGGTGAGCAGCCAGACCTCGTTGCCGTCCCAGACCGGGCCGATGGTGTTGATCAGGACGCGGCGCTCGGCGGTGTTCCGGGCCAGCAGCCGGGTGAGGACGCCGATGCCGAAGTCGAAGCCCTCCAGGAAGAAGTAGCCGATCCACAGGACGGCGATCAGGACGAACCAGAGGTCGTGCAGGTGCATGTGATCCGTCCTCAGTACGCGAAGGCGAGGGGCTGGTCGGCGTCCTCGTCGTCGGAGGGGCCGCGCAGGGTCGGGTCCTTGGCCGGCGGCTGCTCGGAGGTGTCGGGCCCGGCGGCGGCGTACTTGGCGAGCAGCTTGACCTCGATGACGGCGAGGATCGCGTAGAGCACGGTCAGCGTGGTCAGGCCGACCACCTGGGTGCCGACGGTGACGTTGGGGGAGACCGCGTCGCGGGTGCGCATCAGGCCGAACACCACCCAGGGCTGGCGGCCCATCTCGGTGAAGATCCAGCCGAAGCTGTTGGCGACCAGCGGGAAGCCCATGGTGAGGATGCCGATCCGCCAGCTCCACCGGGTGAAGAAGACGTTCATCTCGCGCTTCTTGGTGAGCATCAGCTTCGGCGGCTCGTCCTCGCCGGTGCGGTGCTCGGGGGCGAGCCAGAACTTCCGGCGGGTGGTCCACAGGCCGATCAGCGCGGCGGCGAAGGACGTCATGCCGAAGCCGATCATCAGCCGGAAGCCCCAGTAGGTGACGAAGATGTTGGGGATGTAGTCGTCGGGCTGTCCGCCGTACTTCGCCGCCTCGGCGGCGGCGGTGTCGTTGATGCCGGGCACCGAGGACGAGAAGTCGTTGTGGGCGAGGAAGGACAGTATCCCGGGGATCTCCAGCTCGACCGAGTTGTGGCCCTTGGACACGTCGCCGACCGCGAAGACCGAGAACGGGGCGGGCGCCTGGGTGTCCCACAGCGCCTCGGCGGCGGCCATCTTCATCGGCTGCTGCTCGAACATCACCTTGCCGAGGGTGTCGCCGCTGATCGCGGTGCCCAGGCCGGCCACCACGGCGATGGCCAGGCCGACCCGCAGCGAGGTGCGCATCGCGGCGGTCTTGCGCCGGTCGGTCTCCTTGCCCCGCTTGGCCCGCCACAGGTGGTAGCTGGCGATGCCGACCACGAAGGCGGCGCCGGTGAGGAAGGCGGCGGTGAGGGTGTGGAAGACCTGGACGACGGTGGTGTTCTGGGTCAGCACCCGGACGATGTCGGTGAGCTGGGCCTTCCCGGTGGCCGGGTCGATCTGGTAGCCGACCGGGTGCTGCATCCAGGAGTTGGCGGCCAGGATGAAGTAGGCGGAGAGCGCGGTGCCGATCGCGACCAGCCAGATGCAGGCCAGGTGGACCTTCTTCGGGAGCCGGTCCCAGCCGAAGATCCACAGGCCGATGAAGGTGGACTCGAAGAAGAAGGCGATCAGCGCCTCCATCGCCAGCGGGGCGCCGAACACGTCGCCGACGAAGCGGGAGTAGTCGGACCAGTTCATGCCGAACTGGAACTCCTGGACGATGCCGGTGACCACGCCCATGGCGATGTTGATCAGGAAGAGCTTGCCCCAGAACTTGGTGGCGTGGAAGTACTTCTCCTTGCCCGTGCGCACCCAGGCGGTCTGCAGGCCGGCCACGATCGAGGCCAGGCTGATCGTGAGGGGCACGAACAGGAAGTGGTAGACGGTGGTGATGCCGAACTGCCAACGCGAGACGGTCTCGTGAGCGACTGCTAGGTCCACTGCGCCCTCTCTCGGAATCTGCCTATACCGGACAAAAGGAAGATCTAACACGCGAACGCGCCGTACCATCCCAAGCTTGTCCGCTTGTGAACGTGAACACGTTCACAAGGGCAGTATCCATGATGCTTATCGGAGCGGTCGCAGGGGGGTGGCGTTTCGGACGGGGAGCGGCCGACCCGGGGTCGGCGGGCCCCCGGAGGGTCAGTGCTGGTGCGGCAGCGAGAGCCGGAAGGCCGCGCCGTCGCCCGGCGCGGTGCGCAGGGTCAACTCGCCGCCGTGCGCCGACACCAGGGCGCTGGCGATCGCCAGGCCCAGGCCCGAACCGCCGCTCTCCCCGGCCCGGCGGCTGCGCGAGGCGTCCGCCCGGTAGAAGCGTTCGAACACCTGGACGGCCTGCTCCTCGTCCAGGCCCGGCCCGCGGTCGGCGACCTCCAGCAGGCAGCCGTCCTCCGAGCGGCCCACGCCGATCCGCACCGCGGTGCCGGACGGGGTGTGCTTGACCGCGTTGCCCACCAGGTTGGTCACCACCTGGCGCAGCCGGGCCTCGTCGCCCAGCACCGGGGCGGCCTGCGGGGCGCCCTCGCCGTTCGGGCCGGTCAGCGCGACCGGGCGGCCCGGGTCCAGTGCGGTCAGGTCGTGCAGGGCGTCCGCGGCCAGCGTGCGCAGGTCCATCGGGGCCAGGTTGAGCGGGCGCTCCTCGTCCAGGCGGGCCAGCAGCAGCAGGTCCTCGACCAGCGCGCCGAGGCGCACCGCCTCCGACTCGATCCGGTCCATCGCCCGGTCCACGTCCTGCAGCGCGCCCATCCGGTGCAGCTCGGCGAAGCCGCGGATGCCCGCCAGCGGGGTGCGCAGCTCGTGCGAGGCGTCCGCGACGAAGCGGCGCATCCGCTGCTCGGAGGCGGCCCGGGCGGCGAACGCCGTCTCGATGTGGGTGAGCATCCCGTTCAGCGCCGCGGACAGCCGGCCCGCCTCGGTCCGGGCGGGCAGCTCCGGCATCCGGTACGACAGGTCGCCGTCGGCGATCCGCTGGGCGCCCGCCTCCAGCTGGCGCAGCGGTCGCAGCCCGGCCCGCACCGCGAGCGCGCCCAGGCCCGCGATGCCGACCAGCACCGCGCCGCCGATGGTCAGGAAGGTGGTGCGCAGGTGCGAGATGGTGGACTGCACGTCCGCCAGCGGCACCGCGACCTGCACGTACTTGGGCGCCCCCGGGTCGCCCGCCACGCCGCGCTGCAGCGGCAGCACCAGCGAGCGCCACTCGGTGGCCCGCGGCCCGGAGGCGGTGAACGGCTCGTCCAGCCGCTCGGTCAGCCCCTTGCGGTCCAGCCCGGGCAGCTGCGGGTCCGGGTCGGACTCGCTCAGCGGCTGCCGGATCACCGACAGCACCGAGCCGTCCTCGGCCAGGTAGCGCACCACGTACTCGCTGGGCAGGCCCTGGCCGGAGCGGCGGCTGACGGTCTGGGTGCTGCTGAACACCGAGACGGTGCTCTGCTTGGACGGCGTCCGGTGCGACAGCGGCTCGGCGAACCGGTCGAGCTGCTCGTCGGCCCGGTCCACCAGCTGCCCGCGGACGGTGCCCAGCACCAGGGTGTCGCTCACCACCAGGCCGGTGGTGACCAGCAGCAGCGCGAGCACCAGCAGGCGCACCCGCAGCGAGAAGCGGGCCATCTCAGCCGTTCGGCGGGCGGCGCAGCGCGTAGCCGATGCCGCGCACCGTGTGGATCAGCTTGGGGCCGTGCGCCGGACCGGAGTCGAGCTTGCGGCGCAGGTAGGAGATGTACGACTCGACGATCGACAGGTCGCCGCCGAAGTCGTACGCCCACACGTGGTCGAGGATCTGCGCCTTGGAGACCACCCGGCCGACGTTGGCCATCAGGTAGTGCAGCAACTTGAACTCGGTGGGGGAGAGCGAGACCGGGACGCCGCCGCGGGTGACCTCGTGCGCGGTCGGGTCCAGGGTGAGGTCGGCCACCACCAGGCGGCCGTCGTCGGCGGGGCCGCCGGCCCGGCGCAGGATCGCCCGGATCCGGGCGATCAGCTCCTCCAGGCTGAACGGCTTGGTGACGTAGTCGTCGGCGCCGACCGCCAGGCCCTGCACCTTGTCGCCGGTGCCGTCCTTGGCGGTCAGGAACAGCACCGGGACGTGCTCGGGGCTCTGCGGCCACTGGGTCTGGTCGCGCAGGCGCTGCACCACGGTGAAGCCGTCCAGGTCGGGCAGCATCACGTCCAGCACGACCAGGTCGGGGCGTTCGGCGGCGACCGCGTCCAGCGCCTCCTGGCCGGTGGCGGCGGAGGCCACCCGGAAGCCGGAGAAGCGCAGACTGGCCGAGAGCAGCTCGCGGATGTTCGGTTCGTCGTCCACGACCAGCAGGAAGGGCTCGCTCCCGGCCTGTCCTGCCGCCGCCGGGTTCGACTGCACTGCGCCTGACACGATTGCTCCGCCTCCCGGCCGGACGAATGGGCCACCCCGGACACCACGGGGCCTGTCCGCGGCGTCCGCCGGGCTGACCCGACCGGACACCGTCAGACAGACCCTAGCCCGACCAGGCTACGCAAAGTGAATGAAGATTGGATTAGTCATCCGCTCGTACCCGAACCGGTACCCGCGCCTCCCCCGGTGCCGCCGCCGGCGCCGCCACGGCCACCGAAACCGCCCGCGGCGTTGCCCTCGGTGAGCTGGGTGGCGTTGTAGGAGCCGTCCTCGGCCTTGCTGCCCATCACGGTGACGGTCTGGCCGGGCTGCAGGTCGCCGACCTTGCCCTCCTTGGTGGTGGTGACCTTGGTGGAGTCGCCGGTGGTGATCTTGACGGTGGTGCCGTTCGCCTCGGTCAGGTAGACGGTGGTGCCGTCCACCGACTGCACGGTGCCGCGGGTGAAGCCGCCCGCCGCGCCGCCGGGGAACTGGCCGGTGCCGCCCGTCTGCCCGCCCGCCTGGCCGCCCGCCTGCCCGCCGAAGCCGCCGTAGCCGCCGCGGGCGCCGCCGCCGGGGAACTGGCCGTTCGCCGCCCCGGCCCGGTTGCCGGTGCCGCTGCTGGTGCCGCTGTCCTTCTGGTACCAGACGCCGCCCGCGAAGGAGAGCACGGCGATGACGCAGCCGGCCAGCGCCAGGGTCGGCCAGGGGAGCTTGCGGCGCGGTGGCGCGGCCAGCTCGGCGGTGATGTCGCGGGCGTCCGGCGCGGTGGCCAGCAGCTCCTGGTCGTCAGACATGGGAGGAGTCTCCTTCTACTCGTGCCGGAGGGCGTCGATCGGGCGCAGCGCGGCGGCCCGGTTGGCGGGGTAGCTGCCGAAGAACAGTCCGATGGCGACGGCGATGCCGAAGGCGCCGAGCACCGACTCGGGGATCACCACCGGCTTGATGCCGACCACCGAGAAGTGCGAGCCGGCGATGCCGACCAGCACGCCCAGCCCGGCGCCGATCACCGACAGCAGGGTGGACTCGGCGAGGAACTGGCCGAGGATGACCGCGCGGGGCGCGCCGAGCGCCTTGCGGATGCCGATCTCCCTGGTCCGCTCGGCGACCGTCACCAGCATGATGTTGGTGATGCCGATGCCGCCGACCAGCAGCGAGATCGCGGCGACCGCGCCGAGCAGGACGGTGAAGGTCTTGTTGGTGGACTCGCGGGCGCTCAGCAGCGAGGTCTGGTTGCTGATCCGGAAGTCGACCTTGCTGGCGTCCTTGATGGCGTGGGTGCCCATCAGGATCCGGGTGATGTCGGACTGCGCCTCGGTGGTGGTCTCGGCGGAGGACGCCTGCACCAGGATCTGGTTGACCGAGCCGAAGCCGGTGAACGCGTTCTGCACGGTCGGCAGCGGGGCGATCACCACGTCGTCGGGGTCGTTGAAGCCGGTGGAGCCCTTGGTCTTCAGCACGCCGACCACGGTGAACGGGGTGCCGCCGATGGTGATCTTCTTGCCGACCGGGTCCTCGGTGGCGAACAGCTCGGTGGCGGTGGTCGAGCCGAGCACCGCGACCTTGCGGGAGTTCAGCACGTCGTCGGCGGAGAAGTAGTCGCCCTTGCCGACCTTCAGGTTGGAGGTCTCGAAGTAGGCCGGGTAGGTGCCGACGATCTGCCCGGGCTGGTACGAGATGTTCCCGTACAGCGCGGTGCCGCTGGTGGTGACCACCGGCGCGACCGACTTGATGGCCGGGGCGTCGGTGGCCGTGGCGAGCGCCTTGGCGTCGTCCACGGTGAGCTTCTTCGCGGCGGTCGCCGAGCCGCGCGAGGCGGAGGAGGAGACGGTCAGCGAGTTGGTGCCGAGCGAGGTGATCGAGTCCTTCACCGCCACCGAGGAGCCGTTGCCGACCGCGAGCAGCAGGATCACCGAGGCCACGCCGATCAGCACGCCGAGCATGGTCAGCGCGGAGCGGACCTTGTTGGCGGCCAGGCCGGCCACCGCGAAGCGGAGCATCTGCCAGGCGATCACGCGACCACCCCCGCGACGGCCAGGGCGGGCGGCGGCCCGTCGACCGGCGCCTGCCGGACGTCCGAGACGATCGCGCCGTCGACCAGCCGGACGACCCGCTTGGCGTGCAGCGCGACCTCGTCCTCGTGGGTGATCACCACCACGGTGCGGCCGCGCGCGTTGAGTCCGTCGATGATGCCCAGCACCTCCTCGGTGGAACGGCTGTCGAGGTTGCCGGTGGGCTCGTCGGCGAGCAGCATCGCGGGCGCGGTGACCAGCGCCCGGGCCACCGCGACGCGCTGCTGCTGGCCGCCGGAGAGCTGGTTGGGCTTGTGCCCGGCCCGGTCGGCCAGGCCGACCATGCCCAGCGCGGCCAGCGCCCGGCGGCGCCGCTCGGCGGCCCGCACGCCCGCGTAGGCCAGCGGCAGTTCGACCTGGGCCAGCGCGGTGGTGCGGGGCACCAGGTTGAAGGACTGGAACACGAAGCCGATCTTGCGGTTGCGGACCAGCGAGAGCTGGCCCTCGTCCAGGTGGCCGACGTCGGTGCCGTCCAGCAGGTAGCGGCCGGAGGTGGGCACGTCCAGGCAGCCCAGGATGTTCATCAGGGTCGACTTGCCCGAGCCGGAGGAGCCCATCACCGCGACGTAGTCGCCCTCCGCGATGTCCAGGTCGACGCCGAGCGGCTCGCCGCCGCCGGTCATCGGCCCGCGCAGGGCGTGCACGACGGCGTCGCCGTGGCCGTACGACTTGGTGACCTTGCGGATCTGGATCACCGGGGGCTTGGCGGTGCGCATCAGCGGGTGCCTCCGGCGCCGCCGCCGCTGCGGGTGCCGGTCCCGCCGCCGAAGCCGCCGGCCGCACCGCCCGCCGCGCCGCCGAAGCCGCCCGCCGCGCCGCCCGCGCCCGGGAACTGGCCGGACGGGAAGCCGTTGCCGGTGCCCGCGGTGGTGGAGGTCAGCTCGACCTTCTCGCCCTCGGTCAGGCCCTCGGTGACCTGCACGGTGCTGTCGCCCTCGATGCCGACGGTGACCTGCACCCGCTCGGTGGAGCCGTCGTCGTGCACCACGGTCGCGGTGCGGCTGCTGCCGGTGCCCTGGAGGGCCGCGGTGGGCACCGACAGGGCCTGCTCGGCGGAGCCGGTGGTCACCGAGATGGTGGCGCTCAGGCCGGTGCGCAGGGTCGAGGTGTCGCCGCTGATCTGCAGCGTCGCGCCGTACTGCACGGCCCCGTTGGTGGAGCTGGAGGGCAGCGAGGAGACCGACAGCACGGTCGCGTCCAGCTTGGTGTCGGACTGCGCGTTCAGGGTGACGGTGGCCGCCTGGCCCTTCTTCAGCTTGAGCGAGTCCAGCTCGGAGAAGTTCGCGGTGACCTCCATCCCGGACGGGTTGGTCAGCACGATGAAGCCGGACGGGGTGCTGCTGCTCGAACCGCTGCTGGTGGTACCGGTCTTGGCGCCGCTGGAAGAACCGGAGGAGCCGGAGGAGGACGAGCCGGAGGAGCCGGTGCCGGAGACGGTGTCGCCGACCTTGTTGGAGATCGAGGCGACGGTGCCGTCGGTGGTCGCGGTGAGCGTCGTCCCGGCCAGCGCGTCCTTCGCGTTGGCGAGCGTCGCCTCGGCGTTGTCGACCTGCTGCTGGGCCGAGGCGACCTGCGCCTGGTCCACCTTCACGGTGGTCGTGGTGGTCGGCTGCGGGGTGCTCTGGGCACTCGCGCCGCCGGTGCCGCCGCTGCCGGCACCGCTGCCGGTGCGGCTCGAACCCGACGAGCCGCTGCCGGACGTGCCGGCCACCGTGGTGGTGACCGTCTCGCCCGCCTCGGCCTTGGTCAGGTTGGCCTCGGCCGTGTTCAGCGCGGACTGCGCCTGGTCGACCTGCTGCTGGGCGGCGGCGGTGTCGACGGTGGCGAGCACCTCGCCCTTCTTCACCGCGTCGCCGACCGAGACCTTCACCGAGGTGAGCTTGCCGCCCGTGGTGAAGTCCTGCCCGGCGTCGGACGGTGAGAACAGCGTGCCCGATCCGGACACCGTGGCCTGGACCGTGCCCTTGGAGACGGTGGCGGTCCTGACCTTGGAGCTGGTCGCGGCCTTGCTGGTGCCGCTGTCCAGGGTGGTGTACGCCAGCGCGGCCCCGCCGAGCAGGGCCACGCCGAGCGCGGAGTTGACGAGGACGGCCCCACGCCGTCGCGGAAGCACCTTCATGGCGCAGAAGCATCGTCTCGTGCTCTTGCGCCGCTCTGTGCGGATCCTGAGTGCCGGCTGTGAGCAGCGATCCGGACGAATCCCCATGAACCGACCGCCCGGAGCCCGCCCGCCTACCGGCCGACCACCAGCCCTTGACCCTGCTCCCGGAAACCTCCCAGCAAAGTCCCGTCCCCGCTTCACGCGGGCCCGCCGAACGGGGACGGGCACCGGGATCAGTCGGTGAGCTTCCCCGCGAAGTGGTCCAGGTACGCCTGCATGTCGAAGTGCCCGTGCCCGGACAGCGCGAACACGATCGCCCGCGACTCGCCGGACTCCCGGCAGGCCAGCGCCTCGTCGATCGCCACCCGCACCGCATGGGTGGACTCCGGCGCGGGCACGATCCCCTCGGCCCGGGCGAAGGCCACGCCCGCCTCGAAGCAGGCGGTCTGCGGCACCGCGACGGCCTCGATCAGCCCGAGCTCCTTGAGGTGGCTGACGATCGGCGACATGCCGTGGTAGCGCAGCCCGCCGGCGTGGATCGCTGGCGGGGTGAAGCCGTGCCCCAGGGTGTGCATCTTCATCAACGGGGTGGTGCCCGCGCTGTCGCCGAAGTCGTAGTCGTAGCGGCCCCGGGTCAGCGAGGGGCAGGACGCGGGCTCCACCGCGACCGCCCGGACCTCCCGGCGGCCCGCCAACTGCTCGCCCAGGAACGGGAAGGCCAGCCCGCCGAAGTTGGAGCCGCCGCCGGCCGCGCCGATCACCACGTCCGGGTAGTCGTCGATCCGGGCGAACTGGGCCAGCGCCTCCCGCCCGATCACCGTCTGGTGCAGCAGCACGTGGTTCAGCACCGAGCCGAGCGCGTACTTGGCCCGGCCGCCGGCCGCCGCCACCGTCTCGACCGCCTCGGAGATCGCCAGCCCGAGGCTGCCGGTGGCCGCCGGGTCGGCCGCCAGCGCGGCCCGCCCGGCGGCGGTCAGTTCGGAGGGCGAGGCGTGCACCGAGGCGCCGTAGGTCTCCATCAGGGCCCGCCGGTAGGGCTTCTGGTCGTAGGAGACCCGGACCATGAAGACCTCGCAGTCCAGCTCCAGGAAGGAGCAGGCCAGGCCGAGCGCGCTGCCCCACTGCCCGGCGCCGGTCTCGGTGACCAGGCTGGTCACCCCGGCCGCCTTGTTGTAGTGCGCCTGCGCCAGCGCGGTGTTGAGCTTGTGCGAGCCGGTCGGGTTGCCGCCCTCGTACTTGTAGTAGATCCGGGCGGGGGTGCGCAGTGCGCGCTCCAGCCGCTCGGCGCGGACCAGCGGCGCGGGGCGGAAGCGGCGGTACAGGTCGAGGACCGGGCCGGGGACGTCCACCTCGCGCGGGCCGCCGAGCTCCTGGGCGACGAGTTCGGCGGGGAACAGCGGGGCGAGGTCGTCGGCGGTGACCGGCTCCTTCGTGCCGGGGTGCAGCATCGGCGGGAGCGGCTCGGGCAGGTCCGGCAGGATGTTGTACCAGGCGGTGGGGATCAGGTCGGCGTCGTACTGGCTCATCCGGGCTCTCCCTGTGGTGCGTCGTGCGCTTGCCGCAGGGAGTCCTTCCACCCGGACGGGGCGGGCAATCCGGTCCGCCCGCCCCGCCCGCGCCCTGACGCCGGGTCAGAGCTCCTTGCGGAACGCCTCCGCGGCCGC
Organism: Kitasatospora saccharophila; assembly: GCF_039529925.1. Classification (NCBI taxonomy): domain Bacteria; kingdom Bacillati; phylum Actinomycetota; class Actinomycetes; order Kitasatosporales; family Streptomycetaceae; genus Kitasatospora; species Kitasatospora saccharophila. The sequence continues at coordinate 49,325 of NZ_BAAANS010000028.1, read as the reverse complement.
CAGGAACAGGTCGTTGCCCTGGACCTCGCCGATCGAGACCCGCGCGCCGTCGCCGGCGAACGGGCGGACCACCACGCCCGCCTCCGCGCAGGCGGCGGCGAAGTCGAGGGTGCGCTCGCCCAGGCGCAGCCAGACGAAGTTGGCCTCGGAGTCGACGACCGTCCAGCCCTGGGCGCGCAGGGCGGCGGTGACCCGGGTGCGCTCGGCGACCAGCGCCTCGACCCGCTCCAGCAGGGCCTGCTCGGCGCGCAGCGAGGCGACCGCGGCGTCCTGGGCGAGCTGGCTGACGCCGAACGGGACGGCGGTCTTGCGCAGCGCGTCGGCGACCGGCTCGTGGGCGATCGCGAAGCCGACCCGCAGGCCGGCCAGGCCGTACGCCTTGGAGAAGGTGCGCAGCACGCAGACGTTGGGGCGGTCGCGGTAGAGCTCGATGCCGTCGGGGACGTCGGCGTCGCGGATGAACTCGCGGTACGCCTCGTCGAGCACGACCAGGACGTCCGCCGGGACGGCGTCCAGGAAGCGGACCAGCTCCTCGCGGTGGATGGCCGCGCCGGTCGGGTTGTTGGGGTTGCAGACGAAGATCAGCCGGGTCCGGTCGGTGATCGCGGCCAGCATGGCGTCGAGGTCGTGGGCCTCGTCGGCGGTCAGCGGGACGGGCACGGGGGTGGCGCCGGCGACCTGGGTGATGATCGGGTACGCCTCGAACGAGCGCCAGGCGTAGATGACTTCGTCGCCGGGGCCGGCCGCGGAGAGCACCAGGGACTGGGCGACGCCGACCGAGCCGGTGCCGGTGGCGACGTGCTCGGCGGGGACGCCGAAGTGTCCGGCGAGTTCGGCGGTCAGGCCGCTGACCGCCATGTCGGGGTAGCGGTTGAAGTCGCCCGCGGCGGCGATCGCGGCCTCCAGCACGCCGGGCAGCGGCGGGTAGGGGTTCTCGTTGGAGGACAGCTTGAAGGCGTCGGCGCCGGCCGGCTTGCCGGGCTTGTAGCTGGGGATGCCGTCCAGGCTGGGCCGCAGGCGGGGGCCGTGTTCGGGCTGAACCACGGGGTTCTCCGTTTCTCGTTCCTCGACGGTGGCGTCGTTCCGCCCCCGGTCGGGTGCTGTGAACGATACCGACCGCCCTCACCCGTGCGGGTGAGATGCTCGTCCGGGTTACGGGCGCGGTTCGGCCATTCTGCCGGGTTCCTTTGGCACATGTCAGAGGTATCCGGGGCGGAAAACCGCGGCCTTCCCGGGGCACCCGGCCGAGGCGTCCACGGAGAAACGTATCTCCGACCTTCTGTAGCGAACCGGTCACGGACCGCCGTCACGCGCCATACGATCGGTCCGCCATGACAGCAGCAGCCAACCAGAACGGTCGACGGGCCACCGCGTCCCGGCGCCTGGAGCGGGCCGGCATCCGGGACGTCGCGGCGGCCGCCGGCGTGTCCATCACCACCGTCTCGGACGCCCTGAACGGCAAGGGCCGACTCCCGGACGAGACCCGCAGCCGGGTCCGCGAGGTCGCCGAGCGCCTCGGGTACCGGCCGTCCGCGGCCGCCCGCACCCTGCGCACCGGGCGGTCGGGGCTGATCGGCCTGACCGTCACCACGTACGGCGAAGAGCCGTTCACCTTCACCGAGTTCGCCTACTTCGCCGAGATGGCCCGGGCCGCCACCAGCGCCGCGCTCGGCCGCGGCTACGCCCTGGTGGTGCTGCCCGCCTCCTCCCGGCACGACGTGTGGAGCAACATCGCGCTCGACGGCACGGTGGTGATCGACCCGCCCGACCAGGACCCGCTGGTCACCGAGCTGTACCGGTCCGGGGTGCCGGTGGTCTCCGACGGGAAGCCGGGCAACTGCCCGGTCACCGCCTGGGTCGACAACGACCACGAGGCCGCCGTGCTCGGCATCCTGGAGCACCTCAGCGAGGCCGGCGCCCGCCGGATCGGCCTGCTCACCGGCACCTCCACCGACACCTACACCCGGCTCTCCACCGAGGCGTACCTCGCCTGGTGCGACCGGGTCGGCCAGGAGCCGGTGTACGAGGCGTACCCGGCGCACGACCCGGCCGCCGGGGCGGTCGCCGCCGACCGGCTGCTGGCCCGCCCGGACCGCCCGGACGCGGTGTACGGCCTGTTCGACCCGAACGGCACCGACCTGCTGGCCGCCGCCCGCCGCTACGGGCTGCGCGTCCCGGACGACCTGCTGCTGGTCTGCTGCAGCGAGTCCGACGTGTACGCCAACACCGAACCCCCCATCACCACGCTCTCCCTGAAACCCCGTCGGATCGGCACCACCGTGGTCAACCTGCTGATCGACGCGATCGAGGGGGTCGACGCGGACACCGGCACCGCGACCGGCCGGCTCTTCCCGCCGCGCTACCGCACCGCCGGCACCGGCCCGCCGCCCGGCACCCTGATGCCCACCGAGCTGATCGTCCGGGCCTCCTCGCAGCCCCGCGCCCCGCGCACCACCGTCAGCCCGCCCCGACCACCGGGCGAGGTCTAGACCCTTCCGCCCCGCACCGTCCGCCGACCGCCCCGCCACCGGTCGCCCCGCCCGCCGGTCGCCACCGGCGCGAAACGGGGCGGAACGGGATGGAACGGACACCCCGGCGGCCGGACCCGGGCCGGTGCGGGCGGGTCGACAGAAATCGGATACCGACCAGGTGAGGACGACGGGAGAGTACGCTTCCTATGATGGGCGAATGACACCCGAGGACCTCTTCCGCGAACCCGAGCAACCGCACTCGGGCCCCCGCCCCCGCCAGGACCTCGACGTGCTCCCGCAAGGCTCCTACTTCGAGCCGGCCGAACCGGCCGGCTACCCGTACGAGGAGACGTACAGCACCTACGGCGGCGCCCGCTACCTGGAACAGCACTGGGCCCCCGCAAGCGAGTTCGGCGCCGACGCGCCCGCGCCCGGCCGCCACTACGCGCCCGCCGGCCAGGCCCCGCACGAGGACCCGCCGACCATCGAGCTCGGCCCGCCGATCGACACCCCGCCCGTCGAGGTGCACTTCCCGTACCCGCAGCCCGAGCCCGGCGAGGGCCCCGGACCGCTGTTCGTCATCGGCGACGTCCACGGCTACCTCGACGAGCTGCTCGCCGCCCTCCACCAGCAGGGCCTGATCGACACCGAGGGCCACTGGTCGGCCGGCCGCTCCCGGGTCTGGTTCCTCGGCGACTTCACCGACCGCGGCCCCGACGGCATCGGCGTCATCGACCTGGTCATGCAGCTCGCCGCCGAGGCCGCCGCGGCCGGCGGCTACTGCCGCGCCCTGATGGGCAACCACGAACTGCTCTTCCTCGGCGCCTCCCGCTACGGCGACGAAGCCGTCCAGTCCACCGCCGGCACCGCCTCCTTCCTCGCCGCCTGGCGCCTCAACGGCGGCCAGCAGCACGACCTGGAACGCCTGCAGCCGCACCACATCAGCTGGCTGTCCCGGCTGCCCGCGATGGCCCTGGAGGACGGCCACCTGCTGCTGCACTCCGACACCACCGCGTACCTGGAGTACGGCGAGACCATCGCCGACGTCAACGACGCCGTGCACGCCCTGCTCGCCGACGAGGGCATCGACGAGTGGTGGGACGCCTTCCGCAAGTTCACCAAGCGCTTCGCCTTCCGCGGCCAGGCCGGCACCATGGCCGCCCAGGAACTCCTCGCCGTCTACGGCGGCTACCGGGTCGTCCACGGCCACAGCCCGATCCCGTACCTCACCGGCGACCAGCCCGAGGACGGCACCCCGCCGAACGTCCCCGGCCCCTACATCTACGCCGACGAGCTCGCCATCGCGATGGACGGCGGCGTCACCATGGACGGACGCCTGCTGGTCGCCCGGCTGCCGCTGAACTGACCCCCCGCGACCGGCACCCGAACTGAAGAACCGAACTCCCGAACTGACGTGCTGCCCGGCAACCGCACCGCCGCGCAGGGGAACTGAGCACCCGGAAGTTCCGGAAAGAGGCTGTCGGCCCGCTCCCGCGCACCCCTACCATCGAGGCCACTGACCTCCGTCGACCTCGCGGAACGGGGTACCCATGAGCAACCCCCCGCGCCTGCTCGCCGAGGACCGCGCCGACTTCGCGCGGCTGCTCGACGAAACGCTGCGCGACACCGGCGTCCGACAGGCCCTCGCCGAACCGGGCGACCACCTCACCGCCGAACAACTGCACACCAAGGCGCTCGCCGACGCCGACACCGTCGCCGCACCCGCCGCCCCCGAGTACGCCCACTACCTGGCACTGCGCAGCGCGCTCGCCGAACACCCCGGCACCGCGCCGCCCGCCGGCGCCGGACTGTTCCCCGTCCTCACCGTGCTCACCCCCGTCCTGGCCGGCGCCGCCGGACTCGTCCTGCTGCTGCTCGGCTGGCTGCTGCGCGCCGCCGCGCCCTCGCTCGCCCTCGGCCGCTCCACCGTCACCGCCGGCGTCGTCGCCCTCGCCATCGCCGCCGCCGCCCTGCTGATCGGCGGCGCCGGGCTCGTCCTCACCGCCCTGCGCGACGCCTCCGCCGGCCCCGACCAGGCCGACCCCCAGCAGCACGCCGACCTCGCCGAAGCCCGCGCCGCCTGGCGCGAGGCGCTCCGCGAACGCGCCCTGCTGCCCTGGCTGCACGCCAACCTGGCCGCCGCCCCGGCCACCACCCCGCTCCCGCACGCCCGGCCCGCCCCGCCCGACCTGCACAGCCCCGGCTACAGCCGCGCCGCCTACTCCTCCCCCGGCTTCAGCAGCCCCGGCGTCGAGGGCCTCACCGACGGACGGGGCCGCCCCCGCGAACGCTCCGCCGAGTTCACCGGCCCCGGTTACTCCTCCCCCGACTTCACCAGCCCGGGACCGGAGGGGCTCACCGACGAGAAGGGGCGGCCCCGCCCCGAGGGTCCGGGGTTCACGGGGCCCAACGAGGTCTGAGAGAGCACCACCAGGGGCTCGGGGAACGGCGAGCCCGTGGCTGCTGGCGGTTCACTGCCGTTGCGCGCATCTGCTTCCGGTTCCGTTCACTACACGCAGCAGCCCCGACCTCCGACGGGCTCCGGCCACCAGCAGCACGGACCCGCCGTTCCCCGGGCCCCTGATTGCTCCCGAGCCGCCTGCCGACAGTTCCCCGGGCCCCTGATGGAACGGCCGGAACCGGACCGGACCGGTCAGGCCGCCGGCTTGCGCCGCAGCGCCAGCGCCACCGGCACGCCCAGGCCGCACAGCAGCGCGCAGCCCGTCCAGACCAGGGTGTAGGCGCCCTCGGAGGGAATCCCGGGGCGCAGCAGCAGGTGGTCCAGGACCGCCGCCGCGGCCACCCCGGCCACCGCTCCGGCCAGGGACTTCAGGGTGTTGTACACGCCCGTGCCGATGCCGGTCTGGTCGGCCGGGAGGCGTCGCATCAGCAGCGCGGGCAGCAGGCTCAGCCCCAGGCCCGCCCCGTAGCCCGCCAGCGCGCCGCCGATCACGAACTGCCAGGCCGCCGTGTGCCCGAGGGCGATCAGGCCGTAGCCCGCGGCGCACAGGGCGAAGCCGCCGGCCAGGACGGTGGAGACCCGGTGTCGCGTGGTCAGCCGGTGCGCCGTCACCGCGCCCAGGGTGGCCGCCGCGGTCTGCGGCAGCACCAGCAGGCCCAGTACCAGCGGTACCGCGCCCAGCCCGTAGCCGGTCTCCGCGGGCTTCGCCGCCTCGAAGGCCAGCGTCGGGCCCTGCGCCCCGTACAGCGCGCAGCCCAGCAGGAAGCTCAGGCCGAACACCGGGGCGGTGGCCCGCCGGGCCAGCAGTCGCACGTCCACCATCGGGGTGCCGGTGCGCAGTTCCTGGCGGACGAACAGGGCCAGCAGCAGCGCCCCGGCCGCCGGCAGCGGCAGCGTGACCGCGCCCGGCAGCACCCCGCTCGCGCCCAGGCCGGACAGCAGCAGGGTCAGGCCCAGCGAGAGCAGGGCCGCCCCGGCCCAGTCGATCCGGCCCGCCGCCCGGGTCGCCGACTCCGGGACGAGCCACCACACCACCGGCAGCGCCAGCACCGGCAGCGCCGCCAGCGCCCACAGCAGCGGGCGGGTCGCCGCCGGGTCCGCGCCCAGGCCGCCGACCGCGATCGCGCCCAGCGTCGAGCCCACCGTCAGCGCGCCCACCAGCGGGCCGACCGCCCGTCCGCCGCGCTCCTCGCCGAGGCGGTCGCGCAGGATCGCGAACTCCAGCGGCAGCCAGCAGGCCAGGAACCCGGCCAGCGCCCGGCCGGCCAGCAGCACCGGCAGATCGGGGGCCAGCGCGGTGACCGCGAAGCCCAGCAGGGTGAGCAGCACGGTGGCCCGCAGCAGCCGCCGGTGCCCGTACAGGTCGCCCAGCCGCGAGGTCAGCGGCACCGCGACGCCCGACACCAGGAACTCCACGCCCAGTGCCAGGCTCAGGTCGGAGGCCCGCAGGTCCAGGTGCTCGCCGAGCCGGGGCAGCAGGATCGGGAACCCGCCCTGCAGCACCCCGCTGGCGAACTCCACCAGTGCGAGTAGCGGGACGGCGGAGGCGGCGGCCCGGGGGAGGCGGGACGGTCGGGGTGCGGCGGCGACGGTCATCGGCGGTTCCGTGGGGGTGCGGAGGGTGGTGGGGGTGGCGGCAAGGATGGCTAACCTGGAGGCCACCGCACCGCCCACGCACGAATCCGTTCCTGCGGCCGACCCCGCGCAAGGATCAGCCATGATCGACGAACTCGACCTGGCGCTCGTCGACGCCCTCCGGGTCGACCCGCGAGCCCCCTGGTCCCGGCTGGCCGCCCCGCTCGGCGTCGATCCCGCCACCCTCTCCCGCCGCTGGTCCCGGCTCACCGCGAACGGCGACGCCTGGGTCACCTGCTACCCCTCCGCCGACCGGATCGGCGCCGGTCTCACCGCCCTCGTCCAGGTCGACTGCCCCGCCGACCGGGTCACCGAGGTCGCCGCGGCCGTCGCCCGGCACCCGCAGACCGCCAGCATCGAGCTGGTCACCGGCGACGCCGACCTGCTGCTCACCGTCGCCGCGTACGACCGCGCCTCGCTCACCGCCTACCTGGTGGACCGGCTCGGCGCCGTCCCCGGCGTCCTGCGCACCCGGACCACCCTGGTCGAACGCACCCTGGTCGAGGGCAGCCGGTTCTCCAACGGCGCGCTGGACGCCGAGCAGCGCCGCGCCATCGCCGCTCCCCCGCCCGGCGGGGCCAAGCCGGTCGCCGACCGCCGGGTCGAGGAGGACCTCGCCCTGATCCAGGCCCTCGGCGCCGACGGCCGGATGCCCTACGCCGAACTCGCCGACCGGACCGGCTTGCCCGCCACCACCGTCCGCCGCCGACTGGCCGAACTGCGGGACTCCGGAAGGGCGGTGCTGCGCTGCGACGCCTCCCCGCGGGTCACCGGCCACCCCGTCGGCGCGATGCTCTGGCTGGACGTCCCGCCCGCGGCCCTGCCCGACGCCGTCCGCCGGCTCAGCGCCCTGCCGCAGACCCGGATGTGCGCCGTCACCGTCGGCCCCGCCAACCTCGTCCTCTACCTGATCGCCCCGCAACTCCCCGACCTGCGCCGGATCGAGCAGGACCTGGCCCACCACCACCCGGCGGTCCGGGTCCACGACCGGCACGTCACCCTGCGCACCCCCAAACTGGTCGGCCACCTCCTCACCCCGGACGGCCGCCGGACCGGCTACGTCCCGATCCAGCCCTGACGGGAAGAACGGCGGGAAGCGCGTTCAGGGGCTCTTCTACCGCACCTTGCCGAGCGCCAGCGCCGCCAGCAGGGCCGCCGCGTCGCCCAGGATCCCGTCGTCGAAGCGGGCCTCGGCGGAGTGGTTGTACGGGGCGGTGAACGGGTCGACCTCCGGGGAGCAGGCGCCGAACATCACGTACGCGGCGGGGACGTGCTCGGCCAGCACCCCGAAGTCCTCGGAGCCGGCCACCGGCCGTGGCATCTCGAAGTAGTGGTCGTCGCCCAGGAGTTCGCGGGCGGTGCGTTCGGCGTACGCGGCCTCGGCGGGGTCGTTGGCGGTCACCGGGTAGCCGTGCTCGACGACCGCGTCGACCTGGCAGCCGTGCGCCTCGCCGATGCCCCGGACCACCCGGACGGCCTCGGCGAGGACCAGTTCGCGGGCGGCGGGGGAGAAGGAGCGGACGGTCGCGCCGAAGGCGGCCTCGTCGGGGATGACGTTCTCCGCGGTGCCCGCGTGGAAGGTGCCGACGGTCAGCACGACCGGGTCGAAGGCGTCGAAGCGGCGGGTGACCATGGTCTGCAGGGCGAGCACCGCCGCGCAGGCGACCGGGACGGGGTCGACCGCCAGGTGCGGGCTGGAGCCGTGGCCGCCGCGGCCCCGGACCACCACCTTCAGGGTGTCGGAGGCCGCCATGATCGGCCCGGGCCGGCCGGCCACGTAGCCGGCGGGCAGCAGGGCGGCACCGACGTGCAGGGCGTACGCGGCGCTGACCCGTTCGCCGGCCGCGTCCAGGACGCCGTCCTCGACCATCAGGGCGGCGCCGCCGTCGCCCTCCTCGCCGGGCTGGAACATGAACACCACGCTGCCGGCCAGCTCTTCGCGGCGGTCGGCGAGCAGCCGGGCTGCGCCGACCAGCGCGGCGGTGTGCAGGTCGTGGCCGCAGGCGTGCATCGCGCCCGGGTTCTCGGAGGCGTACGGGAGGCCGGTGTTCTCCGGCACGGGCAGCGCGTCGAGGTCGGCCCGCAGCAGGACGGCGGGGCCGGGGCGGGCGCCGCGCAGGACGGCGGTGACGGAGGAGAGCCGCTCGCCAAGGGTGATCTCCAGCGGCAGGCCGTCGAGGGCGTCGAGGATCCGGGCCCGGGTGCGCGGCAGGTGGAGCCCGATCTCGGGGTCGCGGTGCAGGGCGCGCCGCAGTTCGACGAGTTCGGGGTGGAGCGCGGCGGCGTCGCGGCGGAGTCCGTCGAGCGGGGGGTGAACGTCGGCCGACATGGGTGCGCCTCCAGGGTGGACGGGGAGCGGACGGTTCCCCGGCATCCTGGCCCCGGCCCGGCCCGGCCCGGCCCGTGCGCACGGATCACCCGGGATCGGCGGGTGCCGCGCACGGATCTTCCAGCCCGGCGGCCCGCTCCGGGGGCGCGGCCGCCGGCAGCACGGCCGCGACCACCCCTGCCTCGGGACGGTCCCGGGCCCCGGCACCGCCCCCGGCACCGCCCCCGCCCCCGCCCCCGGGGGAATGCGGTGCCCGCCCCGACAGCCGTCCGATCGCCCACGAATGCCCCCTTCCCAGGACCGGCCCAACTCGGCCACAGCAGTGGCCGATTGGCCCGTAACCCGCCCGGATCCCCCCGGCCGACTGCCACAATGACCGCCATGACGAACCCCCGGCGCACCGCGGGCACCGCCGCCCTCCTGCTCGCCTGCGCCCTCGGCGCCGCCGCCTGCGGGTCCTCCGCTCCGCCCGCCCCGGCGCCCGTCCCGGCGTCGACCGGACCGACCGCCACCGGACCCGAGACGAACACCGTCTTCACCACCGACCGGCCGCTGGACTCCGGGGAGCTCACCCTGGCCGCCGAGCAGCTGCGCCACCGGGCCGAGTTGCTCGGTCTGCCGAACCCCCGGGTGAAGGCCGGTGACGGCACCCTGACGCTCACCACCGCCGGGCCGGTCGCCGACCGGCTCGCCGCGCTCACCCACCGGGCCGCGCTGGAGATCCGCCCGGTGCTGGCCGCGGTGGTCGACGCCACCCCCGCCCCCGCGGACGCCCCGGACCGGTGGCGGGACCGCCTGGCCGCCCTGGACTGCGCCGCCCCGGCCGCCCAGGCCGCGCCCGGCACCGAACTGCTGGCCTGCGACCGCGCCGACCCGTCCGGGGTCCGCTCGAAGCTCGCGCTCGGCCCGATCGCGGTCCAGGGCTCCGAGATCGCCGACAGCAGCGCCGCAGCCGACACCAACGGCGCCGGCTGGCAGGTGCGGGTGCACTTCACCCCGGCCGGCGGCACCGCCTTCGCCGACCTCACCGGCCGGATCGCCCAACTCCAGGAGCCGGAGAACCAGTTGGCCATCCTGGTGGACGGATACGTCCTCTCGCACCCCTTCGTCGTGGAGGCCATCACCGGCGGACAGGCCGCCGTCACCGGCGCCTTCACCAAGGAGCAGGCCGAGGAACTCGCCGCCCAACTCGCCACCCAGGCCCTCCCCGCCGACCTCCACCCCGTCGGCGCGACGCCCTGACCTCCGGCCCGCCTCCCGGGCGCCGCGTCACCAGTCGACCGGCCCGTCCTCGTCGAAGAACCCGCCGCTCGGTCCGTCCGGGCCCAGCAGGGCCAGCCGCTCGACGACCGCCGCGCCCTGGTCGGCGGTACGGGTGATGCGGCGGCCGAGGGCGAGCTCCCGGGTGAACCCGGTGTCGCAGGCGCCGGGTGCCGCCGCGTTGACCAGGATCCCCGCCGGGCGCAGCTCGCGGGCGTACTGCACGGTCAGCATGGTGAGCGCGGCCTTGGCGGCCGGGTACGCGGCCAGCGGTGGCTGGCCGGACAGGTAGTGGCCGGGGTCGCTCTGCCGGGCGAACGAGCCGACCGCGCTGGAGACGTTGACGATCCGGGCCGCCGCCGAACGGTGCAGCAGCGGCAGCAGCGCGTTGGTGACGGCCAGCACCCCGAACAGGTTGGTGGCGAACACTTCGCGCATCGTCTCCAGCGTGGTGGCGCTGGGCAGTTGGGCCTCCACTCCGCCGGAGATCCCGGCGTTGTTGACCAGCACGTCCAGTCGGCCGAACCGGTCGCCGACCTGCCGGGCCGCCGCCCGCACCCCCGCGGCGTCGGTGACGTCCAGGGTCAGCGGCCACAGCCGCTCCCCGCCGGCTCCGGCCGCCCGGATGCCGGGGTCCGCGCGCAGCCGGTCGACCGCGGCGGCGGCCCGGTCCGGGTCGCGCGCGGTGACCAGCACGGTCAGGCCGCGGGCGGCGAGTCGGCGGGCGACGGCACGGCCGATGCCCCGGTTGGCCCCGGTGACCAGGGCGATCCTGTTCTCGTTCGTCATGCGTCCAGCTGATCACCACCAACCGGTGGGCAGCCAGGCCGAGTTCGGCATCGACCGATACCGTGGCGGCATGGACCGGCTGGAGACCCGCGAACTCGCCCACTTCCTGGCCCTCGCCGAGGAACTCCACTTCGGCCGGGCCGCCCGCCGGCTCGGCATCTCCCAGCCCGCGCTGTCCCGCACCGTCGCCCGGCTCGAACGCCGGGTCGGCGCACCGCTGTTGCTGCGCGGCGGGCGCGAGCAGGCGCTGACCGGGGCCGGGCGGGTGCTCGCCCGCGAGGCCGCCGCCGTGCTGGCCGCCGCGGACGCCGCCCTGCACCGGACCCGCCGGGCCGGGCAGCACGAGCCCCGGCTGGTGCTCGCGGTGAAGCCCGGCGGCGACGGCGGCCTGCTGCCCGCCCTGCTGGCCGCGCACCGCGCCGGGCCGGACCCGGTCCGGGTCGACGTGCTGCTGTGCGACCCGGCCGAACGCGTCCGCCTGCTGCACGACGGCACCGCCGATCTCGCCCTGCTGCACCACCCGCCGCACGACCTCACCGGCCTCGACACCGAACTCCTGCTGACCGAAAACCAGTTGGCCGTCCTGCCGCGCACCCACCCGCTGGCCGACCGTCCGCGACTGCGGCCCGCCGACCTGGCCGGCGAGCCGACCGTCCGCTGGCAGGGCACCTCCGGCCCGGACCGCGCCGGCCCCGAAGTCCGCGACCTCACCCAACTCCAGCAGCTCGTCGCCCTCGGCCAGGCCGTCGCCGTACTGCCCGAATCCGTCCGCGGCCAGCTCCGCGCCGACCTGTGCGGCATCCCGCTGCTCGGCGCCGCCCCGACCGCCCTGCTCCTCGCCTGGCCCGAGCACAGCACCTCGCCCGTCACCGCCGCCTTCGTCCGCACCGCCGCCGCACTCGTGGCGGCCTGACGCACGGTCAACTCCCTTTCAAGGCAAGCGAATTCGGCGGGTTTCTCGACCATGCCGACGAGTGCGGCCCGTTCGGCTTCGTCCCCGTGTTCCGCGCGGATCTGCTGGGAGATCCTCATGGAGCAGAACATCAACAAAGACAGAATGGGCTAGTCTGCTGGCTGAAGTTCTCACGAGGAGGGGGCGGCCCACAGATGGCAGCACGTGAAGAGGTCATCAGCAAGCTCAGGGGTGTACCGGCGGACCTGCCGCCACTCGCCGAGGTGCTGGCCATGCTCGAAGCCAACCCCGGTATGAAGTGCGTGATCTGCTACGCGCGCATCTCCGACGACGCCCGTGCCAAGGACGCGCACGGTATCGAGGACCAGCACCGCGAGCTGTCCGACAAGGCCCGTGAGTTCGGTTGGCTGATGGTCCACCGCTACACGGACAACGACAAGAGCGCCAGCAAGGAGAACGTCATCCGTGACGACTTCGAGCAGATGCTCGTGGACCTCGCCGCAGGGAAGACCGCAGGGGGCTACCCGGTGCATGGCGTGATGGCGGTGAACGACGACCGGCTGTATCGGCGGCCGGGCGACTGGGAGAGGTACCTCCGCGCGTTCACCGCGCACGAGGGACGGGTGTACTGGGACTCCAACGGGCTCCAGGACCTCTACGCCGAAGGCTTCGAGATCAAGGGCCTCATCGGAGTCGCGATGTCGCTCGCTGAAACCAGGAAGAAGCAGCGCCGGGCGCGAGCCAGTCACCGCAACCGCGCGATTCGGGGCCAGTCCGTCTCTGCCTGGCGGCCGTTCGGCTGGGAGGATGACAAGATCGCTCTTCGGCCGGTTGAAGCAGAGGCGATCCGCAAGGCTGTGCACGACGTGATCAGCGGAGCGTCGGTCTCGGAGATCACCCAGCGGTGGAAGGAAGCCGGGTACCTCACCGCTCGGGGCAACCTGTTCCAGTACCAGAGCGTCAAGCAAGTGCTCATGAACGCCCGGATCTGCGGATACCGCGAGGTCAACGGCGAGTTGGTGCGGGACAGCGATGATCAGCCCATCGTCGGCGAGTGGGACGCGATCGTCACGCCGAAGGAGTGGTTTGCCGTGGTCGCGGCCATTCGTGGTCGCGGACGGGCTGGTCAGCCCGGCGGGAAGCTCGTTCACAAGTACCTACTGACCGGCATCCTCCGCTGTGGCAACACCTTGGAGGACGGCACCAAGTGCAACCACCCGATGAAGGGCCAGAAGGCCAACGAGTGGGTGAAGTACGAGCACGGGTACTTCTGCAAGAAGACCGTGGACGGCGGCTGCAACGGGACGTACAAGCGCGGGGACGAGACCGACAAGCACATCACCAAGCTCGTCCTGGCGAAGTTGAAGGCCGATGCCGCAGCGGCGGTCAAGGACGTACCGGACTGGGGTCGGGAAGACGAGCTACAGGCCGCGCTGCAACGCCGGGCCACTCTCGAACTGCGGTGGAACGCTGGTGAGATTGATGATGAGGGGTTCTTCCGGAACCTCCCGGTGGTCGAGAAGACCATCAAGGAGCTGCGCGCTGATCAGGCGAAGAACATCGCGGCGAAGGCCGCCGCCGAGGAGGCGACGGCCGACGTCGATAGGGAATGGAAGTCCAAGACCATCCGGCAGAAGCGGGAGCTGATCAAGAAGGTTCTGCACGCGGTTATCGCATTTCCGGGTGGCATGGGGAACAAGCCGTTCGATGTGGAACAGCTCATCCCTGTGTGGAGGTCCGCCGAGTCAGCTGCACTCCCAGAATGACGCCCATCTCCCGAAGCTGGTCATCCGAGAAGCGCGGGGCCGTCGCCAGGTGCTTCTCGATCCAGCGATCCACGGCCTCATCGGGGCAGAGTCGAGAGGACGAGAAGGAAGGACCCTCCGTCAGTGGCGTCACTGCAAGTCCCCCTCTCGCTTGAGGCGTTGTGTGGCTTGGCGGTTGTCGCGGACGGTTTCGGCGAGGAGTTCTTCACCAGGGGTGTAGCCGGTGGCGAGGTACCGCCAGTCGGAGACGACGAGGGTGGCGGTGGGGTCGAGGGGCGCGTGTCCGGTGCGGATGCGGGCTTGTTCGGTCTGCCAGGTTCGGCGGACCGCGCGGATTGCGCCGAGGGTGGTGGAGTAGCGGCGGGACTTGGTGGAGAAGTGGCCCCGGAAGCCGAGCATGTGCGCCCAGCGGGTGAGCTTGAGTTCGGCGAAGTCGGCCACGCTGCCGAGGTCCCAGCAGGTGCGGATCATCTGACGAACGTGGCCAGCCACGCGGAGATCGGCGATCGGCTCGGCCAGGCCCGTGCCCTCGCAGGCCCGGCATTCATCGGTCAGGCCGGCGGGGGTGGGGACGCGTCCGCGTCCCTTGCACGGGCCGCAGTAGAGGGGCCGGTCGATGGTGCCGGTCCCTTCGGCGCTCTTGGTGGCGTACTTGGCGACGTACCCGGCCACAGCGGCGTCGGTGAGCGGGGCCGAGCCGTTGGCGGTGGCGTCGTTGGCGCGGATCTCGCGCACGTCGAGTTGCGCACCCCACCGGAGTTCGCGTTCCCCGATGGAGTCGCTGGTGACGGTGACGTGGACCCGGTCAGCGGCTCGGCGCACGGCATCGGTGAGGAGGCCGATGGTGGCCCAGGCCGGGGGTTGCTCGGTGGAGCCTCCGGGGCCGTCAAGGCGGACGATGGCGTGGAAATGGACCAGGCCGCGCTTTTGGAACTCGGCGACCTTGGCGAAGGACACGCGGCACTGCTCGCGCAGCTCGGTCACGGTCAGGCCCACCGCGCGGGAGATCTCGCGGCGCAGGTAAGTGGTGAAGCGGTCCCAGAGCTTCCCGGCGTGGGCGTTGAACAGGACGGCCCCGGCGTAGTCGTAGGTGGTCGGGTCGAGCGGGGTGCCCAGGGCGGGGTGGCCGGCGGGGTGCAGGGTGCCGCAGCGGCAGGGGAACGGCTTGCCGGTCCTGGTGGTGGGCCGGTTGTGGACCGGGCCGAAGCTGGGGGCGGTGAGGGTGGTGAACACGCGCGGGTGGGCGCGCACCTGCTCGGGGGTGCCCTTGCCACCGGCCAGGCCCGCTCGGATGAGCTGGTAGGTGTCGGCGGCGTAGACGCGCGAGCAGGTGGGGCAGCGACTTGCGCGGCGGTTGCCGCAGGCGGTCAGGAGGCGGCCGAGGGGTTCGCTGGCGGTGGTGTAGTGCCGCAGCACCTCGTGCGTGGCGGCGTCGAACGTCGTGGTGTGGCCGACCAGTTGGATGGGACGGGTGCAGCCGCCGAGGCGTTCGATGGTGGATTCGATGCGGTCGAAGTCGTCGCGCTGGGCGAGGTCGAGCAGATCCCGGACGTACAAGCTGGGGACCTTTTGCGGGTCGATGTAGGTCATCTGGGCTGTCCTTCCGGGCAGTTGAGGGATGCGTGAGGCATGGGGGTGCCGTCGCGCCGACCACGAGGGGTGGTGCTCGCGGTCGGCGCGAGGCAGGGCGGGATGGGAGGTCAGGCGGTCAGAGCCGCCGGGGAACCGCTATGCGGCGGTGCGATTGTCAGCGTCGCGGCGCGCGCTGCGTCGAGCCGGGGGATGCGGGAGCCAGCGGGGTGGAGCCGGGGCCGGTCAGGTCGGCAGGGGTGCCGGGTGAGGAGGTGGAGACCGCACGCGCCGCCTTGGTGCGGAGATCCGGGCCGCTTTCGGGGGCCTGGCCGGGGGCGGTGGCCAGCGCGGAGGGGGCGGGAGCCAAGGACGTGAGCAGGTCGGCGGGGTCCGCCGTCAGGTGGGCGGTGGCGCGGGCGATGCGGGCGGTGTCGTCGGCGCTGACGTAGGGGGTGCGCACCCGCAGGAAGCCCTCGTGCGAGTCGCGGGCCATGACAGCGACGCCGACGTAGTCGGAGTGCTGCATGGTGCTGGGGTCCATGTCCTTCCACTGGCGGATGTTCTCGCCCAGGGTGGCCACAGCGGCCTCGGTGCTGCGCTGGGCGAAGGACAGGGCGACCGAGCACACGTCGCGGATCGCGGTGGGGATGGCGTCCCCGGTCGGCTTCTGGGTGATCAGCACGATCAGGAAGCCCGTGTTGCGGCCCATCTTCACCAGTTCTTCCACCAGGATGACGTTCTCCCGCGCGAGTTCAGCCCGGCGCCGGGTGGCGGGGTCGGAGCCCTTGAAGTCGCGGAAGAAGGTATGGGCCTCGTCGATGACCAGGACGACCAGCGGCCACTCGGGGGTCGGACCGACCTCCCACATGCCCCTGACCTTGAGGGTCTGGCGCAGCAGTTCGGACCGTTCGTCCCGCAGCCGGGCCAGGCGCTTGAAGAGGGCGTTGGCCTCTTCCAGGTCGGCCCCGGCGAACGCGAAGAGGCGATCGGTGATGTCGGCGTAGTCGCCTTCGTGGGCCTTCTTGACCTTGCCGTCGGCCACGGCGAACTGCACCGTACGGGAGGGGGCGAGCCGGGAGATCAAGGCGTTGATCAGGGCGCTCTTGCCCTTGCCGGGCAGGCCGCCGACGACCATGCCGGGCACGTCGGCCACGTGGAGCACGGCCGGCCGCGCGTACTCATCCAGTCCCAGGTGCCAGCGGGACAGGTCGGTCGGCACCTTGCCGTCGGGCACCCAGGTGGTCTTGCGGGCCAACGGCTCGATGCGCACGGCGCGCACAAGCAAACGGCCCCGCTTGTCGGGGTCCTTGTCGGCACCGACGCGCACGCAGCCCCAGGCGTCGGCGAGGTAGGCGGCGTTCTTCTGGAAGTCATCCAGGCCGACGCCGGGCACGGTGTTCACCGTGACATGGACGCCGTAGGGGTCGCACTTGGTGCGGATCGAGGGGGTGAGGATCTTCGGCTCGGGGCGGCGCTGCCCGTCGATGACGATCGTCTGGCCCAGGGTGGGGACCCGGTCGGTCGTGACCAGGCTCAGGGCCCGTGCGAGGCGGTGCCAGCGGCGGCGTATCCAGAACGCCTGCCGGATGCTGGCCCGGGTCTCAGGGTCGGCGACCAGGTACCGGACCGTGATGACGATCAGCCAGGACAGCAGGACCAGCAGCGCGGCGCCGAGCACGTACCAGGTGATCGGAGGGAAGCGCAGACGGGCCAGGGTGGGGAGCAGGTCGGGCCCCGGGGACGGAGACGGCGAAGGAGAGGGGGTGGGCAACAAGAGACTTGTCCTTGCAGGGAGTTGGAACAGCCACGGGCGCACCGGCCCGGGACGGGAGAAGGCGAGGGCGGGGGTGCCGGGTGGGGCCCGGCCGGGCCGGTGGGCGATTGGTCCACCGGCCCGGCCAGGACGCCTCTGCCCGTCACGACTTGACCGCCTTGGGCGCGGCAGCGGCCGAGGCGAGATCCAGCGCCTGAGCGCGGTAGGCCACGCCCTGGGAGATCTGGCCGTTGAAGACGTTCGCCCACGGGGAGGCGATCAGACCGACCGGGCGCACGACCGCGCCAACCGTCAGCGAGGTGTCCACCCCGCCCTCGGGCACGGTGACCTTGATCAGCTGGGCCTTGCCCTCGTAGGTCTCCAGCAGCTGGACCGTGTACAGCGTTGCGCCGCTTTCGCGGTCGGTGGCGACCTGACCGGTGGCCGCGTCGGCCAGCTTCGGCACGGGCGCCGTGGCGACCATGTGCGCGGTGCCGGTCAGGTCGGGGCGGATGACAATGCGAGCCATGAAAACTCCAGGGAGTCGAAGAAAAGGAAGGAAAGGATGACGGGCCGGAATATCGGAGTTCCGAGCCCCGTTGCGAAGCCCGCCGGGCGGGGTGTGCGGGTCAAGGAAAACCCGACCCGGCGGGCCCTGTCGAGGACCGATTTACGAGCCCTCGCACCCGTCGCGAAAGCGGCGGGAAGCAGCGATGAAGAGCGAGAGACATCGAGAGGAACGAACCCTCCCGGGCGTGGTGCGGATCACACCATGGTGGATGCCGGCTACGCCACCGATCTGTCCGACCGGCACCCCGAGCCCTGCGGCCCGTGCACCACTCTGCCCGTCAGGGTGGTGCTTGCGTGAGAGATACGGGCCGCGTTATGCGCCTGACGGGTTTTAGTCAACGCCTTCTCCTTCCGTCTACGAATTGCCCTTTCGAAACAAGGGGGCATCTTTGGTCGAATGGGCTTGAAACTCGGTTATGTGATGCCCGTCACAGGGCTATTTGCCGGGTCCGGCGGCGCGGTGCGGGAGCAGTTTGCAGACATTTCCCGGCCGCACCAAACGCGAGCGCGAACCCCCGCGATCGGGGCCTTGCTGCGCGTTGCGGAAGCAGTGTGCACCCCACTCCCGCACTTGGTGCGGCCGGAAAAACCTGGTAGTGCCCGACTGCTGTCCGGCCGCATGAACGACTCTCGCGCATCGGCGGCCGGACGCAGACGGCCGACTTTGTGGTATGGGCCCCGCACGGCACAGTCGGCCCCCTCTCGCGCGTCGTCTCGGTCGCCCTCGCGGTGCAACTATCCGGATGGAGCGGCCGTTTTAAGACGGCCGGGTGCCGTGGTGCACGGCCAGGGCGGCCGGCAAGGTCCGCCGCTGCCAGTCCGCAGCAGGCGACCGGTCACCCGCCAACGCCCGAAGCCTCGGGGCAGGGCGCAGGCGACCGGAAGGGGCACGGGAGCGGGCGGGACGCGGTTCGGTGCGCCAACTGGTCATCAGGCCGCAAGTGGCGAGGACTCAGCGGCGGAAAGGGACCCGGCCCAGGCAGGGGCGGCCCCATGCCGGAGGGCGTGTCGAAAGTTTCTTTACTGGATCAAGGGCGGCCCGCCAGAGGCGGGCCGCGCGCCGCCGCGTTGCCGCCCGCCGCTCCTGTCTCGCGCCCCGCTATGGCCGGCCCCGCTGGCGGCGCAAGGAACAAACAAGCGGCATACCAGGGCCGGTAAGGACCCGACAGACGCCAGGCCCGAAGCGCACAGGTCAAGGCCGATGGCTGACCGCCGTACGTCCAGGCTCCCCGCTGCCCGATTCTCCGGGGCGAACGGAACCCGTCAAGCCCGCAACATTCACCACCGCAGCCAGCACCAGGCCCGTACACGCGGGCTTGACCGAACCCGCCCGCCCCTACAACTCGGCAGCTATCGGGGAGCCCGGCCGGAATGGTCCCCGCCCCGGGGTGCCGGAGCCGGAAACGCCGAGTGCCCCGACACCGGGAAGGCGCGGGGCACTGCTGGCAGGCACTCACATTCTTGGCCGTCAGGCCGGGATCTCCGAACTGCTGGGCTCAGGCGGCCGAATGCCGGTGAGTTCGGCGGCGCGGGCGACCAGGAGCGGGGCCAGCTCGGGGTAGTAGCCGCGGGCGACGGCTTGCAGCATCTCGGCCAGGGCGACGAGTTCGCCGATTCGGCCGGCGGGGGTGTCGAGCACATCCGCGAACTCGGCGCGGATGCGTGCGGCCACCTCGGGGACTAGGAGGCTGTTCACGTACAGGAGGCCGGGGTCGTAGCCGACGGGGAGCAGGCCCCAGCGCTCCCAGTCGAGGATGTTCAGCGGCGCGGTCAGGTTTCCCCAGTGCAGGTCACCGTGGCCAGTCGCGCGCTCGACCTTTTCGGGTGCGGGGATGCCGAGGAACTGCGGGAAAGCCTTCTCGATCCAGCTGTCCCGCACGGTGGTTCGCTCGCCCTGTGCCCTGCCGAGACTGCTGATGGCGCGGCGCAGGGTGCACCACCATTCCTCGGTCAGGCCGGGGTCGTGGTCCAGGTCGGGGCGGTGGGGTGAGATGACCGGGTGGGGTACGAAGTCGAGGAGGTCCGCCCCGTAGCCGAACCCGTCGGTGACCCAGTCGAGGGAGCCGTGCAGCCGGGGGCGCGGCACGTCGTCGGGCACCAGCGCTTCGGCGCCCACGATGCCCTGGCCGCCGGGCCGGGCCGCGTCCGTCCGCTTGGTCGAGAAGACCCGCAACCACCGCTCCCCGGCCCGCCGGCTGAGGGTCACACCGAGGACTCCCCACACCGGAGCGCCGTCGCAAGTCACTCCGAACTTGTACGCCGCGTCCCGGTGCGCGGCCTCCATCCGCACTCTGATCGCTTCATCCGGTGGCGAGTGCATCCATCACCTTCCCGAGTCGGTCCACGTCCAGTGGTTCGGCCAGTGCCTGGGCAGCATCGTCCCAGTGCTGCGCGCTGCTGGCCGAGAGCAGGACCACGTCCAGCGCGGGGCACGAGGCCGCCACCAGCAGCGCGGCGGCCGGGGCCGTCAGGCCGGGGCGGATCAACTCCACCAGTTCGGGTGTCATCAGCTCGGGCAGCTCACCGCCGTGCAGTGGTGCCGAGCCGAAGGTGGTCACCCCGAGGTGCCGCGTCTCCACGAGTGGACCGTCACCCTTGAGCCCCTGGGTGATCGGGTCGGCCATCACCAGGCTCACCGGCAGTTGCAGCCCAGTGAAGTGGTGCGAGTCGGAGCCAGTGGCCTGCCCGGCGAGGCGGAGGAGTTCCGGCACCGTGAACGCGCCCGATTCCAGGCCCGACCAGGTGGCGACGCCGTACCCGCCGATCCGGCCAGCCTGCGCGAAGTCCTCCAGGACGGCGAACGCTTCCCGCAGCTCACCGTGGAGTTGAGCGCGGTCGCGTCCCCGGACGGCGTGTTCGGGGTTGTGCACGAAGACCAGGCTGGCGCGGCCCAGCATGCTCAGGGACTGCTCGGTCTGCCAACGGACGAACGCCGGGGCGAGGCAATGCCCAACGGCCGCCTGTGCGCGGCTGAGCACACCAGCCGCAACGGCGGCGCGGCCCTGTTCGGCCGTGTGGAATCCGGTCTTGGTGCTGACCCCGGCGTCCGAGTGCTGGGCCAGGACGGGTGCCAGTTCCCGGTGGGCCAGGCCGTGAGCGTAGTTGGGGGCGGTGTCCACCCAAGCCGCTACGGAGGCGAGGGCGGTGCGCGCCGCCTGCTCGACGGCGCGCACCCGGTACGTTCCCAACGCGAGGACGGCGGTCACAGCGCCGTCCCCACCACGGCGGCTGCCTGGCCCTCGATCAGGACGGACAGCAGCGAGGCGATGTCCTTGACCTCCAGGTCGGCCGTCCCGGCCAGCGATCCGAGCGTGGCCGGCTGACCGGTCAGCAGGACCCGGAGCATGGGAGCCGCCTGTGCGGCGAAGTCCCACGCGGTCCCCGCCGCAGCGAGGGTCACCGTGCCCTCGGTCCCGTTCTCCGTCAGCCGTGCCCGAGGAGCAGTCAGGCGAACCGACACCTCCGGACGATCCGGAAGGCCGTCGATGTACGGCAGCGAGGGCACCGCGCGTCCGTAATGCGTGGTGTCCACCGACTCAGCCCACCGGCTCACCAACTCCGGGTCGGACAGCTCCGCCAGCACCTCTGTCCGCAGCCCGTCCACGAACGCGGACTGCTCACTCGGCGAGGCGAAGCGCGGCACGTCGAGCCGAAGGGCGAGACGCGACCGCAGCTGATCGACCACCCACGTCAGCAGCTCGGCACCGGTGTTGGTCACCAGGCCGAACGTCAGGTGGAGGGAAGCCGTCCCCTGATCGGCCGTGACCGCATGCCACCACCCTCGCGGCAGGTAGAGCACATCGCCTGCAGTCAGGACGATGTCTGCCACCGGGTCACCTTCCGGCTCTTCCGGGGTCTCCACGTCGCGGAACGTCGGAGCGGTCCGCGTGGGGCCGTACAGCTTCCAGCGCTTGGCGCCGTACATCTGGACCACCACCACGTCGTGGTCGTCCCAATGCGTTCCGAAGCCCTCCCGCTCGGTCCACGACGCGTAGGCGTTGACCTGCACCAGCGTGCCGAGGAAGCGCTCCAGCGCCTCAGCGGCGGTCCCGATCGGCGGGTGCATCTTCTCGATCGAGTCCACGACGAGGGAGGCCCCTTCGGCCAACCGGGCGTGCAGCTCGGCCGGTTGGACGCGGTGCCAGGTGACCGAGCGCCTGGTGGTGACCGGCAGCGCGTACCTGTGCAGGGGCAGCATCTCGCCGTCCAGCGACAGCCGAAGCCGCGGGGGTTCCAGGCGCTGAGTGGCGAGGATGGTGTTCAGGTCGTCCCAGGACAGGAGGCCGGCAACGTCGGCGGCCTCACCCGGAATGACGGCATAGGAGCGGTTGAACGTCTGGGCGAGGAACGAGTCCCCGCCCAGACGCGCCGCCCACGAAGCAGCATCAAGCATCGTGGGCAGCCTTATCAGTCGTTGCCGTCGGAACGGCCGCTGCTGACGTCGGACGGCTGCTCGGTACGGGCCCGAGCGGCGGCGATCTTCCTGGAGGCGACCAGGAGGCCGCCCTCAGCGGCCGGGGCCGCCGGGGTGTCCTGCACCATGTGCTTCTTCCCTTCTACTTGGGGAACTCCCGCCGGGGTTCCGGCAGGAAGACTTGGGCGGCTCCAGCCGGCCGTGGGGGGCGTGGCGGCTGGCGCCGTGGTCCACCGGCCCGTTTCCCCAAGGGCCGGGTGGAGATTGAGAGGAGGTCAGGCCGTGTCCGGCAGGTCGGCGACCCTGGTCCGAGCGACATTGACGAGGACGGCGAGGCGCCCGGTCCCGGTCACCAACTGATCAGCCGTGCACTCGAACCACACGACCTTTCCCGCGCCCTCGGGGTGCCAGCCCCACGAGTGGGCAAGCCCTTCGACCAGGGCCAGTCCACGGCCGCCGGTGGTCGTGTCGGCGGCGGTGCCGGGGTCGGGCGGGCGAAGGCTAGTGTCCGCGACCTCCACGCGCAGGCGCTCACCGGTCCAGCGGACGGTGACGCGGAAGCGGGCCCCGGTGTGCTCGACAGCGTTGGTGAGCACCTCGCTGGCGCACAGCTCGACATCACGCAGCGCGTCAGCGGACAGCGGCACGCCCCACTGTTGCGCAATCCCCTTGATCAGTCGGCGCGTTGACGGGACGGTAGCCAAGTCAGGCTCGACCTCCCACGTCAGTGGCGTCGGCAGTGCGGCGGTGTTGACCAGGTTCATCAGCACGGACCGCCCTCCGTCTCAGTCAGGTTCCCCGGGCGTTCCCGGGAGGACTCTCAGAATGGCCGGGCCGCCAGTTTCGAAATAAGGGCCAGGTGATTACCCACCGTGGGTAAACTCGCGGGCAGTTATGCCAAGTGACACCGAGTGATCATCTTCGCGGGTGCTGGGGGTACCGGACATGACTGACTCCAGGCCGTCATCCGGGCTGCCGAGCCGACTGCTGGCTGCCCCCGAGATGGTGGCCGCTTGCGCGGTACGGGACTTCACCGCGGTCTTCCGGTTGGCCAAGGCCAGAGGCGGCTTTCACGCATCCCGCATCGCGCGAGCCTGCGAGCTGACGCCCAGTCGGGTGGGCGAGGTCATCGCGGGCCACCGCGAGATCACCAATATGACTGTCATCGAACGGATCGCGGACGGCCTCCGAATCCCGGGTCACATGGTCGGCCTTGCTCCCCGGGCCTGGGAGGGCCAGCAGGCGACGTTCCGGCCCGCTCTACCGCTGTACCAGCCGGCCACCCCATCCGCAGGCTCGGTGCTGCCCAGCCTCGAACTGGACGGCATCCTTGCCATAGCGGCCAGCACCCGGGTCACGCCGACCGTGCTCCGGTCCCTCCAAGCCTCCATCGAGGACTACTGGCGGCGCGACGACGAGCACGGCGGTGAAGCCCTCCGCCCAGCCGTCATGGGCCAACTCCGCTACGTGCTGGATGTCCTGCGCGACACGGCCGATCCCAACTACCAGCGCAGCCTGCACGGCATCGCGGCCGAACTCGCGCGACTCACCGGCTGGACCTACTTCGACGCCCGGCAGTACAGCACGGCCCGGGGCTACTTCACCGAGGCCCTGCGCTTGGCACGAGTCATCGGCGACCGCCCGTTCATCGCCAACGTGCTCTCCTGCCTAAGCCTCCAAGCCACCTACGAGGACAAGGCGCATGAAGCGATCACGCTTGCCAGGGCCGCACAGGACAGTGCCCGACTCGACGGCGGCACGCCGAGGCTGATGGCGATGCTGTCCATGCGGGAAGCCTTCGGCCACGCCAGCGCGCACGACCAGGAGGCCACTCACCAGGCGATCGAGGACGCCCGCCGGCACTTCGACCGTATCGACTCGGCCGATGACGATCCGGCGTGGGTCCAGTACTTCAACCGGACGAAGCTCACCGTCGACACTGGTATCGCGCTGGGCCAGCTCGGCGACGCGGCAGCAGCCGAACCCCTCATCGAGGAAGCCCTACGCAGCGAGCCGTCCGCCAACCTGCGAGGCCGGGCCTTCCACTCCTTCTGGCTGGCCCGCACCCAACTCCAGCGCCGTCAGGTCGAATTAGCGTGCACCACGGCAGGGGGAGCCCTTTCCCTCGCTACCGAGGTGGCATCCCCGCGAGTGCTCGCCCACCTCCAGGAGTTCCGCCACCAACTGACCCCCTACCGCAGCACACGGCCCGCCGCCGAGCTGTCGGCCCGGATCCGGGAGCTGACCGCCTGACTACAGCCCGGCCTCATCGAGCAGCAGGTACAGCACACCGACCAGTGAGCCGCTGCTGACGATCTCGCGCCGGTCGATCATGCCCCGCAGGTCGGAGAGCGGAATCCACTCGATCCGGTCCGACTCGTTGCGCTCAGTCGGCGGCCCGGCGTACTCGACGGCTTCGGCGCGGAAGACGAAGTGCTCCGAGTCGGTGATGCCGTTGGCCGGCTGGGCATAGATCAGCGGCTTGACCTCCCCGACCTTCCAGCCGGTCTCCTCCAGCACCTCACGGCCCGCAGCCTCCGCCGGAGTCTCGTCCGCCTCGATCAAGCCCATGGGCAGCTCCCAGGCCCACGAGTCGGTGATGAACCGGTGCCGCCACATCATCAGCACTTGCTTCTGGTCGTTCACCACCGCGGCTACCGCCAGGTGCCGCAGCTTGAGCACGTGGTGTTCCCATCGGTGCCCGTCCGGCTGCTCAACGTCGACCAACCACAGGTTCACCCATGGGTTCTCGTAGATCGGACGTTCCCCGTGGATCTTCCACTGCATCGCTGCGGCCCCTCTCGACGGACCCTCAGCATCTCAGATCGGGGCCGTCCAGCGGATCGACTCCGACGAATTCGCGTCAGGGTGACGAATATGACCATTGGTCACGACCACCAGGGCTGGCGAAGCCCCCGCGTCACGGCTCTCGTAACGAGCTGGCAGTCAAGCTTCGCTGACGCTTGGTTCGGGTGCCCTGGACCGGCTGGCCGGCACAGGGCACCCAGGCTCACGCGCGAGTACTGCCGAGCGCGACAGTTTCTGAGGCGAGCTGCCGGTATCCCGCCCTAACAATGCTTCGCCAAGCAAAAATAGTTGCACCCGTCAAAATAGCTCCCAGAACTGTGCAGAGAACCACGGGGGTAGCGCCTTCTCCGTGCGGCCTGATTCGAAGCATCCAGATATCTAGTGCAGTAGTCAAAATCGGGAAGATGACAATCCATCCGCGGCAAACCCGCATTCGACTTCTTGCATAGACTGATTGGGCTGCAATGTCAGGAAATCTCGAAGCCTTGAGTCGCGCCGACAGATAGCTGTCCGAGTCTGGAAAGTGCTCCTTTCGGAGGGCGGCAGACCAGCGGCCAAGGATAAGGTCTGCCACTCGGTCGACGACAATCCCGAGGACGTACGCGAGCGCCAGGAAAACAGCTGCGGCCACAGGCGTATCGAGCTTCTTGAAAGCTTCCTCTGAAGAGACTCGAAAAATTGCCAGGACGGACACGGATACTGCAGACAAAAATCCGATGCCAGTTACAAGAACCTCAACGAACATGGCTGTAACAGCAATGCCCGCGGAGCTGATGGAGCCAGACTCTTCACTCAAAGATCGATCCCCCAAACGGACGCTATTTCAGTCAGCCAGTCAGCAGGCAAGTCCCTAGCCCATCGAGATCGCAGGAGTTCAGGCGACTCGGTTAGCCGTTCAAAGATCAGAACGCTCTCAGGCTGGCCGGCTAGAGGGAAGCGCCCATTTTTCCCTGAGTCACTCTCTGGGCCGTATTCTTGGTAAAGTTCGATAAGCTTCTCGCGATTCAGGCTCACGAAGGTGGTAAGCTTATCTCTATATGTAGAGATGTCCATATCAATCAACCTGGACAATACAGGCATCACCTCCTGTGATAGCGCTATCTGATAGTCGCTGGCAACGAAGGTGTGGAATACGGCTTCGGCCTCTTGAAGTAGTTGTGCTTCCCTGTAGTCTGGATTATTTGCCATTGCGGTCATGCCCCGTTCGACCTCAGAGTCGTACAGTTCGACCAGTGCAAGTAGACGATACAGGGAGCGTCTGACATCAGCCGACGCTGGCGCCGTCGGCTTGTACAGGAGGGCATGTGACATCTTCGACCACAGGTCTTGCGCTGCTGTACGCAATTGGATCTCGCAGCTGAGGCCCTCTGTTCCATCGCCAGACTGAAGGGTGACCTGGGCATGTACCTTCGGGTACTTCAGCCTGTCC
This sequence comes from Kitasatospora saccharophila, assembly GCF_039529925.1. Lineage (NCBI taxonomy): Bacteria > Bacillati > Actinomycetota > Actinomycetes > Kitasatosporales > Streptomycetaceae > Kitasatospora > Kitasatospora saccharophila. The sequence goes on along the minus strand of NZ_BAAANS010000028.1, from coordinate 23,155 downwards.
TCATTGCCGACAACCTGACGATCGTCTTCAATGACCGCGTCTGGGAATACCTCTCGAACCGCCTGCAGGCCAATATCTAGGCTCGCTGGCATATCAAATACGATGCGGACACCGGCCTTGTCCGTAATTCCTGTCCATGGATCAGTGTAGTTCTTAGCAAGAGCCTTCTTTACGAAGCTTGCAACGGTCTTGGCTCTGCTGGATACCTGGAATACTACGTGCTTCTCGCGGAGTGCCTGTTTGATCGACTCTGCCACGGATAGAGCAGTCTCTTCATACTTATCGCGCTCTGAGATGAAGCGAATTCGAGCGGCTTCGAGAGTGCTTGTCATTCCTGGTCATCCTCGTGGGATTGACTTGAGGACGTCTCAGTCTCGGCGACACCTTCTGGCTTATCCTTCTTTGGCCTGGCGCCGCTTTTTGCCTTGCCCTTCAGTTCCGTCACATCATCAGTCACGACGAGCCGGCTCTTCCCGTTGTCGGCCTGCTCCATGGTGACAGTTCCATCATCGAAGGCGCTCTGTGGCGCGATTACTGAGGTGCCGCCGCCAAATGCGATCTGGATTGTCGAGAGACGACTTGCAATCCTATCGACATCCTTAGGGAACCCACTTTTTGGAATATCGTCGCCGCAGACGGAATTGAGGAAGCCGTCTCGGTGCTCCTCGTCAAGATGCTTGCGGGCAAACTCGCGCGGGTTTACGTCAGAACTCTGGCTCAGCAGTTCGGCGTGCAGGGAAACCAAGTAGACGGACTTGGTTTCCGGTGGAATTTCTTGAGCGTTGACCCACTTAACTGACTTATCGTAGAAGGCGTGTGTGACCTCGGCGGGGTCCTGCCTGGGCCTGCATCCGAGATAGGTGGCCAGAAAGAATTGCGCCGCAATTCCGTTACTGTTCTGCTTATCGGTCACCCAGCCGGAAATCATCTCCCCTTCTACGGCACTTGCCAGAAAAAATCCGATCTTGTAAACGCGGGACTTTGAGGTATACATAAGATCGGGGACTTGCTGGACGTCGAAGGTCTTCTTGCCGGCGGAGTTCGAGAATGACGCCTGAACTCCATCCTGATGTTCAAGCTTCACGATCATCAACGCCCTAGAGCCTGGCAGCATGCAGTCTGCAACCAAGAGCATCCCATTCGGGTTATGTCCATTCTGGCTACCCCGAAGATGCTGTGCCAGTTCGCGGGACATATCCACAAAGTCGTCCGGCTCTTCAGACAAGTATGTCCGGATTATCTTGGGGACCGGAGATTCGATGGTCGGGTCCTCGACGACCTCGCGGGAAGCATAGAGATCGCCTCGCAAGCGCGACTGCAACGATGCTCGCATCACGTCGTCCAGAGGGCTTACGACCTCGCTCAGTCGGAGCGGCTCGGGGTTCGGATCGTCTCGGACCGCCCGAGGGATCGCATGCACGATCACCTGTTCGATCCTCAGTCGTCCGAAGTCAATCGCCATAGCCTGCGGCTCCCTGCTCGACGGGGGTTGACCAGCCTCTAGTCAGAGACGGTATCCCTGAGTGATCGAGCTGGCAGCACTTCCCGCACGTGCGCGGGTCTCGATCTGGTGAACCGCCTTGCGCCCGTGCCGAGGACTACCCAAGGAGCCGAGGCACACAAGATGCTGGCGTAGCGTGAGGGAAGTCGCGGCCAGTCCCCCAGCGGAAGACGCAATCCCCACCGTGGAGTGCTGGAGGATCCTTCGGGCTCGATGAGGCTACGAGCCAACGACGAAGCGCCGCCCCGAGGATGATCGGGGCGGCGCTTCGATGGGATGTTAGTCCGCCATCGGCAAGTAGACCCGGTTGCCCTGGGCCTTGAACTCCTCGGACATGGTCTTCATGCCCTCGACAGCGGCCTCGTCGTACTCCGGCGAGGCGGCTCCGTTGCCGAACTTCTCATTGATGCTTTTACTGATCTTCATCGAGCAGAACTTCGGCCCGCACATGGAGCAGAAGTGCGCGGTCTTGGCGGGTTCGGCGGGGAGGGTCTGGTCGTGGAAGGCGCGGGCGGTCTCCGGGTCGAGGGCCAGGTCGAACTGGTCCTCCCAGCGGAACTCGAAGCGGGCGTCGGAGAGGGCGTCGTCCCAGACCTGGGCGCCGGGGTGGCCCTTGGCGAGGTCGGCGGCGTGGGCGGCGATCTTGTAGGTGATGACGCCGGTCTTGACGTCGTCCCGGTCGGGCAGGCCGAGGTGTTCCTTGGGGGTGACGTAGCAGAGCATCGCGGTGCCCCACCAGGCGATCATCGCGGCGCCGATGCCGGAGGTGATGTGGTCGTAGCCGGGCGCGACGTCGGTGGTCAGCGGGCCGAGGGTGTAGAACGGGGCCTCGTCGCAGATCTCCTTCTGCAGGTCCATGTTCTCCCGGATCTTGTGCATCGGGACGTGCCCGGGGCCCTCGATCATCACCTGGACGTCCTTGGCCCGGGCGATCCGGCCGAGTTCGCCGAGGGTGGTGAGTTCGGCGAACTGGGCCTCGTCGTTGGCGTCGGCGATCGAGCCGGGGCGCAGGCCGTCACCGAGCGAGAAGGTGACGTCGTAGGCGCGCAGCAGGTCGCAGAGTTCCTCGAAGTGGGTGTAGAGGAAGTTCTCCCGGTGGTGCGCCAGGCACCAGGCGGCCATGATCGAGCCGCCGCGCGAGACGATGCCGGTCTTGCGGCGGGCGGTCATCGGGACGTACCGCAGCAGCACGCCGGCGTGCACGGTCATGTAGTCGACGCCCTGCTCGCACTGTTCGACCACGGTGTCCCGGTAGACCTCCCAGCTGAGTTCCTCGGCCCGGCCGTCGACCTTCTCCAGCGCCTGGTAGAGCGGGACGGTGCCGATCGGGACGGGGGAGTTGCGCAGGATCCACTCGCGGGTGGTGTGGATGTTGCGGCCGGTGGAGAGGTCCATCACGGTGTCGGCGCCCCACCGGGTGGCCCAGGTCATCTTCTCCACCTCCTCCTCGATCGAGGAGGTGACGGCGGAGTTGCCGATGTTGGCGTTGATCTTCACCAGGAAGTCGGTGCCGATGATGGCGGGTTCGACCTCGGGGTGGTTCACGTTGACCGGGATGACGGCACGTCCGCTCGCCACCCGCTCGCGGACGAACTCCGGTTCCAGCCCTTCCCGCAGCGCCACGAACTCCATCTCGGGAGTGATCAACCCCTGTTTGGCGTAGGCGAGTTGGGTGACGGAGACGCCGTCGCGGGCGCGCAGCGGCCGGCGCGGGCGGCCGGGGAAGACGGCGTCCAGGTTGCGCAGGTCGCCGCCGCGCGGGGCGGTGTGCCGGATGCCGTCGTCCTCGGGCCGGGCCTCGCGGCCCTCGTACTCCTCGACGTCCCCGCGCCGGCGGATCCAGGGGTCGCGCAGCGCGGGCAGTCCGCGCCGGACGTCAGCGGTGTGCTCCGGGTCGGTGTACGGGCCGGAGGTGTCGTACAGCGGGACGGTGCGCCCGTCGGTGAGGTGGACCTCGCGGTACGGGACCCGCAGGTCGGGGGTGCTGCCCTGGCGGTACGCCTTGCGCCAGGCCGGGGTCGGGTACCCGGTGGCCGGCCGGTGGGCAGAGGTGTGCTCGGTGAATGCGGTCATGCGGACCTTCAACTCCCTACGCCGGCATTACCCGGTCAGGTTCCTGCGGTCGACGCAGCGGTGGTACGCGGGCCGCGTACCGTCAGCGCCCTCTCAGCCCGGTGCTCCGAGCTCCCGTTCCGCGCAGGGGCGTTCGCCGCCTGCGTTCGCCGTTCACCGTAGGGCACCGGGCACGGCTGGTCCAGCACGCCTCCCGGCCGGGCGCTGTTCAGGCCGGCGCCGCGCGGGGGAGAATCCCGGGGTGATCGGACTGGTGGGACGGGTGTCGGGGCGGATCGGCGCGGGCCTGGTCGGCGAGGTGATGGTGCACGTCCCGCAGCGGCTGGGCACCGAGGCGTTCCTGGCGTACCGGGCGGTGCCGGGCGAGCCGCTGGAACCCGGGAGCATGGTGGTCGTGGTCGATTACCAGCCACCGCGGACGGTGTACGTCGAACCCTTCTGACCACGCCTCGGGCGGCTCCGGCAAACCCTTGGCGACCATTTCGGGACAGTGAGAGTTCCCACCCGCCCGCCCCCTTCCTCCCCGTCCGCAACCGGCGGAGAATGCGGCTGCCACCGGCTTCCGCGCCAACGAACTGCACCACCCTGCGCAGCCACGGACCGGTGTGCCACGAAGGGGGAGATCGCGATGCTGATCGGCATCGTCGGAGGCGTCGTCGTCGGCGTCGTCCTGTTGATCGTGCTGTTCAAGCTCATGTGGCGGGTCGCCGAGCCGAACGAGGCACTGGTCATCTCGGGTTCCAAGCACGGCGAGGGCCTGGGGTTCCGCATCATCACCGGACGGGGCACCATGGTGGTGCCCGGCGTCCAGGTGGTCCGGCGGCTGTCGCTGGACCTCAACGAGGCCGCGCTGGACGTCGAGTGCGTGACCTCGCAGGGCATTCCGGTGCACGTCAAGGGCGTGGTCATCTTCAAGGTCGGCGACGACCCGGCGTCCATCGCCAACGCCGCCCGCCGCTTCCTGGACCAGCAGCGGATGATGGGCCAGCGGGTGCACAACGTGTTCGCCGGCCACCTGCGCTCCATCGTCGGCGGGCTGACCGTCGAGGACATGATCCGCGACCGCGAGCGGCTCACCGGCGAGACCCGCTCCGCCTCGGGCATCGAGATGGAGAAGCTCGGCCTGATCATCGACTCGCTGCAGATCCAGGAGATCCTGGACCCGACCGGCTACATCACCAACCTGGCCGCCCCGCACGCCGCCGCCGTCCAGCGCGACGCCCGCATCGCGGCCGCCGAGGCCGACCGCCGGGCCACCGAGGCCGAGCAGGAGGCGTTCGCCCGCAAGGCCGAGGCGACGCGCAACTCCGGTATCCAGCAGGCCGGTTACCAGGCCGAGATGGACACCGCCGCGGCCCGCGCGCTGCAGGCCGGGCCGCTCGCCCAGGCGGCCGCCCGGCAGGAGGTCGTGGTCCAGGAGACCAAGGTCGCCGAGTTGGAGGCGCACCGCAAGGAGCAGCAGCTCCAGGCCGACGTCCGCAAGCCCGCCGACGCCCGCGCGTACGAGACCCGCACCAAGGCCGAGGCCGACCGCGACGCCCGGATCTCCGCCGCCGAGGCGCTGGCCCGGGAGACCGAGCTGAAGACCGCCGCCGAGGCCAACCGGGTCAAGGTCGCCGCGGCCGCCGAGGCCGAGGCCACCAAGGCCCGCGGCCTGGCCGCCGCCGAGGCCACCCGCGCCACCGGTGAGGCGCAGGCCGCCGCCGAGGCCGCCAAGGGCCTGGCCGAGGCCGAGGCCGCCCGCGCCAAGGGTCTGGCCGCCGCCGAGGCCACCCGGGCCCAGGGCCTGGCCGAGGCCGAGGGCATCAAGGCCCGCGCCGCGGCCCTCGCCGAGAACCAGGAAGCCGTCGTCGCCCAGCAGTTGGCCGAGAACTGGCCCGCCATCGTCCGGGCCGGCGCGGACGCCTTCGGCAACGTCGAACACATGGTGCTGCTGAACGGCGCCGAGGGCATGTCCGAGATGTTCGCCAAGGCCCTCACCATGGGCGGCACCGGCCTCGGCCTGGCCCGCCAGCTGCTCACCTCGATGAACACCACCGCCCCCGCCGGGGCCCCGGCGGAGCAGGCCGCGGCCCCGGCCACCCAGGTCATCCCGGTCCAGGCCGACAACGGCAACTGACGCTCCGTCAATTCCCTCGCCCCGCCCGGCCCGTACGGCAGCACCCGCGCCGTACGGGCCGAGCCGTCCCCGCACCCCAGCGCGGTGGCCGGCGCGGGCCCGAGCCGGACCGGCGCTAGTTCTTGGCGGCCTTCTTGACCAGGATCACCACGGCCGCGGCGATGCCGACCAGGACCAGCACGTTGATCGCGAAGCTGACGACGCCGGCCACCACGCCGACGATGGTCCAGAAGATCTTCCAGGCGATCAGCAGCAGCAGGATCGGCACCACGATGTTGCGCATCCACGAGGGCAGCGACTTCCAGAGCCCGGCCATGTCCGTACCTTCTCCCCTCGGGGTCGGTGCCGGTGTTTCCGGCTGCGTTCCCGCTCCCTCGATCTCGACACTTCGATCGTAGGCGGGAGCGGGAGCCGAAATCGAGGGGGTCCGGCCCGGAGAGAACCCGGAGATCCTCCCCTGAGTCCGGGCCGGTCGGACCCGGGGTCGCGTCTGCGGGTGGACCCTCAGACCGGCCAGTCCTCGCCGCGCCAGGCGGCGTCCCAGAACATCCACTCGTAGCGCGAGGTGGTGGTGAAGTGCTCGACCACGCGCCGCCGTTCGGCCGCGGAGAGGTCCGCGCCGATCCGGTCGGTGAGGTCCAGGACGCGGCGCGCCACGCCCTGGAAGCCCTCGTCGCCGTACGCGGCGATCCACTTGGCGTAGAGCGGCTCGGGGGAGGAGCGGCGGGCCAGCTCCTCGCCGACCCGGGCGTAGATCCAGTAGCAGGGCAGCACGGCGCCGAGCGCCTCGGCGAAGGAGCCGCCGTACGCGGTGGCCAGCAGGTACGAGGTGTAGGCGCGGGTGGTGGGCCGCACCACCTCGTCGCCCTCGGCGGCGCCGCCGAGCGCGGACATGAACTCGCCGTGCATCTCCTGCTCGGCGGCGATCGCGCCGACCGCGTCGTTGCAGAAGGCCAGCACCTCGTCCTCGCCGGGGGCCTTGGCCGCGCAGACGGCCAGCGCCCGGGCGTAGTCGCGCAGGTAGTGCGAGTCCTGGACGACGAAGTGCCGGAACGCGGCGGTCGGCAGGGTGCCGTCGGCGAGGCCGAGCAGGAAGGGGTGGTCGAGGATCCGGCGGTAGGTCGGCTCGGCGGCCGCCCACAGTTCGTCGGTGAGCTTCACGGGTCGGTCCTCCTGCGGTGCGGGCCCGGTGGTCACGGGGTCAGTCCTCCGGCGGGGAGAAGACCACGAGCACCCGCAGTTCCTCGGTGATGTGGTGGAAGCGGTGCTCCGTCCCGGCGGGGACGAACACCACGCTGCCGCGCCCGACCGTGGCGGTCTCCCGGCCGACGGTCAGCTCGGCCCGGCCGCTGACCACCAGGTAGATCTCGTCCTGGGCGTGCGGGGTCTGCGGGTCGGTGTCACCGGGGGAGAGCGCGTACAGGCCCGCGGACATCGTCGGCTGCTTCAGGAAGCGCAGGTACGCGCCCTCGCTCGCGGCGCGCTCGGCGTCGAGTTCGTCCAGCCGGAACAGCTTCATCGGGGCTCGGCTCCTCTCCCGGGTCGGGCCCCATTCAACAACACCGCCCCGGAGAGCTTCCGCCCACCCGTCCTGGCCTGCCACCATCCGCACCATGAAGAATTTCGTGATCAAAACGCTCATCAACGCGGCGGCGATCTGGGTCGCCGCCTGGATCGTCACCGGGATCACGCTCACAGGAGACAACGACGACTGGCAGCACAAGACGCTCACCGTGATCGGGGTCGCCCTGGTCTTCGGCGTGATCAACATCCTGATCAAGCCGGTGGTGAAGCTGTTCTCGCTGCCGCTCTACATCCTCACCCTGGGGCTGATCACCTTCGTGATCAACGCCCTGATGCTGTGGCTGACCTCCTGGGCCTCGGACAAGCTGAACCTGGACTTCCACGTGGAGGGCTTCTGGTCGGCGCTGCTCGGCGCGCTGATCGTCACCGTGGTGTCCTGGGGCCTCAACCTCGCCTTCGGCGACGACTGACCGGCCGGCGGACCACCGCGGACGCACCGCGCCCGCGGGAGCGCCGCCCGACGGCCGGCCAGTCGCGCGGGCCGACCCCGGAACGCACCCGGGGTCAGCCCGCGTTCTCGTGCCCGGTGGTGGAGAGGATGGAGGCGAGTTCCTCGTCCAGCTCGCCGCCGGACAGCTCCTGGCCCATCGGCACCAGCCGGTCGGTGCGGGCCAGGAAGGCCAGCAGCGGCGGGGCGGCCGCGCGCATCAGTGCGTCGCCCTCGGGGGAGCGCAGCACCAGGCAGACCTCGGCGAGGTCGTCGCCGACCGGGTGGATGTGCACGTCGCCCTCGCCGGTGGGGCGGCTGATCCCGTCGACCAGGAGTTCGCGGGCGAAGACCCAGGTGACGGGTTCGTCCCCGGGCAGGTGGAAGGTGAAGCGGACGGCGAACGGGTCGTCGCCGTCGTAGTCCAGGTCGACCACGATGCGGAAGGACAGCTCGCTCGACACCACGAGGTGCATCGCCATCTGGGCTTGGACCGTGCTGTGCATGCGCCAGTACCTCTCGTTCTGCGCGCCCGGTGCGCCGAGGGTCGAGCGGTGGGCGGGCATATCGGTTCGATCTTGTTCGCTGTGCTGGAACGGCACCCCGGTGGGGCTGGCCCGTCAGGTCGTGCGGGTACCTGCGGACGGTGGCTGCTTCTGTGGGTCTTTGTCCCCTGTTTCCCCGTTCGAACCTCATCGTCCCCGTTTGCCAGCGATGCGGACAAGGTTCGCTTTTTCAAATGGTGAACGAACACCACACGGAATCACCGCACGGATCCCGGCCCGACCGCCTCCGCGGCCTCCACCGCTCCCGCAGCCCCCGCCGCCTCATCGCACGAACCCCGCGAGCCCCGGACACGCCGCGGCACCCGCGGACCCCGCGACCGCCGGGAACACCGGGAACATCGCGCCGACCAGCGAGCGCAGCCGGGCCGCGACCGGGCCGAGCCGCTCGCCCTGCTCCAGCGGGAGCGAGATGGCCATGGTGGCGACCACCGAGCCGACGGTGATCGGCACCGCCGCGCACACCGTGCCGAGCGCGTACTCCTGCCGCTCCAGCACCGGTACGGTCGGCCGGACCAGCTCCAGCCGGCGCAGCACCGCCCGGACGCCGTCCGAGGTGGACGGGGTGAGGGCGGCCGGACGGTACCGGGAGAGGTGGTCGAGCCGTTCCTCGGTGCCGAGTTGGGACAGCAGGCAGAGCCCGATGGCGTGCGCGTGCGCGGTGGCGCGGAAGTCCGCCCACTCCTCGACCTGCGGCTGGGCCGGGCCGGAGGCCACGTCGACCACCCGGACCTCGCCGTCCTCGTAGACCGCGTAGTAGACGGCGGCGCCGAGTTCGTCGCGCAGCTCCTCCATCCGTTCGTGCAGGTCGGTCCGGTCGGACTGCCGGTCGGTGGCGTGGCCGATCCGGTCGACCGCCGCGCCGTAGTGGAACCGGCCGTCCTCGCGCCGCAGGTAGCCCTCGTGGGTGAGGGTGCGCAGCAGGTGGTAGGTGGTGCCGAGGGGCAGCCCGGCGGCGCGGGCGAGCTGTTTGGCGGTGGCGCCGTGGGCGTGCGAGCCGACCTCCTCCAGCAGGCGCAGGGCGCGCTGCACCGAGGTGATCAGGGTGGGTGCCCGCGGCGCGCGTATGGAACTGTCCGCCGAGGCCGTTCCCGGGCCCGCCGGTTCCCCGATCCGGTGCATGCTCATCCCCATCCCCCGGACGGTGGACGACTTTCGGAGGAGGCTGCTCCGATTCCGTCCGGCAGGCGGACATTTGAGCACAGGGCGGGCATCCCCGCAATGACAATGGTGTACACATGGGGCAATTCACCTTCAATACGAAGGATGCCTACCAATGCGGCCCATATATTACTAGGCGTCAGCTGGTCCGTCCGGGTGAATCGAAGATCCACAAGGGATGTGTCCATCGCCACCACCCGACACCGCCGGGCATGCCGGTGCACCCGGACGGCGGAACAGGTACCGCCGATTCGTCCCCGTGTGCGAGTTTCGCTCCCGCCGCCGCGCGGCAGAATCCCGCACAACGCTCGTGCCCCGGAGGTAACAGCCATGTCGGGCCCGGTCCGTCCCGTCGTCAAGCGCACCGCCCGCGCGATCCTGCTGGAGTTCGACCCGGCCGACCCGCACGCGCCCGCCGCGCTGGTGCTGATCCGCCGGGTCCGCCCCGGCTCCCCGCACCCGTACTGGATCACCCCCGGCGGCGGCGTCGAACCCACCGACGAGACGGTGGTCGCCGCCCTGCACCGGGAGGTGGACGAGGAGTTGGGCGGCAAGGTCACCGACGTGGTGCCCGCCTTCGTCGACACGGTGGCGCACTCGCACCACGAGGACGGCACCCCCGCGCACCCGCACGGCGTCAAGGTCCAGCACTTCTTCGCCTGCCGGCTCGCCGGGATGGACGAGTCCCGCCGGCACGGCCCCGAGGTCGAGCGGCCCAACGGCGAGTACGCGATCGTCAAGGTCCCCTTCACCCGCGAGGGCGTCACCTCGGTCAACGTCGTCCCTCCCAGCCTCCGCGCCTACCTCGCCGCCAACATCGAGGGCGTCCGTGCCCTGCTCGCCCCGGACCTGGGCTGACCCGCCCCCGGATCAGCCCCGCTCCTCCTCCCGCGCCGCCAGGTCGTGCCGGACGCTCCCGTCCGGCACCCCGCAGCGCCGCAGCACCGCCGAGGCGGCCCGCACCATCGCCTCCGGGCCGCTCAGGTACGCCGCGAAGCCGTGCCAGGGCGCGTACCGGGCCGCCACCTCCGGCAGGTCGCCGACCAGCGCCCCGGCCGGCGCGCCCGCCGGCTCCGACACCACCGCGCGCACCGTCAGCCAGGAGTGCCGGTCGGCCAGTTCGCGCAGCTCCTCCAGCCGGTACAGCTCCGCGGCCCGCCGCGCCCCGTAGAACACCTCCACCCGGCGCCCGGCCGCACCCCGCTCGGCGACCTCCTCGACCAGCGCCGCGACCGGCCCGATCCCGGTGCCGCCGCCCAGGCAGAGCAGGTCCCGCCCGGCCGCGTGGTCCACCGTCATCGCGCCCTCCGCCGCGCCCAGGCGCAGCACGTCGCCCGGCCGCGCCCGGTGCACCAGCGCGTTGCTCACCCAACCCGCCTGCACCGCCTTCACGTGCAGGGTCAGCAGCCCGTCCGGCCGCGGCGCCGAGCCGAACGAGTACGGCCGCCACACCCGCGGCCACCACGGCGTCTCCACCGCCGCCCACTGCCCGGCCCGGAACGGGTACGCCTGGTCGGGGCGGAGCGTCAGCACCGCGACGTCCCGGGTGGCCTGCCGGTGCTCCACCACCTCGGCCTGCCACCACGGCGGGGCCGACCGGGCCTCCTCCTCCGCGCCCTCCACCATCAGCCGGGACACCAGCGCCAGCAGCCGCCGCCAGGCCGCCTCGGTGCGCCCGTCCCAGCCGCTGCCGCCGTACCGGGCCAGCGCCGCCACCAGGCAGTCCGCCACCGAGGCGTAGTGCCGGGTCAGCGCCCCGTACTTGCGGTGCCGGCGCCCCAACGGGCCCAGGTACGCCCGCAGTTCCGCCGGGTCACCGGCCCGGGCCGCGCACAGCCGGAGCGCCTGGAACAGCCGGGTGCGCTGCTCGTCCATCGCGGCCGGGAACATCGCCCGCAGCTCCGGGTGGCGCAGGAACATGAGCGCGTGGAAGTGCGCCATCGCCCGGTCCGCGTCCGGCGCCACCGCGGCCAGGCAGGCCCGGACCAGCACCAGGTCCTCGGCGCCCGGCGGCTCGGCGACCGGCGCCGCCGCCCCCACCGGCTCCAGCGCGGGCGGCGGCTCGACGGCCGCCGGCACCCCCCAGGCCCGGGTCCAACGGTCGTCCGGCCCGACCCAGTTGAGCGCCGGAGCCTGCCGGAACAGCGGCTCGAACGACACCGGGGCGGACGCGGTGACGGGTGCGGCAGGCGTGACGGGCGTGACGGGCGCGGGCCCGGCGGGCAGCCCGGCGGGCCCGGAGGCCACCGGCAGCGCGGCCACCGCCGGGGGCACCACCGGCGCCCAGGTCGGCTTCGCCGGGACGGCCGGCACCGGGGTCAGCCCCAGCGCCCCCGCCCCCGTCCCCGCAGCGGACTCCCCCGCGCCGGACTCCCCCGCGCCGGGCTGCTCCACGGCGGTCGGAGGTTCGTCCGCCGGCTCGGCCGGGGCGGACCGGGCGGGGGGAGCGGCTTCGGCACCGGGCTGCACGGGGCCGGCCGCGGTGCCCCGGCCGACCCCTGCCTTCGACGGCCTGCTCTCCAGTACGAGCTGACGAGTGCTCAAGGGAATCGTTTCGCTTCCGATCGACCTGTGTGCTGACGCCCCAGCACAGTGACACCGACCGCACAGCTCATCCGAAGAATCCGGCGAACCCCGGACATCCGGGCCGTCCACCCGCTACCCTCACCCGCCGCCGCGGCGGCCCACCGGCGCCGGGCCGGCCGGCCCGGGTGCTACAGCGCCCGCAGCAGCATCCCCGGCCGCTCCACGCAGTCCGCGACGAACCGCAGGAAGCCGCCCGCCGTGCCCCCGTCGCACACCCGGTGGTCGAAGGTGAAGGACAGCTGGGTGACCTGGCGGACCGCCAGCTCCCCCTCGTGCACCCACGGCTTGGGGACGATCCGGCCCACCCCGAGCATCGCCGCCTCCGGGTGGTTCAGGATCGGCGTCGAGCCGTCCACCCCGAACACCCCGTAGTTGTTCAGGGTGAACGTCCCGCCGGTCAGCTCGGCCGGGGCCAGGGTGCCCGCCCGGGCGCCCTCGGTCAGCCGGGCCATCTCCTGCGCGAGCCGTTCGGTGCCCAGCCGCCCGGCGTCCCGGACCACCGGCACCAGCAGCCCGCGCGGGCCCTGCGCGGCGAAGCCCAGGTGCACGGACGGGTGCCGACGCACCGCCTCGCCCTCGACACTGGCGTTCAGCTCGGGGAAGCGCTCCAGCCCGGCCAGGCAGATCCGGGCCAGCAGCGCGAGCACGCTCAGCTTCGGGCCGGGCGCCCGGTTGGACTGGGCCCGCAGCGCCATCAGCGCGGTGGCGTCGGCGTCCACCCAGCAGGTCGCGGCCGGGATCTCCCGGTGGCTGCGGGTCAGCTTCTCGGCGACCGCCCGGCGCAGCCCGCGCAGCGGCACCAGTTCGCCCTCCGGCCCGGTTCCATGTGGAACAACCGCGGGCGCGCCCACGGCAGTTGCCCCGATCGCCCGTTCCACGTCCCGCCGGGTGACCAGCCCGTCCGGCCCGCTGCCGGCCACCGCGGCCAGGTCGAGCCCGTGCTCCCGGGCGATCCGGCGCACCAGCGGCGAGATCACCGCCACCACGACCGGCGCGGGCGCCGGAGCCGGTGCCGCAGCCGGAGCCGCCACCGCCTCCCCCGGCCGCACCCGCCGCCGCCCGGCCCGCCGGCTCTCGGCCACCCCGTACCCGACCAGCGGCCGCTCCACCGCGGGCTCGCCCTCGCCGTCCCCGGAACCGCCCGGCGCGGGCGCGACCGCGACGGTCACCAGCGGGGCGCCCACCGGCACCTCCTGCCCGACCTCGCCGAACCGGGCGGTCACCACCCCGCCGTACGGGCAGGGCACCTCGACCACCGCCTTGGCGGTCTCCACCTCCACCACCGGCTGGTCGACGGCGATCACCTCGCCGACCTCGACCATCCAGCGCACCACCTCCGCCCCGGTCAGTCCCTCACCGAGGTCGGGCAGCGTGAACTCGCGGACCACCGGCACCGCCATCACTCCTCCCACTGGAGCCGGGCGACGGCGTCCAGGATCCGGTCCACCCCGGGCAGATGGTGGTGCTCCAGCATCGGCGGCGGGTACGGGACGTCGAAGCCGGTGACCCGCAGCACCGGCGCGGCCAGGTGGTGGAAGCACTTCTCGGTGAGCCGGGCGGCGATCTCCGCCCCGGCCCCGCCGAACCCGGCCGACTCGTGCACCACCACGGCCCGGCCGACCGAGCGGACCGCCGCGCAGGCGGTGGCCTCGTCGAACGGCACCAGCGAGCGCAGGTCGAGCACCGCCAGGTCCCACCCCTCGGCCTTCGCCGCCTCGGCGGCCTCCAGGCAGACCGGTAGCGAGGGCCCGTAGGTGACCAGCACCGCGGACGTCCCGGGGCGGCGCAGCACGGCCCTCCCGATCGGTTCGACGCCCGCCGCCGGGTCCCACCCGTCCTTGCCCCAGTAGAGCCGCTTGGGCTCCAGGAACACCACCGGGTCGTCGGAGGCGATCGAGGCCCGCAGCAGCCCGTACGCGTCGGCGACGGTGGCGGGGGTGACCACGTGCAGGCCGGGGGTGGCCGCGTAGTACGCCTCGGAGGCGTCGCTGTGGTGCTCGACGCCGCCGATGCCGCCGCCGTACGGGATCCGGACGGTGATCGGCAGCGGGAGCTTCCCGGCGGTGCGGTTGCGCATCTTGGCGACGTGCGAGAACAGCTGCTCCAGCGCCGGGTAGGCGAAGGCGTCGAACTGCATCTCGACCACCGGGCGCAGGCCGTACATCGCCATGCCGACGGCGGTGCCGAGGATGCCGGCCTCGGCCAGCGGGGTGTCCAGGCAGCGGTCGGGGCCGAACTCGGCGGTCAGGCCGTCGGTGATCCGGAAGACGCCGCCGAGCGGGCCGACGTCCTCGCCGAGCACGTGCACGCCCTTGTCGGCGCGCATCGCGTCGCGCAGCGCGAGGTTGAGGGCCTGCGCCATGGTGCCGGTGCGCGGGCCGGCCTGTTCCCCGAGGACGGTGCTCATCGGCCGTGCACCCCGTTCCCGGTCCCGGTCCCGCTCCCGGCCCCGATCCCGCTCCCGGCCTCGGCCTCGGCGGCGAGTTCGGCGGCCAGCTGGGCGGCCTGTTCGCGCAGCTGCTGGGTGGGTTCGGCGTAGACGTGCGCGAACAGCGACATCGGGTCGAGCTCCGGGTCGGTGTGGAACTCGGCGCGCATCCGGGCGGCCAGCCGCTCGGCCCGCTCGGCGGCGTCGGCGACCAGCTCCTCGTCTAGCAGGCCGCGCCCGCGCAGGGCGTCCTCCAGCAGCCGGACCGGGTCGTGCCGCTGCCAGGCCGCGACCTCCTCGGGCTGCCGGTAGCGGGTGGCGTCGTCGGCGTTGGTGTGCGCCTCGATCCGGTAGGTGAGCGCCTCCACCAGGGTGGGGCCGCCGCCGGCCCGGGCCCGCTCGACCGCCTCGGTGAGCACCGCGTGGACGGCGAGCGCGTCGTTGCCGTCGACCAGCCGGCCGGGCATGCCGTAGCCGACGGCCTTGTGGGCCAGCGTCGGCGCGGCGGACTGCCGGGTCAGCGGGACGGAGATCGCGTAGCCGTTGTTCTGCACCAGGAACACCACGGGGGCGTGCAGCACGGCCGCGAAGTTCAGGCCCTCGTGGAAGTCGCCCTCGCTGGTGCCGCCGTCGCCGAGCAGGGCGAGCGCGACGGTGTCGTCCCCGGCCAGCCGGGCGGCGTGCGCCAGGCCGACGGCGTGCGGGACCTGGGTGGCCAGCGGGGTGCACAGCGGGGCGGTGCGGGTGGCGCGCGGGTCGTAGCCGGTGTGCGCGTCGCCGCGCAGCAGGGTGAGCGCCTGCAGCGGGTCGACGCCGCGGGCGACCACGGCGAGGGTGTCCCGGTAGGAGGGGAACAGCCAGTCCTGCGGGCGCAGCGCGAGCGCGGCGGCCACCTGGCAGGCCTCCTGGCCGGTGGAGGCCGGGTAGACGGCGAGCCGGCCCTGCTTGGTGAGGGTGGTGGCCTGCTGGTTGTAGCGGCGTCCGGCGACCAGCCGCCGGTACAGCTCGCGCAGCAGGGCGGGGTCGGCCGCGTCGGCGGCGGGGGTGCCCAGGACGCGGAGCGGCTCGGCGTCGGGCAGCAGCGGGGCGGGGTCGGTGCGCGGCGCGGTGGCGCCGGGCCGCCAGCCGGGCACGGCCGCGGCGGGGTCGTTCCTGTGGTCCAGGACGGTCATCTCGGGCACCTCCGGGGTGTGGGGGCTCCCTACCGATTGTTCGGTCGTCTGTTCATCTTGACCATATCCCCGTCAAGACGGTGGACAGTCGGCCGAAAGGGGGGTCTGCTGGGGCCAGCACGTCCAATCGCGAGGGATGGGGGGCCATGTCGGCTGAACAGGTGTCCAGACTCGACCGTGTCGACCGGTCGATCCTGCGGCTGCTGCGGCAGGACGGTCGCGCCTCGATCCGCTCGGTGGCCGAGCGGGTGCACGTGTCCCGGGCGAACGCGTACGCCCGGATCTCCAGGATGGTCGAGGACGGGGTGATCCGCGGCTTCACCGCCCGGGTCGACCACGAGAAGGCCGGGCAGGCCGCGTCCGCGTACGTCACCCTGCGGATCGTGCAGAACTCCTGGCGCACCGTGCGCGAGCAGCTGCTGCGGCTGCCCGGGGTGGCGCACATCGCGCTGGTCGGCGGCGACTACGACGTGCTGATGCTGGTCCACACGGCGGACAACCGGGCGCTGCGCGAGCTGGTGCTGGGCAGCATCCAGTCCATCCCGGAGGTGCTGGGCACCCGCACCATGCTGGTGTTCGAGGAGACCGACCAGATCCCGGCGGACGGCCTGTAGCCGCTCAGTCCTCGCCGGTGGCGACGGCCACCACGGTGCGGCCGTTCCCGATGCCGACCAGCGCGGCGTCGAAGGTGAACGGGGTGACGGAGCCCCAGC
The DNA here is from genome assembly GCF_039529925.1 of Kitasatospora saccharophila. Lineage (NCBI taxonomy): Bacteria > Bacillati > Actinomycetota > Actinomycetes > Kitasatosporales > Streptomycetaceae > Kitasatospora > Kitasatospora saccharophila. The sequence goes on along the minus strand of NZ_BAAANS010000028.1, from coordinate 6,828 downwards.
TGCGGTTGTGCCCGGCGGGCGCGGGGTGCGCGGCGTAGCCGTTGGCCCGCCAGTCGGCGTCCGGGCCGAGCAGGGCGACCAGCGGTTCGGCCAGCTCCCGGGCCCTCCGGCCGGGCGGGTTGCCGTGGGTGTGCACCAGGTTCTGTCCGAGCGTGTGGGTCATCCAGGTCAGCGCGTCCGCCGCCGGGACGCGCACCCGCAGCCGCTCGTGCACCAGCCGGTCGTCGTGCGGGCTGCTGTGCCGACCGGGGCGGGGGCACCAGCACGCGGGGCCGATCAGGTCGACCGCGCGGAGCGCGTCCCAGCAGAGCCGGCCGTGGTCGAGTCCGTGGTCCTCGCCGACCGTCACCACCATGTCGGAGTGCTGGCGGGCGGCCCAGTCGGACAGCGGCTCGCGCAGCGCCGCCAGCTCCTCCGGCAGCCGGACGCTCACCGGGCGCGCAGCCCGTCGAAGGCGAACCGGGCCACCGCGTCGGGCAGGTGCTCGGCGCCGCGCTGGCCGGGCCGGTACCACTCCACCAGCGAGTTGACGGTGCCGAACAGCAGCCGGGTGGCCAGCCGGGGTTCGACGTCGGCGCGCAGCTGCCCGGCGGTGACGGCGTCCTGGACGAGGGCGGCCACCCGGTGGTCGAAGTCGCGGCGCCGCTCCAGCGCCCACTGCTCGGTGGCGGTGTTGCCGCGCACCCGCAGCAGCAGCGTCACGTACGGCAGTTCGTCCAGCAGCACCTCGGCGGTGCGGCGCACCACGTGCTCCAGCCGGTCCGCCGGGCGGCCCGCGGTGGCGGCCGGCTCGTCGAGGATGGCGAACAGCGCGTCCAGCGCCCGGCCGACCGCGAGCCGCAGCAACTCCTCCTTGCCGCGCACGTGGTGGTAGATCGAGGACTTGGAGATCCCGGCGGCCCTGGACAGGTCCTCCATCGAAGTGCCGTCGTAGCCGCGTTCGTTGAAGACCCGCACGGTGACGGCGAGCAGCGAGTCGACGGTGTAGGCGGCGCGCGTGGAGTGGTCGGCCATGCGACGAGTATCCCCGGGGCGGCGCCGGAGCGCCCCGGGGGGTGCGCTCAGACCCGGGACCCCTGCCCGGCCGACCGCCCGGCCGACCGCCCGGACGCCTGACCGGACGCCTGACCGGACACCCGGTCGCCCGCCCGCTCGGCCGCCCGCTCACCCGCCCGGCCGGTGTCCTCGGCGACGAAGTAGGCGGGGCGGCGCTGCACCGAGGTGTAGATCCGGGCCACGTACTCGCCGAGCAGGCCGACGCAGATCAGCTGCACCCCGCCGATGAACAGCAGTCCGACGAAGAGCGAGGTCCAGCCGGGCACCGTGGCGCCGAACAGGTAGACGGCCAGGCAGAAGGCCATCAGCAGCAGGCAGGTGAAGAACGCGGCGGTGCCGAGCCAGGTGGCCAGTCGCAGCGGGGCGGCGGAGAAGCCGGTGATGCTGTCCAGGGCGAGCCGGACCATCTTGGTCAGCGGGTACTTGGTGGTCCCGGCGACCCGCTCCTCGCGGACGTAGCGCACCTCGCCGCTGGGGAAGCCCAGCCAGGGCACCAGCAGCCGGTAGACCCGCTGCTGCTGGTCGGGGAGTTCCTTGAGCGCCTCGACGGCCTCCCGGCTGAGCAGCCGGAAGTCCCCGGCGTTGGACGGCACCTGCTGCCCCACCAGGCGGCGGATCAGCCAGTAGTAGCCGCCGGCCGTCCGGCGCTTGAAACCGGTGTCGGTGGAGCGGTCCTCGCGCACCCCGTAGACGATGTCCAGGCCCTCGGAGCGGGCCAGTTCCAGCATCTCCGGGATCTTCTCCGGCGGGTCCTGCAGGTCGGCGTCGATGCTGGCCACGTAGTCGCCGAGGGCGTGGTCGAGCCCGGCGGTCAGCGCGGCCTGGTGCCCGCCGTTGCGGCGCAGCCGGACCATCCGCAACTCCGGCCAGTCGGCGGCCAGGTCGCGCAGCAGGGCGGCGGTCTTGTCGGCGCTGCCGTCGTCGACGGCGAGCAGCTCGTAGCGGACGCCGATCCCGTCCAGCACCGGGCGGATCCGGGCCGCGAAGGCCGGCAGCGCGTCCTCCTCGTTGTACATCGGGACGACCACCGACAGCAGAACGCCTGCTTGTGCCGCTGCACTCATCAGTCTCTCCAGCTCGGTGGGCCCATCCGTCCAATGGTGGGGAGTGTAACCACGCGGCGTCCGGTCAGGTACAGACCAGGTGAACGTGCCGTAGGCTCGCCCGAGCATCCTGGCGGCCCGGCGGGGCCCGAGAACCCAGACAGGACCTGATGGCGATGGCAGCGAGCCCCGACACCGAAGTGGTCGAACGACCCGATCCGCCCGCGGACGCGGCCCCCGCGACGCAGGGCCCACGCGAGTGGCTGCGCCGGACGGCACAGGAGTACGGCCCGGCCCTGGCGGTGTTCGGCGCGATCCGGCTGATCGCGTTCACGGTCTTCGCCTGGCTGCTGTCCTGGTCCGGCGAGTACCTCACCAAGTCGCCCAGGTTCGGCGGCGGCAAGCACGTCTGGGACGTGCTCGGCGGCTGGGACGGCTGGTGGTACCAGCAGGTCGCGCAGAACGGCTACGACCCGAAGCTGCTGCCCTCCACCTCCGAGCCGTGGACGCTGGAGCAGAACTCGGTCGCCTTCTTCCCCCTCTACCCGGGCCTGATCAAGATGGTCTCCGCGGTGACCGGCCTGAACTCGCTGGGCGCGGGCATCCTGATCTCGGTGCTGACCTCGTTCGTCGCGGCGGCCGGCATCTACGCGGTCGCCAAGCTGATCGCGGGTCACCGGGCCGCGGTGATCGCGGCCGGCGTCTGGGGCCTGTTCCCCGGCTCCGGCGTCGAGTGGGCGGTCTACTCGGACTCGCTGTTCGTCGCCCTGGCCGCCTGGGCCTGCTACTTCGTGATGACCCGCAACTGGCTGGCCGCCGGCGTCACCACCTTCGTCGCCGGACTGAACCGCCCGACCTCCGCCGCCCTGGCCGCGGCGGTCGGCGTGGCCGCGCTGATCGCGCTGTGGCAGCGCAAGGACGGCGTGCTCGGCCCGCTGTCCGCCATGGTGCTCGCCCCGCTCGGCTTCATCGGCTACATCGCCTGGGCGAGTTGGCGGATGGGCAGTTGGACCGCCTACTTCGACCTGCAGCGCGGCGCCTGGCTGCACTTCTTCGACTGGGGCGCGCACACCGGCAACGTGCTGAAGAACGTGCTGCTCGGCCACCACGACTACATCTTCGGCTACCCCACCGAGGACATGATCGCGCTGCTCCTGGTGTTCAGCCTGCCGGTCCTGCTCTTCCTGATGATCCGGATGAAGGTGCCGGTCTTCCTGGTCGTCTACACCTGCGTCACCATCGTCCTGGTCCTCGGCAGCCAGCAGATCTTCGGCAACACCTCCCGCTACCTGCTGCCCTGCTTCCCGCTCTTCCTGCCGATCGCCGTCGCCCTCAAGCGGCTCTCCCGCTCCTCGCTGGCCGTCACCCTGGGCACCATCGCCGCGGCCTCCGGCTGGTACGCCGGCTACGTCCTGTTCGAGCTCGGCATCCCGTAGACCGGCCCCCGCCCCGACCGACCGACGGCCGCTCCCGCTCCGGGGGCGGCCGTCCCGCGTCCCATTCGGGCGGGGAATTCCGTAAAGCACACCCAAGAACGGGTAAAGAGCGGGTATCCGGTCCGCAGGGCCGACCCCGCTCGCTGCGACACTCGCGCGTCCGATTCCCGTACGAACCAGGGATGCGCCAGATGCCCCTCCACCGAGTGCCGACCGCCCTCGCCCTCTCCGCCCTCGCCCTCGGCGCCCTGACGGCCTGCGGCTCGAAGGGGGACTCGACGGACGCGGCGGCCCACGCCCCGTCCGCCTCCGCCTCCGCCTCCCCGTCCGCCTCCGCCTCCCCGTCCCCGTCGCCCTCCCCCACCGCGCCCGCGCTGGCCGACCTGACGGCGGGCGAGATCGCGCAGAAGTCCCGGGACGCGGGCGAGAAGCTGAACAGCGTCACCATGACCCTCACCCTGCCCGGCTACCCCGGCGGGGCGTTCGACGGCACCTTCAGCGAGGACAACAGCGGCAACTGCCACGGCACGTTCAGCATCGGGGGCCAGGGCTCGGCGGAGATCGTCCGCGTCGGCACCGACGTGTGGCTGAAGCCGGACGCCGCCTACCTGAAGAACCTGCTCGCCGGCACCTCCGCCAAGGCCGCCGGGAAGTGGATCCCCAGCGGGAACACCGTGAAGGACAAGGCCCTCTTCTGCGACCTGGGCGTGCAGTTGGAGAAGCGGGTCGGCCTGCACACCGACGGCAACCTGGTCGACGGCATCGCCAAGGGCGGCACCAAGCAGGTGGACGGGGCCCCCGCGGTCGTGCTCACCATGACCGACGACGACGGCGCCCCGGTGCGCTACGACATCGCGGCCGAGGGCGAGCCGCGCCTGCTGGTCACCGAGACCGGCAACGGCGACATGGTCGTGCGGCTCGGCGGCTTCGACCAGCCGGTGCAGGTCACCGCCCCCGCCGCGGACCAGGTGTTCCAGCACTGACCCGGCGGCCGGGCGAACCGGCGGGGCCGGGCCCCTTGCACCGACCGATCGTTCGGTTACGCTGAGGAGCGTCCCGCCCCGCCCCCGTGAGGAGCGCACCATGGCCGCTGCGACCCCCGCCCTGCCGGTCGCCGAACTGCTCGCCCGCCACCAGGACACCCTCGACCGCGCGCTGGCCGCGATCGCCGCCCGCGACTACTGGTCCCCGTACCCGGAGTTCCCCAAGGCGTACGGGGAGGGCGCCACCGCCGACGGCAAGGCCGCCTTCGACGCCCTGCTGGGGCGGGAGTTCGAGCTGCCCGGCCACCCCGGCGGCGGCGAGCCGGTGACCGGCGAGGCGAGCCCGTACGGCCTCGAACTGGGCGTCGGCTACCCGCACGCCGAGCCGGACGCGCTGCTGGCCGCGCTGGAGGCGGCCCGCCCCGCCTGGGCGCGGGCCACCCCCGCCGAGCGGGCCGCGGTCTGCCTGGAGGTGCTGGCCCGGATCAACGCCCGCTCGCACGAGTTCGCCCAGGCGGTGATGCACACCACCGGCCAGGCGTACGGCATGGCGTTCCAGGCGGGCGGCCCGCACGCCCAGGACCGCGGCCTGGAGGCGGTGGCGTACGCGTACGCCGAGCAGACCCGGCTGCCCCGCTCGGCGAGCTGGACGAAGCCGCAGGGCAAGCGCGAACCCCTGGTGCTGACCAAGGAGTTCACCACCGTCCCGCGCGGCACCGCGCTGCTGGTCGGCTGCAACACCTTCCCGACCTGGAACGGCTACCCGGGCCTGTTCGCCTCGCTGGCCACCGGCAACGGCGTGCTGGTCAAGCCGCACCCGCGCGCGGTGCTGCCGCTGGCGCTGACCGTCCGGACCGCCCGCGAGGTGCTCGCCGAGGCCGGCTTCGACCCGAACCTGGTCTGCCTGGCCGCCGAGCACGAGGGCTCGGCGATCGCCAAGGTGCTGGCGCTGCGGGCCGAGGTGAAGCTGATCGACTACACCGGCTCCACCGGCTTCGGCGACTGGCTGGAGGACAACGCCCGCCAGGCGCAGGTCTACACCGAGAAGGCCGGCGTCAACACCGTCGTCATCGACTCCACCGACGACTACCGCGGCATGCTCGACAACCTGGCGTTCGCGCTCAGCCTGTACAGCGGCCAGATGTGCACCACCCCGCAGAACCTGCTGATCCCGCGCACCGGCATCCGCACCGAGGACGGCGAGCGCTCCTACGAGCAGGTGGTCGCCGACCTGGCCGCCGCCGTCGAGGGCCTGCTCGGCGACGACAACCGGGCCGCCGCCATCCTCGGCGCCGTGGTCAACCCGGGCGTGCTGGCCCGCAGCGCCGCCGCCGCGGGCGGCGAGTACGGTGAACTCGCCCTCGCCCCACGGGTGGTGGCCTCCGCCGAGTTCCCCGGCGCGACCATCCGCACCCCGGCCCTGCTGAAGGCCGACGCCGACAAGCCGGACGACCGCTCCCGCTTCCTGACCGAGTGCTTCGGCCCGGTCGTCTTCGCGGTCGCCGTCGAGTCCACCGCCGCCGCCGTCGAACTGCTCCGCCGCACCACGGCCGAGCAGGGCGCGATGACCGCCGGCGCCTACACCACCGACCCGGCCGTCGAATCCGCCCTGGTCGAAGCCTGCCTGGACGCCGGTGTCTCGCTCTCGCTCAACCTGACCGGCGGCGTCTACGTCAACCAGACCGCGGCCTTCTCCGACCTGCACGGCACCGGCGCCAACCCGGCCGCCAACTCGGCCTACTGCGACGCCGCGTTCGTGGCCAACCGCTTCCGCACCGTCGAGGTCCGCAGGTAACCCCCGGCCGCGCTGGGCCTACCCGGTGAACGTGGCGGGCAGGCCCAGCGGCAGGGCTTCCCTGGCCGCGCGCATCGCCTCCCGCACCCGGGCCGCTCCCGCACGGGTGGTGGCCTTGCGGTCGACCGCGCGCCGCCTGGGCGCGAGGCCCGCACAGGCGAGGCAGATCCCCGGACGGGGGACGGGGTCGTGGCAGGTGGCGCACTCGCTGTACCGGGCCGTGGCCCGGGGTGCGGGTACGGGCGGCATCTTGCGTTGCAACCGGTCGCGGAGCACGGCCACCGGGGAGTGCAGCGGGACGGGCAGCCCCGGCAGCAGCGCGGTGGCGAGGTCGGCGGGGGTGGCGCCGCGTTCCTGCCACAGCACGACCAGCGGCGCGAGCCCCTCCGCCTCCGCCTGCCCGATCCGCAGGCGTGGTTCGGGCCGCACCACCCGCAGCAGCACGGCCGCCGCCTCGCGCAAGCGCCCGTTCACCACCCCCGGCACCCCGACGGGCTCGGCCGGTTCGGTGGGGA
>NZ_BAAANS010000027.1:0-120733 GCF_039529925.1 Kitasatospora saccharophila | reverse complement strand
CTCGCCGCCGCCCGCCCCCGCCGGGCTGCGCCCCGAGGGCGCCCCGCCCGCCCCGGCCGCGCCCGAGGCCGCCGCCGTCGCCTACCAGGCCACCCAGCTGGCCCCGGCGATCGAGCTGCCGCCGGGCGCCACCCCGCCGTTCCCGATGGCGATGCCCGGCGGCGTCCCCGGCCAGCCGTTCCCCGGCGCCCCGGCACCGGCCCCGCAGGGCGCGCCGCCGTTCCAGACGCCCCCGCCGCCGCCCTTCCCGGGCGCCCCGCAGCCCTTCCCCGGTGCGCCCGGCCCCGCGGCCCCGCCGCCGGCCGGGCCGCCCACGGTCGGCCCCGGCACCACCGCGGTGGTCAACTACCGGGGCCCCGACGGCTCCGAGCTGAGCCTGGTGATGACCTCCGAGTTCGGCACCCCGCACCCCGAGTGGAAGGCCCTCCAGGAGCTGCGCCGCCTCGGCGTGCCGGCCGACCAGGTGCTGGAGGTGCACACCGACCTGGAGCTGTGCGACCTGCCCGGCGGCTACTGCGCCCGGATGGTCCGGTCCTCCTGGCCGAACGCCCGGATCAGTCACACCGCCCCGTACGGCCGGGACGCCGCCGCCCGGCAGGCCGGCATGAACGTGCTCAGCGAGCACGTCGAGCAGATGCACCAGCTGGTGTCCGCGCCGCCGCGCCCGCGCACCGTCCGGGTGCCGCTGCCCGCGCCCGGCACCGTCCCGCAGCAGCCGCCCGCGCCGCCGCAGCAGCTCGCGGCGGAGCTCGGCGGCATGTTCGGCCCCTCGATGTTCCGGTTCGAGCAGCGCGCGGTGGCCCGCCAGGGCGTGCCGGAGCCGGTCGCCCAGATGCTGATGTGGGTCGGCCTGCCGCGCGATTTCGCGCCGTTCTTCTGGGCCCAGGCCCAGGAGGGCCGCCCGATCCCGACGCTGGCCGAACTCGCCGCCGAACGCGGCCTGCCGCCCGGCCCGGACTTCGGCGGCTACCTGGTCCTCGGCAACGACTACGGCCGCCAGCTGTGCGTCCAGTACGGCACCGCCGCGGTGGTCGCCGTCGACATCGAGAACCCGGCCGAGCCGCCGCGCTTCGTCAACTCCGGCGTCCCCGAGTTCATCGGCTGCCTGGCCGTGCTGGCCCGGATGTGGCGGCTGCGCTACGGCCTCAACCCCGAGCAGGCCGGCCGCTGGACCACCGACCTCCAGGCCCAGCTGATGGCCGTCGACCCGGCCGCCGTGCACACCCCCGAGAGTTGGTGGGCGGTCCTGGTCGAACAGCTCTGGGACGGCCTGCTGTGACCCCGTAGCGACCCCGCGCCGCACGGCCGGTTCCCCCGGCCGTGCGGCAGCCCCCTGTTTGGTTTGCGTTCGTATCTGCGCAAAATAGGTCAATGGGACGGTTCGTCCGCCCCACCTGCACCAGGCAAACCCGGCGGGGCCGCGCAGCCCGCGAGCACGAGGAGAACAGCCGAAATGAGCGACGCCGTGTCCCAGTACGGCTTCACCCCGTCCCGGCGCGGCTACGCGCCCGAGCAGGTCGACGCGGCCGTCACCGCGCTCAGCCGCGAACGCGACGAAGCCTGGGAACGGCTCAGCGTCCTCGGCGGCGGCCTGCGCGAGATGGAGAAGCGCCTCGCCGACATCAAGCGGGCCGCCGAGGACGCCCCCGACCCCGACTTCGCCGAACTCAGCGACCAGGCCGCCGCCCTGCTCGGCATCGCCCTCAACGAGGCCGACGCCGTCCACGCCAAGGCCAAGCGCTCCGGCGAGGACGCCCGCGACGCCGCCCACGAGGCCGGTGAGGCCGCCGCCAAGGCGGCGAAGGACTTCGCCGCCAAGCTGCGCGAGGAGACCGACCAGTTCGTCCGCCGCACCGACGAGCGCAGCCGCGCCGAGGCCGAGCGCATCCGCGCCGAGGCCGACGCCGAGTGCCGCGCCCTCGTCCACGCCGCGACCGGCCACGCCGCCCGGGTCCGGGTCGCCGCGGCCAACGCCTCCGAGCAGTCCGAGAGCGCCCTCGCCGAGCGCCGCCGCAAGGCCGACGAGGACTTCGCCGCCGCCGAGGCCGCCGCCGACGCCGCCGTGGCCAAGGTCACCGCCGCGGCCGACGCCCGGGTCAAGGAGGCCGAGCAGCACCGCGAGGCGATGCTCGACGAGGCCCGCCGCCTCGACGGCGACGCCCAGGCCAAGGCGGACGCGGCACTCGCCGCCGCGAAGGAGAAGGCCGACCGGATCAGGGCCGCCAGCGAGCGCGAACAGGCCGACTTCACCAAGCGCCTCGACAAGGTCCAGACCCACCTCGACCACATCAAGGGCACCCTCGCCTCCCTCACCGGCGCCGCCGTCGGCGCCATCGAGGACCCGGAGGACGCGGCCGAGGCCGTCGCCGCCAAGAAGGCCGACCTCACCAAGCCCCCCGCCACCGACCAGCCCACCACCGTCCTCGGCCCGGTCAAGCCCGAGCAGGACGCCCCCCGCAAGCCCCACACCCCGCCCGCGCCCGCAGCCGCCCCCGCCGACCTGAGCAAGGCCCCGCTGCCCCCGAAGCCGGAGACCAAGCCCGAGCCGAAGCCGGAGACCAAGCCCGAGCCGAAGCCGGACGCCAAGCCCGAGCCGAAGCCGGACGCCACGGTCGAGGACCGCATCGTCCCCAAGATCGTCATCGTCGACGACGGCATCGACCACGACACCCGCCCGGACCGCAACCGCATCCAGCGCCGGGGCTGAGAGCCCCGCCAGAGAGCCCCGCCAGGGGCTCGGGGAACGGCGAGTCCGTGCTGCTGGCGGCCGGAGCCCATCGGAGGTCCGTGCTGCTGCGTGTAGTGACAGGAACCGGAAGCCGATGCGCGCTCCGGCAGTGCACCTCATGCAGACCCGGGCTCGCCGTTCCCCGAGCCCCTGGTTTCGCGCTCGTGAGCCCCTGGTGGTGCTCTCGTGGGGCCCTACAGGACCTCGACGCTCGCCCCCGTCAGGCGGCGGCGGCAGTCGAGGACGTAGCGAGCGTGGGTGGTGATGGCGTCGTAGTCGAACTCGTCGTGGTCGGCGAGCAGGACGACGGCGTCGGCGGCGGCCAGTTCCTCGGGGGTGGCCTCGACGCGGTGGACGGCGGCGAGCGGGCCGCCCTCGTGGGCGGGGGTGCGCTGGCCGGGGACGCGGGGTTCGGCGACGTGGACGCCGGCCAGCACGTGCGGGTCGGCGGCGCGGACCTCCGCGCCCTGGCGGGTGAGCAGGTCGACGATCCGGGCCGCCGGGGTCTCCCGGGCGTCGCCGGTGTTGGCCTTGTAGGCCAGGCCGAGGACCAGCACGCGCGAGCCGTTGACGCTGCGGCGGCGCTGGTTGAGCGCCTCGGTGAGGCGGCGCACCACGTAGTCCGGCATGTGGCTGTTGACGTCGTTGGCGAGTTCGACGAACCGGAAGGACTGGCCGAGGGCGCGTTCGACCCGCCAGGACAGGTACGAGGGGTCGATCGGCAGGCAGTGGCCGCCGACGCCCGGGCCGGGGGTGAAGCGCAGGAAGCCGAAGGGCTTGGTGGAGGCCGCGTCGATGGCCTCCCAGACGTCGATGCCGAGGTCGTGGGCGAACATCGCCAGCTCGTTGACCAGGGCGATGTTCACGTGCCGGAAGGTGTTCTCCAGCAGCTTGGTGAGTTCGGCCTCCTTGCAGGAGGAGACCGGGACGGTCCGTTCGACCAGCTGCCCGTAGAAGTCGGAGACGGCGGCCAGGCCCTCGGGGGTGGTCCCGGAGACGACCTTCGGGGTGTTCTCCAGCTTCCACACCGGGTTGCCGGGGTCGATCCGCTCGGGGCTGTAGCCGAGGTGGAAGTCGGTGCCGGCCCGCAGCCCGGAGCCGGCCTCCAGCAGCGGGGCGAGCAGTTCCTCGGTGGTGCCCGGGTAGGTGGTGGACTCCAGCACCACCGTCGCGCCGGGCTTCAGGTGCCGGCCCAGCAGCTTCGCGGACGCCTCGATGTACGAGAGGTCCGGCACCCCCTCCCGCAGCGGCGTCGGGACGGTGATCACCGCGACGTCGAACCCCGCGACGTCGGCGGGGTCGGCGGAGGGCAGGTACGCCCCGCCGTCGAGCAGCGGGCGCAGCCGCTCCCCGGGAATGTCCTCGACGTACGACTCGCCGACCGCGAGTCGCTTGATCCGGCGCTCGTCCACGTCGTACCCGACGACGCGGTGGCCCACCTCGGCGGCGCGGACCGCGAGCGGGAGTCCGACATAGCCCTGACCTGCGATGACGACGCGCATGACGAAGAAACCCCCTGGAAAAGACCGGTGTCCCCACACCTTCTTCACACGAGGGTACGGAGCGACGGCCGCCGCGCGGGCCGCTTCGCCCGAACTGGTGCCAAAGGGGCGGGCCGGGCGGCGCGCGATCGCGGTTCCCCGATTTCCCCGGAATTGTTCCCCCGGCGCCCCCGGCGCCCCCGCGTCCCCGTCGTCCCCGGAACAATCCGCCGGAATTCCGGAAATCCGTCCGCCGTTCCCCGTTCTCGGTCCGTCCGGAGCGGAACGGGGCGGTCGACCCACGCAGAACGCCGAGAGCCGCGGCGCCCGCCCGGGAGCGGACGCCGCGAATCCCGGCGTGAGTGGCACGGGCGCCCCCACCCAGGGTCGCCCGGCCTTCGCACTCCCGACCCCCATCGAGGTGCGATCGCGCTTCCGCAGCCATCCCCCACGGTTGGATGCGGCCTGCGCTGACACCAATGGTGCGCGCCGACCATGGACGCGCAGTGACAGCAATGTGTCGGCCGCATGATCTCTGGACAAGCCGTGTCGGATACCGGTGAGTCGGCCCGGAAGGCCCGGCCGGGCCGCCGCACCGCGTGCCGGAGGGCGGCGCGGCGTAGGCTGGACACCCCCCGGGGCGCACCGCGTTCCGGGCTGTCGCGCTGCCCGGCCGTCTCCTGTGCCGGGCCACTCCCCGTCGTGGAGAAACTGACGTATGAGCCTGTCCGGACTGCTCGATGTCGTCGTACGGGACGCCGCCCTCGCCGAGGCGATCGAGGCGGCGGCCACGGGGCACAGGCAGCACCTCGACCTGGTCGGACCACCCGCCGCCCGGCCGTTCGCGATCGCCGCGCTGGCCCGCTCGCTGGCCGCCCGCGGCGGTGAGCGGGGTCGGCCGGTGCTGGCCGTGACCGCCACCGGCCGGGAGGCCGAGGACCTCGCGGCCTCGCTGCGCTCGCTGCTGCCCGCCGACGCGGTCGCCGAGTTCCCGGCCTGGGAGACGCTGCCGCACGAGCGGCTCTCGCCGCGCTCGGACACCGTGGGCCGCCGGCTGGCCGTGCTGCGCCGGATCGTCCACCCGCGCGCCGACGACCCGGCCGCCGGGCCGGTGCAGGTGGTGGTGGCGCCGGTGCGCAGCGTGCTGCAGCCGCAGGTGAAGGGCCTGGCCGAGCTGGAGCCGGTGGCGCTGCGGCGCGGCGAGCAGCACGACCTGGGCGAGGTGGCCCGCAAGCTGGCGGCCGCGGCCTACGCCCGGGTCGAACTGGTCGAGAAGCGCGGCGAGTTCGCGGTGCGCGGCGGCATCCTGGACGTCTTCCCGCCGACCGAGGAGCACCCGCTGCGGGTGGAGTTCTGGGGCGACGACGTCGAGGAGATCCGCTACTTCAAGGTGGCCGACCAGCGCTCCCTGGAGATCGCCGAGCACGGCCTGTGGGCGCCGCCCTGCCGGGAGCTGCTGCTGACCGACGAGGTGCGCGCGAAGGCGGCCGCCCTGGCCGCCGACCACCCGGAGCTGGGCGAGATCCTGGACAAGATCGCGCAGGGCATCGCGGTCGAGGGCATGGAGTCGCTGGCCCCGGTGCTGGTGGACGACATGGAGCTGCTGCTGGACGTCCTCCCGGCCGGTTCGATCGCCGTGGTCTGCGACCCGGAGCGGGTCCGCACCCGGGCCGCCGACCTGGTCGCCACCAGCCAGGAGTTCCTGGCCGCGTCCTGGGTGGCCGCGGCGGCGGGCGCCGACCGCCCGATCGACCTGGAGGCGATCGACGTCTCGGCCGCCTCGCTGTGGTCGCTGGCGGACGTCCGCGAGCACGCGGCGGGCATCGGCCTGCCGTGGTGGTCGGTCAGCCCGTTCGCCACCAGCGACTCCACGGTCTCCGGCATCCTCGCCCGCGGCGGAGCCGCTGGTTGGCAGGGCGACGCCGACACCCTCACCCTCGGCATGCACGCCGTCGAGGCGTACCGCGGCGACACCGCGCGGGCGATCGCCGACGCCCGGGAGCGCCTCGCCGCCGACTGGCGGGTGGTGATGGTCACCGAGGGCCACGGCCCGGCGGCCCGGCTGGCCGAGGTGCTCGGCAACGAGGGCATCGCGGCCCGGCTGGTCGCCGACCTGGCCGAGGCCCCGACCCGGGACGTGGTGTACGTCTCCTGCGGGTCGATCGAGCACGGCTTCGTCGACGAGGAGCTGAAGCTCACCGTCATCACCGAGACCGACCTGTCCGGCCAGAAGTCCTCCACCAAGGACATGCGCCGGATGCCGTCCCGCCGCCGCAACGCGATCGACCCGCTGGCGCTCGCGGCCGGCGACTACGTGGTGCACGAGCAGCACGGCGTCGGCCGGTACGTGGAGATGGTGCAGCGCACCGTGCAGGGCGCCACCCGCGAGTACCTGGTGCTGGAGTACGCGCCCGCCAAGCGCGGCCACCCCGGCGACCGGCTGTTCGTGCCCACCGACCAGCTCGACCAGGTCACCAAGTACGTGGGCGGCGAGGCCCCGACGCTGCACCGGCTCGGCGGCGCGGACTGGGCGAAGACCAAGCAGCGGGCCAAGAAGGCGGTCAAGGAGATCGCCGCCGACCTGATCAAGCTGTACTCGGCCCGGATGGCGGCCCCCGGCCACGCCTTCGGCCCGGACACCCCGTGGCAGCGCGAACTGGAGGACGCCTTCCCGTACGCGGAGACGCCCGACCAGCTGACCACCATCGGCGAGGTCAAGGCCGACATGGAGAAGTCCGTCCCGATGGACCGGCTGATCTGCGGCGACGTCGGCTACGGCAAGACCGAGATCGCGGTGCGCGCCGCCTTCAAGGCCGTCCAGGACGGCAAGCAGGTCGCGGTGCTGGTGCCGACCACGCTGCTGGTGCAGCAGCACTTCTCGACCTTCGCCGAGCGGTACGCCAACTTCCCGGTCACCGTGAAGGCGCTGTCCCGGTTCCAGACCGACACCGAGGCGAAGGCCGTGCTGGAGGGCCTGTTCGAGGGCTCGGTGGACGTGGTGATCGGCACCCACCGGCTGTTCTCCTCGGAGACCAGGTTCAAGGACCTCGGCCTGGTGATCGTCGACGAGGAGCAGCGCTTCGGCGTCGAGCACAAGGAGCAGCTGAAGAAGCTGCGGGCCAACGTGGACGTGCTGACCATGTCCGCGACCCCGATCCCGCGCACCCTGGAGATGGCGGTCACCGGCATCCGCGAGATGTCCACCATCACCACCCCGCCGGAGGAGCGGCACCCGGTGCTGACCTTCGTCGGCCCGTACGACGAGAAGCAGATCTCGGCCGCGATCCGGCGCGAACTCCTGCGCGAGGGCCAGGTGTTCTACATCCACAACCGGGTCGAGTCGATCGACAAGGCGGCCGCCCGGCTGAAGGACCTGGTGCCGGAGGCCCGGGTGGCGACCGCGCACGGGCAGATGGGGGAGACCCAGCTGGAGAAGGTCGTCGTCGACTTCTGGGAGAAGGAGTTCGACGTCCTGGTGTCCACCACCATCGTGGAGTCCGGCATCGACATCTCCAACGCCAACACCCTGATCGTCGAGCGCGGCGACACCTTCGGCCTGTCCCAGCTGCACCAGCTGCGCGGCCGGGTCGGCCGCGGCCGCGAGCGCGGCTACGCGTACATGCTGTACCCGCCGGAGAAGCCGCTCACCGAGACCGCGCACGAGCGGCTGGCCACCATCGCCCAGCACACCGAGATGGGCGCGGGCATGTACGTCGCGATGAAGGACCTGGAGATCCGCGGCGCGGGCAACCTGCTCGGCGGCGAGCAGTCCGGGCACATCGCGGGCGTCGGCTTCGACCTCTACATGCGGATGGTCGGCGAGGCGGTCGCCGACTTCCGCGAGTCGCTGGAGGGCGGCGGCGGGGAGCCCGAGGAGGAGCCGCTGGAGGTGAAGATCGAGCTGCCGGTGGACGCGCACGTCCCGCACGACTACGCGCCGGGGGAGCGGCTGCGGCTGCAGGCGTACCGCTCGATCGCGGCGGTCAATTCGGAGGCCGACATCGCGCAGGTCCGCGAGGAGCTCACCGACCGCTACGGCAAGCTGCCCGAGCCGGTGGAGAACCTGCTGCTGGTGGCCGGGCTGCGGCTGTTCGCCCGACGCTGCGGCATCGGCGACATCACCCTGCAGGGCAACTTCGTCCGGTTCGGCCCGGTCGAGCTGCGGGAGTCGCAGGAACTGCGGCTCAACCGGCTCTACCCGCGCACCCAGGTCAAGGCCACCGCCCAGCAGCTCCTGGTGCCGCGCCCCGGCAGCGGCGGCCGGATCGGCGGCAAGCCGCTGGTCGGCCGGGAACTGCTGTCCTGGTGCGCCGAGTTCCTGAGCACCATGTTCGAGGACCTCAAGCGGTAGCGGGCACGGTCGCGCACCCGCCGACGGGGGCGCCGGAGGGCGGCAGGCAGGCGCCCCCGGCGCCCCCGTCCGCGTTCCGGCACCCCCGGGAGCCCGGCACCCCCGGGAGCCCGGGTCGGCCGGCGGCCCGGCTCGGCCCGGCTCGGCCGGGATCCGGAAGGTGACGGAGCCGGGGCTCCGGCCCCGGGCGTCGATCGGCCCGGCGCCGGCCACCGGGGCGTCCGGGCGGGCGGCCGGGCCGGTCGCCCCGATCCGGAACCGGACCGGGACGCGGCGCCGCGCCGGAGGGTGGCGGGGGTCTGGCACTGGGCGGCGGCGGTCAATAGTGTTCCTCCCAGCCACGTACGCAGAGCACCACCGGACCGCGCTCCACCGCCCAGGAGGCCCCAGTGATCCGCACCAGCTCCGCCCGTCGACCGCTCGCCGTGCTCGGCGCCGCGGTCGCCGCCGCCGTCCTCTCCGCGTGCGGCACCGCGCCGGCCCACCAGGGGGCGGCCGCCGTGGTCGGCAGCGACCGGATCAGCATCGCCCAGGTCCAGGCCCGGGTCGCCGCCGTCCGCGACGGCGCCGACCAGGCGGGCGCCGCCACCGACGAGCAGCCCGGCCTGGCCCAGCACGCCGTCTCCGACCTGATCCTCGGCAAGGTCGTCGAGCGTGCCCTGGCCGACCGCCGGCTCACCGTCAGCCAGGGCGAGATCGACCGGGCCAGGACCGCCGACGCGCGGACGGTGGGCAGCGAGGCCAAGCTCGCCGAACTGCTGCGCGCCAAGCAGGGCGTCCCGGCCGACGCCGTCGACGGCTTCTACCGCCAGCAGATCGGCCTGGTGAAGCTGGCCGGCGGCCAGGACCCGGGCAGCGCCGACGGCGACGCCGCCATCCGCAAGGCCCTGGCCGCCGCGGGCACCGCCCTGCACATCGAGGTCAACCCCCGCTACGGCAGCTGGGACGCCGACCGGATCGGCCTGACCGGCAGCACCGAGGACTGGCTGCCGAAGTCCGGCCAGGACGCCTGACCGCGCGCCGGGGCGCCCCGGGGCCGGACGGGTGAGCGCCCCCGCGCGTCGGACGTGTTCGCGCAGCGATCCCGCACCCGGAGGTGAGGCTGGGCTCCTCCGCCCACCCCGCCGTACCGGTTGCGAGGTCACCCGTGGTCCAGCGCCGTCCGCCCCTGCCCAGGACGCTGCGCGCGCTGTGCGCGGTCCTGCCCGTCGCCGCGCTGCTCGTCCCGCTCGCCGCCGCCCCCGCGGTGCCCGCGACCCTGCGCGGGGCGGGCACCCAGCGGCCGATCGGGCCGGACCCGGCGGTGAACCTGCTGACCCACGGCAACCTGACGATGGCCGCCAACTCGGTGCTGACCTGCGACGACAGCGACGGCTCGCCCTGCAACGACACCGAGGGCAGCAACAACAACCGCACCATGTACGTGAAGAGCGACCCGAACGCGCCCGGCGACAACGCCTCCGCCGCCGACCTGGTCGTCCCGGCCGGGGCGACGGTGCTCTCGGCCCGCCTCTACTGGCAGTTCAACCCGGTCAACACCAGCACCATGGGCGGCCACTCCGGCGACATCGCGCTGGGCGACAAGGTCTACTGGAAGGTCCCCGGCGGCTCCTCCTACCAGCAGCTGACCGCCGACACCTACGACTGGTTCGACCAGCGGACCGGCGGCACCCCGACGCTGCTGGCCGGCGCGGGCGTCAAGGACGTCACCGCCGAGGTGCGGGCGGCCGGCCCCGGCAGCTACACCGTCGCCGACATCCAGGCCTGCGACGGCCGCTCCTCCTCGGCGGACGGCGGCGGCAGCAACGTCGGCTGCTGGGGCGGCTGGTCACTGGTCGTCGCCTACCAGAACGCGGCCGACCCGTTGCGCTACCTCAACGTCTGGGACGGCTTCCAACTGCTGCGCACCCCCGACAACCTGGCCACCATCACCCTCGGCGGCATCCGCACCCCCGCCACCACCGCCCCCGCCGCCGCCACCCTCGGCGTGGTGGTCGGCGACGGCGACGTGCAGATCTCCGGCGACCAGCTGTCGGTCGGCTCCGGCACCGCCGACCTCACCCCGCTGCCGATGCCCGGCCCGACCGGCGTCGTCACCGACAACGCCTTCGCCAGCCGGATCGACCGGGTCGCCGCCGACGGCACCGGCACCAACACCACCACCCGGGACCCGAACCCGGTCGACAACTACGGCTACGACGCCCGGACGATCGACGTCACCGGCAGGATCCCGGCCGCCGCCACCCAGGCCGTCCTGCGGGTCAACGGCTCCGGCGACGCCCTGCACCCGCAGGCCGCCTGGCTCGCCCTCGACGCCCTCGAACCCGACCTGCGGATCACCAAGGCCAACAGCCCGGCCGGCACCACCGACGACGACCCGCCCGGCGACGTCGAACCCGGCGACACCGTCGGCTACTCCTTCGACGTCGCCAACCGGCACGCCGACGGCGGCACCGCCGACCTCGACACCGCCACCGACGTCACCGTCACCGACCGACTGCCCGCCGGCACCACGTACCAGAGCGGCTCCAACCCGGACTGCACCGCCGCCGGGCAGACCGTCACCTGCGCCGTCCCCGACCTCGCCCCCGGCGCCACCGCCAACGTCGCCTTCCGGGTGACGGTCGACCAGGACGCCGCCGGCGGCACCAGGCTGGACGACACCGCCACCCTCGACTTCAAGGGCAGCCAGACCCGGCGCGCGCAGACCCGGACCAGCAACACCGTCCGCAACACCGTCGTCGACCGGCCCCGGTACCGGATCGAGAAGACCGCCTCCCCGAGCAGCACCACCCCCGGCGGCACCGTCGGCTACCGGGTCACCGTCACCAACACCGGCAGGGTCCCGGCGAACGGCGTCACCCTCGACGACGACCTCTCCGGCGTGCTCGCCGACGCCGCCTACCGGGGCGACGCCACCGCCGACCTCGGCACCGCGACCGTCACCGGCACCACCCTGCACTGGGCCGGCGACCTGCCGGTCGGCGCCACCGCGACCCTCACCTACTCGGTGACCGTCGCGCCCGCGCTGACCGCTGACACCCGGCTCACCAACACCGTCACCTCCTCGACCCACCGCAACAACTGCGCCGCCGGCAGCACCGACCCCGCCTGCGGAGCGACGGTCACCGTCACCGTCCCGCCGCCGTCGCCCTCGCCGTCCACCAGTGCCGGCCCGTCGCCGTCCGCGAGCCCCTCGCCGCACCCGAGCGGCACCCCGCGGCCCGTGCCCGGCCCCGGCACGAACGGCCGCCTCCCGGAGACCGGGGGCGCCGGCGCCCTCCCGCTGGTCGGCCTGGCCGCCCTCGGCTGCGTGCTGGCCGGCCTGATGGTGCTGGCGACCAAGTCCCGCCGCCGCCGCTGAACCGGGCCGGGGCCGGCCCGGAACCGCACCGGAGGCCCCGGCCGTCCCGCGACCCGCGATAGGTTCGGTTCCGTGGACACCCCGAAGCTGATCCTGCTGACCACCACCCACCGCGTCGCCCCCGGCCTGCTCAGCTGGCCCGCCTGGGAGGCGCTCCGGTCCGCGCCCGAGGTGCTGGTCGGCGTCGCGGACCACCCGCAGCTGGCCGCCCTGCGCGCGGCGGGCGTCGAGCCGGAGCTGGTGGAGCGGCCGTCCGCCCCCGCGCTGGCCCGGCTGCTGCTGGCCCGGGCGCCCGCCGTCTGGCTGGAGAGCCCGGACGGCGACCCGGGGCTGACCGACGCGCTGGCCCGGATCGCGGTGGAGGAGGCCGGCGAGCACCCGGAGATCGAGCTGCTGCCGGGCTCGTACGACCTGCCGGGGGCCCGGCTGCTCGACCTGGTCACCGTGATGGACCGGCTGCGCTCGCCCGGCGGCTGCCCGTGGGACGCCGAGCAGACCCACGAGAGCCTGGTGAAGTACCTGGTGGAAGAGTCGTTCGAGCTGGTCGAGGCGATCGAGGAGGGCGACCGGGAGACCCTGCGCGAGGAGCTCGGCGACGTGCTGCTGCAGGTGTTCTTCCACTCGCGGATCGCCGAGGAGGACGCCGAGGACCCGTTCTCGATCGACGACGTCGCGGGCGACATCGTGGAGAAGCTCACGTACCGCCACCCGCACGTGTTCGGCGACGTCAGCGTGACCGGCTCCGCCGAGACCGAGGCCAACTGGGAGCAGCTGAAGGCGGCGGAGAAGCAGCGCGAATCGGTGCTCGACGGCGTGCCCTCCGGCCTGCCCGCGCTGGCGTACGCGGCCAAACTGGTCTCCCGGGTGCGCCGGGCGCACTTCACCGGCGTGCCGGACGCGCCGTACCGGCTGCCCGCCGAGCTGACCGCCGAGACCGCGGGCGAGCTGCTGCTGGCCGTCGCCCAGCAGGCGCACGACCGGGGCGTCGACGTGGACGCGGCGCTGCGCGCGGCGGCCCGCCGCTACCGCGCGGCGGTCCGGGCGGCGGAGGGGCTGGCGGAGGAGTAGAGGGCAGGGCCGCCGCCCGGTGGCACGCGGGCCGCGGCGATGTCCTTCGTCCTGCTCTTCGCGGACTTCTCGACCACCATCAACCTCATCGGCAACGGCATCTACGTGCTGCCGCGGGAGCTGCTGCCGGCCCTAGCCGGCCAGCGGGACGTCGGCGACCGGGCGGCGCTGGGTCGGGACGACCTCGCCGATGGCCTCGCCGACCAGGGCGAGGACCTCGGCCAGCGGGTCGAGGTGGCCGGGCAGGTCGGCGAGCTGGACGATCCGCTCGCCGTCCGGGCCGGCGACCGCGAACAGGTCGATCGGGCCGAGGTGCTTGACGGCGGTGTCGACCAGCGCGGCGATGTCCGCCGGGTGGTGGATGTCGCCGGAGACGCCGACCACCGGGCAGCCGGGGCGGTCGAGTTCGGCGGCCAGGTCCTCGGCGATGCCGGGGCGCAGGTCGGCGATGAGCAGGCCGGCGGCGCCGGCGGCGGAGAACCGGCGGGCCAGGTCGGCCCCCGAACCCCCGTCGAGCACCGCGATGACCACCACTGCCCCGGCTACTCGCATGGCCTGCTCCCCTTTCAGAGCGCGCACCCGTGGCCGACCCGCACGCCGCCCACGGTGGTTATCGGAGGATCGTAGGCTCGCCCCGACGCTCCGCAACAGGGATTACCCACCAGGTGACCAGACTCACGCACCGGCGCTTCCCGATACGGTCAAGACATGCCAGACCAGCCCCACGCACCCCAGCCGCCACTGTTCACCTGGGAGTTCGCCGCCGACCCCTACCCGGCGTACGCCTGGCTGCGGGAGCACGCGCCGGTGCACCGCACCACCCTGCCGAGCGGGGTCGACGCCTGGCTGGTCACCCGCTACGCGGACGCCCGGCAGGCGCTCGCGGACGCCCGGCTGTCCAAGAACCCGGCGCACCACAGCGAGCAGGCCCACCGCAGCGGCCGGGTCGGCATCCCCGGCGAGCGGCAGGCCGACCTGATGACCCACCTGCTGAACATCGACCCGCCGGACCACACCCGGCTGCGCCGGCTGGTCTCCAAGGCGTTCACCCCGCGCCGGGTGGCCGAGTTCGAACCGCGGGTGCGGGAGATCACCGACCGGCTGATCGACTCCTTCGCCGGCCGCGGCGAGGCCGACCTGATCCACGAGTTCGCCTTCCCGCTCCCCATCTACGCGATCTGCGACCTGCTCGGCGTCCCGGCCGAGGACCAGGACGACCTGCGCGACTGGGCCGGGATGATGATCCGACACGTGGGCGGTAAGAGGGGAGGGGTCGGCCGGGCCGTCAAGCAGATCCGCGGCTACCTGGCCGACCTGATCCACCGCAAGCGCGCCGACCTCGGCGACGACCTGATCTCCGGCCTGATCCGGGCCAGCGACCACGGCGAGCACCTGAGCGAGAACGAGGCCGCGGCGATGGCCTTCATCTTGCTTTTCGCCGGGTTCGAGACCACCATCAACCTCATCGGCAATGGCATGTACGCGCTGCTGCGCAGCCCGGACCAGCGCACCCTGCTCCAGGAGTCGCTGGGGCGCGGCGAGTCCGGCCTGCTGGAGACCGGCGTCGAGGAACTGCTGCGCTACGACGGCCCGGTGGAGCTGGCCACCTGGCGGTTCGCCACCGCGCCGCTGGCCATCGGCGGGGTGGAGATCCCGGTCGGCGACCCGGTGCTGGTGGTGCTGGCCGCGGCGGACCGCGACCCGGCCCGGTTCTCCGCCGAGAACACCCTCGACCTGGCCCGCTCGGACAACCCGCACCTGGGTTTCGGTCACGGCATCCACTACTGCATCGGCGCCCCGCTGGCCCGGCTTGAGGGGCAGCGCGCGATCGGCAGCCTACTGACCAGGCTTCCGGACGTTCGGTTGGCGGCCGATCCGGCCGAGCTGCGCTGGCGGGGCGGGCTGATCATGCGCGGTCTGCGCGACCTCCCGGTCTCCTTCACGCCCCGCTGACGCCGTTTCAGCACCCGCGACACGCCGCCGCGCAGGGCCGACGACACGCCGGGGCGGGGGCGCGCGTCGCACGCCTGCTCGGAATCAATCCGGACATACCGGGATCGTTCGTGTACGTGACACGAAGATCCGTGATTTCGGCGTGATCATGGTGATATGAGCTTGTGATTGCTCGTCAGCTTTGCCTACTCTCCGACATGCCCGCAGCTGCGGGCCCCGATCGCGGCACGCCGAGTCCTGTCCGCCGCGTCCTCGGGCCACCTACCAGGTACCGGACAGGAGCGGGGGAACCAGTGTGAACGCCGTGGTCCCAACGGCTTGGGGTGAAGCCGCCGAGCAACGGGCGCAACCGCGTCCGGAGCGTCCGGCGGCCGGGCCAGCCTCCCGGTCCGAACCCGACAGCTCACCTCGCAGGCGTGCGGAGAGGAAGTCCCGTGCTGTTCTCCAACGCTGCTCGTCACCGCCGTAGTACCAAGGCCGAGAAGGTCATCGCCGCCGCCGGCGTGGCCTCGGTCGGCCTGGCCCTGCCACTGCTCGCCGCCACCGGAGCGGCAGCCGCCCCCGTCGACACCTGGGACCGCGTGGCCCAGTGCGAGAGCGGCGGCAACTGGAACATCAACACCGGCAACGGTTTCTACGGCGGCCTGCAGTTCACCTCCTCCACCTGGCGCGCCTTCGGCGGCGGCCAGTACGCGGCCCGCGCCGACCAGGCCAGCCGCGCCCAGCAGATCGCGGTGGCCGAGCGGGTGCTCGCCGCCCAGGGCCCCGGCGCCTGGCCGGTCTGCTCCAAGCGGGCCGGCCTCGCCAAGGGCGGCGCGCCCGCCGACACCTCCGAGGACACCGCCTCGCGCTCCCAGGAGCGCCCGACCGCGCCCCAGCAGCCGAAGAGCTCGCCGTCGAAGAAGCCGGCCGAGCCCGCTGCCAAGCCCCAGGCCCCCGCCGCCGAACCCCAGGCCGCCCCGCAGAACAGCGCCCCGCAGGCCGCGCCCGCCGGCGGCTACACCGTCCAGGACGGCGACACGCTCTCCGGCATCGCCGCCGCGCGGAACGTGTCCGGCGGCTGGGAGCGGATCTACCAGGCCAACCACGAGCTGATCGGCGCCGACCCCGACCTGATCCTGCCCGGCCAGGTGCTCTCCCTCTGAGCCCGGCCCGGCACCGGTCCCGGCAGGTGGGACGCCCCGGCCCGGCGGCCTGACGAGGCCCCGCCGCAGCCCTGACGAGGGCCGCGTCCCCTGACCGTCCGTCCGCTCCCGGCGCGTGCGCAGCAGTTCGCGCCGCCGGGAGCGGCGGAGCGGGCGTCAAACAGGTGAACTACCGACGAGTAGCCGGGCCACACCGTGAGACGGGGCCCGGCCGGGCGTGGCCGCACGGCGCTGTGCGGCTAGGCTCTGGTCGTAACGACCACACATCCGCTTCCGCTAGGAGATGCACTCGTGCCGTCCATTGATGTCGTCGTAGCCCGTGAGATCCTCGACTCCCGCGGCAACCCCACGGTCGAGGTCGAGGTCGGTCTCGACGACGGCAGCACCGGTCGCGCGGCCGTCCCGTCGGGTGCCTCCACCGGTGCCTTCGAGGCCCTGGAGCTCCGTGACGGCGACAAGAGCCGCTACTTCGGCAAGGGCGTCGAGAAGGCCGTCCTCGCCGTGATCGAGCAGATCGGCCCCGAGCTGGTCGGCTACGACGCCACCGAGCAGCGCCTCATCGACCAGGCCATGCTCGACCTGGACGCCACCCCGGACAAGTCCTCGCTCGGCGCCAACGCCATCCTGGGCGTCTCCCTCGCCGTGGCGCACGCCGCCTCCGAGGCCAGCGACCTGCCGCTGTTCCGCTACCTGGGCGGCCCGAACGCCCACGTGCTGCCCGTCCCGATGATGAACATCCTCAACGGCGGCTCGCACGCGGACTCCAACGTCGACATCCAGGAGTTCATGATCGCCCCGATCGGCGCGGAGTCCTTCTCCGAGGCCGTCCGCTGGGGCGTCGAGGTCTACCACACCCTCAAGGGCGTGCTGAAGGAGCGCGGGCTCTCCACCGGCCTGGGCGACGAGGGCGGCTTCGCCCCGAACCTGGACTCCAACCGCGAGGCCCTCGACCTCATCACCGAGGCCATCAAGAAGGCCGGCTACACCCCGGGCAAGGACGTCGCGCTCGCCCTGGACGTCGCCGCCTCCGAGTTCTTCAAGGACGGCGCCTACCAGTTCGAGGGCAAGGCGCTCTCCTCCGCCGACCTGATCGCGTACTACGCCGAGCTGGTCGCCGACTACCCGCTGGTCTCCATCGAGGACCCGCTGGACGAGTCGGACTGGGACGGCTGGAAGGCCATCACCGACGCGATCGGCGACAAGGTCCAGCTGGTCGGCGACGACCTGTTCGTCACCAACCCGGAGCGCCTGCGCAAGGGCATCGAGACCGGCACCGCCAACGCCCTGCTGGTCAAGGTCAACCAGATCGGCTCGCTCACCGAGACCCTGGACGCCGTCGAGCTGGCCCAGCGCAACGGCTACCGCTGCATGATGTCGCACCGCTCCGGCGAGACCGAGGACGTCACCATCGCCGACCTCGCCGTCGCCACCAACTGCGGCCAGATCAAGACCGGCGCCCCGGCCCGCTCCGAGCGCGTCGCCAAGTACAACCAGCTGCTGCGCATCGAGGAGATCCTCGACGACGCCGCCGAGTACGCGGGCCGCTCCTCCTTCCCGCGGTTCCGCCCCGCGGACAAGTAAGCACAGCAAGGGCTGAACGCACTGAGCCTGTTGTGACCGGTGCCCCGGCTCCCACCGCGTAGGGTGGGGCCGGGGCACCGGCATGCGCAGGAGGGGCGAGCAGATGGCCAAGTGGAGGATTCCCGGGTTGGCGGCGCGACCGCGCTTCACCAGCCGGGCCACCGTGCTGGTGCTCGTGCTCTGCTCGCTGGTGGCGATACTCGCCTACCCGGCCCGGCAGTACATCGCCCAGCGCGGCGAGATCGCCGACCAGCGGGCCAAGGCCGAGCACGCCCGCCGGCAGGTCGACGAACTGAGCCGGGAGAAGGCCCGCTGGCAGGACCCGGAGTACGTCAAGGCCCAGGCCCGCGAGCGGCTGCACTACGCGCTGCCCGGCGAGACCCCCTTCGTCTCGGTCTCCCCGCCGCCCCCGCCCGGCGCCAAGGCCCCCTCGGCCGACGCCGCCGCCCGGCCGAAGGCCGTCAAGCCCTGGTACGCCGGACTCTGGGACTCGGTGGACGCCGCCGACGCCGCGCCGCCCGCGCCGCAGCCGGTGCCCTGACGCCCCGCGCCCTCCCGAAGCCCCCGCACCCACCCGAACCCCCGCCCCCTGACGAACAGACTCCTCCTGATGAGCAACCAGAACCCTCCCGCGTCCGACGCCCCCGAGGTCGCCGAGCGCGACGTCGCCGCCATCGCCGCCCAGCTCGGCCGGGTGCCGCGCGGGCTGCGCGGTGTCGCCCACCGCTGCCCCTGCGGCAACCCGGACGTGGTGGAGACCGCGCCCCGGCTGCCCGACGGCACGCCGTTCCCGACGCTCTACTACCTGACCTGCCCCCGGGCCGCCTCGCTGATCGGCACCCTGGAGGCGGACGGCGTGATGAAGGAGCAGACCGCCCGGCTCGCCGAGGACCCGGAGCTGGCCGCCGCCTACCGGGCGGCGCACGAGGACTACATCGCCCGCCGGGACGCCATCGAGGTGCTGGAGGGCTTCCCCAGCGCCGGCGGCATGCCGGACCGGGTCAAGTGCCTGCACGTGCTGGTCGGGCACTCGCTGGCCGCCGGGGAGGGCGTCAACCCGCTCGGCGACGAGGCGATCGGGATGCTGGAGCAGTGGTGGGCCAAGGGCCCGTGCGTCAGCGACGCCGAGGTCGAGGCGGCCGGAGCGCGGGTCGCCCGCAACCGGGCCAAGGCCAAGGACCACGACGCGGTGATCGCCGCCAAGGAGGCGCTGAGCGCCGAGCGCGCCGCCCGCAAGGCCGCCGACACCGAGCCGGAGGAGGACGGGCAGTGAGCGCCACCCGGGTCGCCGCGATCGACTGCGGCACCAACTCGATCCGCCTGCTGATCGCCGAACTCGACCCGGAGACGGGCGAGATCACCGACCTGGACCGGCGGATGCTGATCGTCCGGCTCGGCCAGGACGTCGACCGCACGGGCCGGCTGCACCCCGAGGCGCTGGCCCGCACCTTCGCGGCCTGCCGCGAGTACGCGGAGGTGATCGCCGAGCACGGGGTCGCCCCGGACCGGATCCGGATGGTCGCCACCTCCGCCTCCCGGGACGCCGAGAACGCCGCCGAGTTCACCGCCGGGGTCGAGGAGATCCTGGGCGTCACGCCGAGCGTGGTCAGCGGCGACGAGGAGGCCCGGCTGTCCTTCACCGGCGCCACCCGCGAACTGCTCGGCGGCCCGCGCCGGCCGCCGTACCTGGTGTTCGACCTGGGCGGCGGCTCCACCGAGTTCGTGCTCGGCGAGCAGGAGGTGCGGGCCGCGTACTCGGCGGACATCGGCTGCGTCCGGATGACGGAGCGTCACTTCGCGGGCGGGCAGCCCACCGAGGCGCAGATCGCGGCCGTCCGGGCCGACGTCCGGGCCGCGCTGGACACCGTCGCCGGGGCCGTTCCGCTGGACTCCGGCGCCACCCTGATCGGTCTGGCCGGGACGGTCACCACCGTCGCCGGGATCGCCCTGGAACTGCCCGGCTACGACTCGGAGCGGATCCACCACGCGGTGGTCGGCGTCGAGCAGGTGCGGGAGACCACCCAGTGGCTGCTGCACTCCTCGCACGCCGAGCGGGCCGCCGTCCCGGTCATGCACCCCGGCCGGGTGGACGTGATCGGGGCCGGCGCGCTGGTGCTGCTGGAGATCATGGAGCGCACCGGGGCCGCCGAACTGCTGGTCTCCGAGCACGACATCCTGGACGGGATCGCCTGGTCGATCGTCTGACCCCGGCCCGGCCCGGGCCCGGCCCCGGGCTCGGGGAGGGATCGGCGGCCGCTCGGCCGAACGGGTCGCGGAAGGCCCCCGGAGGGGTCGCGGGAGGGCTCCGCGACCCCTTCCGGGGGCCTCCCGGCGTGTCGCGGCGAGAACCTTCGTGAATTTCTTCACATGGCAATCCAGTCTTTCGACCCACTCCGGACGCCTGCTCCGCCCGAAATGTGGGACCGAAGGCCCTGCCGGGAGTCGCTCATGGGATCGCAGGCAACCTGCCGTTCATCCCGGAGAAATCGAAACCGCTCTCGGGAACCCGGGTGGCACCGGGATCGTTGCTGCTCAGCGCGGCACCGCGGCCCCGACCGCTCACCGCGGCGGCCCGGCGGGGGTGAGGAGGGTCCTCCGGCCCGGAAGTGCGGGCGCGCAGTGTAGCACCCGGTGTCCAGGGGCTTGTGACGGGCCTCACGAATGGCCCGTCAGGCGGGGGTGGATACTTTCGGATATGAGCACCACGGAGCGTCCTCGCATCCTCATTGTCGGCGGTGGTTACGTCGGCCTGTATGCCGCGATGCGCATCCTCAAGAAGATGCGTTACGGCGAAGCGACCGTCACGGTCGTCGACCCGCGGTCGTACATGACGTACCTGCCCTTCCTTCCCGAGGCGGCCGGCGGCAACGTCGCGCCTCGCAACCTCGTCGCGCCGCTGCGCAGCGCCCTCAAGAAGGCGGAGGTGCTCACCGGTCACGTGACCGAGGTGGACCACGCCCGCAAGGTCGCCACCATCCAGCCCGCGGCGGGCGACTCCTACGAACTGCCCTTCGAGTACCTGGTCGTCGCGACCGGCTCGGTGTCCCGCACCTTCCCGATCCCGGGCCTGGCGGAGCACGGCATCGGCATGAAGACGGTCGAGGAGGCGATCAGCCTCCGCAACCACGTCATGGCGCAGCTCGACAAGGCCGAGTCCACCACGGACGAGGACGTCCGGCGCAAGGCCCTGACCTTCGTGGTCATCGGCGGTGGCTTCGCCGGCATCGAGACCGTCGCCGAGATCGAGGACATGGCGCGCGACGCCGCCAAGATCTACAAGACCGTCAGCCGTGACGACATGCGCTTCGTGGTGGTGGAGGCGGCCAACCGCATCCTCCCCGAGATGGGCCCGGACCTCGGTCTGTGGACCAAGGGCCGCCTGGAGGAGCGCAACATCGAGGTCTACATCGAGACCTCGATGGACTCCTGCGTCGACCAGCACGTGGTGCTGAAGAACGGCATGGAGTTCGACGCCTCCACCATCGTGTGGACCGCGGGCGTCAAGCCCAACCCGGTGGTCAACCGCTTCGGCCTCCCGCTCGGCCCGCGCGGCCACGTGGACACCGCGGCGACCCTCCAGGTGCAGGGCTTCGACTACGTGTGGGCGGCCGGCGACAACGCCCAGGTCCCCGACCTGGCCGCCGGTGAGGGCGCCTGGTGCCCGCCGAACGCGCAGCACGCCGTCCGGCAGGCCGCCGTCCTCGGTGACAACGTCATCGCGGGCATGCGCGGCTTCCCGCAGGCCGAGTACAAGCACAAGAACCTCGGTGCGGTGGCCGGCCTCGGCCTGCACAAGGGCGTGGCGATCCTCTTCGGCAAGGTCAAGCTGAAGGGCCGCCTGGCCTGGTGGTTCCACCGCGGCTACCACGGCGCGATGGTCCCGACCATGAACCGCAAGATCCGGGTCTTCACCGACTGGACCCTGGCGATGTTCCTCAAGCGCGAGACGGTCGGCCTCTCCGAGATGGAGAAGCCGTTCGACGCCTTCCAGGAGGCGACCGCCCCCGCGCCGAAGCCCGCCGCCGCGGCCGAGCCGAAGAAGGAGCTCGCCGCGAGCAAGTAAGCCGCGACGAGCAGGCGACCAGACCCGACACCAGGTCGGGTACGAGTCGGAGGCCCTCCGCCCGGCAGCGCCGCCGGACCACGACCTCCGTGGTGCTCAGCCGGCCCCGCCACCGGGCGGAGTACAGCAGGCAGTTGACGAAGGCCCCCACCCTCCACCGGGTGGGGGCCTTCGGGCGTTCCGGGGCCCGTCAGGAGGGGTCGGCGGGCGCCGTCCGGTCGGTGAGCCGCTCGTGCCGCTGGCGGGCCGCCTGCGGCGTTCCCAGCCCCAGCCCGAAGGCGATGTCCTGCCAGGTCATCCCGCGGCCCCGGGCCATGGTGAGCAACCCGGCCTCCAGCTCGTCGAGTTCGGCCCGGACCAGCGGCAGCAGGGTCAGCGCGGCCGTGACGTCGTCCCGGTCGACCTCCGGCTCCCCGTCCTCGGCCAGGGCCGCCCCGCTCAGCAGGAACGCCACCAGCCGCACCGCCTCGTGCGGGGCGAGCATCGCCGGGTTGGTCTGCCGCCGCCGCTGCCCGTCGGTGGCGGCGTGCCGCTCGGCGATCCGGAACAGCGAGGCGTACACCCGCGCGCCGCGCGCGGCGGCGGGATCGGGCGGGGCGAACGGGTCGGTGCCCGCGGGCGGCGGGGGAGGGGTGTCGGCCATGGCCCCAGGATGATCCTTGAACGCCAGGGCGTCAAGGATTCGTTGTGAACGAGTTGTTCAATCCAAGGGGAGCGTTGTTGCCGTGCGTGGTGAGGGGCGGGCAAAGCGCGACGAAGAGTAGCGGTTCCGTACTCTTTCGATCACAAAGCGTTACGAAAAAAGGGCAGGAGAGTGCCCAGAGCCGGACTCGAACCGGCACGGCCTCGCGGCCAAGCAGTTTTAAGCTGCCCGTGTCTGCGTTCCACCATCTGGGCCTGGGAGCGCGGCGATCTCTGCCCTGAGCCTAGTCGGCCGGACGACCGTTTCGCATATTTCCCGGGACGGAAGTTGTCATGCTTCCATGACATCTGACGAAGCGTCTGGCGTTTCGGCCACACTGCGGCGGTTATCGGCCATCCGGGGCCTCGGGGGAGGGGTCATCCCGCAGGAGGAGACGGCGGGAAGGGCCGTACGCCTGCCGGTGGTGGGCCAACCCTTCGGCGGAGCGACGTGGGTGGCACGGGGCGGCGGCGAGGATGGGATAGCGGTCGGAGGAGCCCCCGGAGGGGACCTCGCGGCGGCCGCGCCGTGACGAACCCGCCCTCCCGGACAAGGAGTCCCACCGTGAGCACCTCGACCGCGTACGCAGCCCACACCGGTCTGGCGGCGGCCCGCGCCACCGGCCTGAACAAGGTCTACGGCGAGGGCGAGACCCGGGTGGTGGCGCTGGAGGACGTCTCGGTCTCCTTCGGGCGGGGCGAGTTCACCGCGATCATGGGCCCGTCCGGGTCCGGCAAGTCGACGCTGATGCACTGCATGGCCGGGCTGGACACGGTCTCCTCCGGGTCGGCCACCATCGGCGACACCGAGCTGGTCGGGCTGAAGGACAAGCAGCTGACCCGGCTGCGCCGCGACAAGATCGGCTTCATCTTCCAGGCGTTCAACCTGCTGCCCACGCTGACCGCGCTGGAGAACATCACGCTGCCGATGGACATCGCCGGCAGCAAGGTCGACCGGGCCTGGCTGGACCGGGTGGTGGAGACCGTCGGCCTGTCCGGCCGGCTCTCGCACCGCCCCGCCCAGCTCTCCGGCGGCCAGCAGCAGCGCGTCGCGTGCGCCCGGGCGCTGGCCAGCAAGCCGGAGATCATCTTCGCCGACGAGCCCACCGGCAACCTGGACTCCCGCTCCGGCGCGGAGATCCTCTCCTTCCTGCGCAACTCGGTGCGCGAACTCGGCCAGACCGTGGTGATGGTGACGCACGACCCGGTCGCCGCCTCCTACGCGGACCGGGTGGTCTTCCTCGCCGACGGCCGGATCGTCGACGAGCTGCACCGCCCCACCGCCGACGCCGTCCTGGACCGGATGCGCCGCTTCGACGCCAAGGGCCGCACCAGCTGACGTCCCGCCGCACCCGTCGACCCCGCCCGCACCGACCTCCCCCGGGACCCCAACCATGTATCGCACCGCACTGCGCAACGTGCTGGCCCACAAGGGCCGCCTCCTGATGACGGTACTGGCCGTGCTGCTCGGCACCGCCTTCGTGGCCGGCACCCTGGTGTTCTCCGACACCATGGGCCGGGCCATGCGCGACAGCTACTCCACCAGCTTCTCGGACGTCTCGGTGCTGGTCTCCGCCGAGGGCGCGGACGAGGGCCCGGTCGACCACGACGCCCCGCGCCCCGAGAAGGGCGCGCTGACCCAGGCCACCGTCGAGCAACTGGCCGCGCTGCCCGGCGCCGAGCGGGCCCGCGGCGTGGTCTCCGGCTTCACCGGCGTCGCCGACAAGAAGGGCAGCCTGATCGGCGAGGCGTGGAGCGCCCGCGGCGCCAACTTCGCCCCCGACGCCTCCGGCGCGGACAGCCGCTACCCGATGGCGGACGGCCGCGGCCCGCGCACCGCCGGCGAGGTCGCGCTGAACCGGCAGGCCGCCGACAAGGCCGGCTACCACGTCGGCGACACCGTCCGGGTGGCCGGCAACGGCGCCGCCCGGGACGCCGTGCTCACCGGCGTGTTCACCACCGACGACCCGCAGGTCACCTCCGGCGGCACCCTGGTGCTGATGGACACCGCCACCGCCCAGCGCGAACTGCTGGAGCCGGGCCGGTACAGCTCGGTGGCGCTGACCGCCAAGGCGGGCACCAGCGAGGCCCAACTGCTCGACCAGGCCCGGGCGAAGGCCCCCACCGAGGGCGTCGAGCTGAAGACCGGCCAGCAGCTCAAGGACGAGCAGACCAAGATGGTCGCCGACTCGGTGAGCGGCATGAAGACCATGCTGCTGGTGTTCGCCGGGATCTCGCTGTTCGTCGGCATCTTCATCATCGTCAACACCTTCACCATGCTGATCGCCCAGCGCCTCAAGGAACTGGCGCTGCTGCGGGCGGTCGGCGCCAGCCGCGGCCAGGTCACCAAGTCGGTGCTGGTGGAGGCGCTCGCCATCGGCCTGGTCGCCTCGGTCGGCGGCCTGCTCGCGGGCATCGGCATCGGCGCGGGCCTGCAGTCCCTGCTGCACGCCTTCAACGAGGGCCTGCCCACCGGCTCGCTGGTGATCGCCCCGGTGACGGTCGTCGGCACCCTGGTGACCGGCGTGGTGGTCACCGTGCTGTCGGCGCTGCTGCCCGCCGTCCGGGCCTCCCGGATCCCCCCGGTGGCGGCGATGAGCAGCGGCGAACAGCCCGGCACCCAGCGCGGCCTGCTGATCCGCAACTCGATCGGCGTGCTGCTGGCCGGCTCCGGCCTGGGCCTGATCCTGGCCGGCGCGAACGGCTCCGGCTCGGACGCCCAGCACAAGCTGGAGTTCGGCGCCCCGCTCACCCTGATCGGCGTGTTCGTGCTGCTGCCGCTGCTGTCCCGCCCGGTGATCGCGCTGGTCGGCCCGGTGCTGGCCAAGGTGTTCGGGACCCCCGGCAAGCTGGCCCGGCTGAACGCGGTGCGCAACCCGCGCCGCACCGCCAGCACCGCGGCCGCGCTCACCATCGGCCTGACCCTGGTCACCGCGCTGACCGTGATCGGCAACTCGGTCACCAGCGCCGTCACTTCGATGGTCGGCGACACGATGAAGGCCGACTACGTGGTCGGCATGGCCGACGGCCGCGAGCTGTCCCCCGAGCTGACCGGGCTGGTCGCCAAGGCGGACGGGGTGAAGGCGGTCAGCCAGGTCGACAACGTCTGGTGGGACATCGAGGGCGTCGGCGGCAACCGCGCCATCGAGGGCTACGACGCCGCCGCCTTCGACCAGTTGGTCAACCTGACGATGAAGTCCGGCTCCACCGCGGCCCTCGGGCAGGACCAGGTCTTGGTCAGCGAGGAGTTCGCCACCAAGCACCAGCTGGCGGTCGGCTCCGCCCTGAAGGCCACCGCGGCCAAGGGCGCGCCCGTGGCGCTCACCGTCGGCGGCGTCTTCGAGACCACCTCCGGCGTCTCCCCGATCGTGGCCCCCAACCGCCTGATCGAGGCCAACGACCCGCAGCCGCTGGTCCAGCAGATCCTGGTGAAGGGCACCGACGGCCCGACCGCCGCGCTGAAGCAGTCCCTCACGGACGCCACCGGCCGCAACCCGGTGATGGAGGTCCGCACCCTGCAGGACATGGTGGACGAGTTCAGCCGGATCATCTCGACCATGCTCAACCTGATGTACGGCCTGCTCGGCATGGCGGTGGTCGTCGCCGTCCTCGGCGTGGTCAACACGCTCGCCATGTCGGTGTTCGAGCGCAAGCGCGAGATCGGCATGCTGCGGGCGATCGGCCTGGAGCGGCGCGGCATCAAGCGGATGATCCGCCTGGAGTCGGTGGTGATCTCGGTCTTCGGCGCCCTGGTCGGCGTCCTGCTCGGCTGCTTCCTGGCCTGGGCCGCGACCCGCGTCCTGGCCTCCGAACTGAAGGGACTGACCACCGTGATCCCGTACGGCAGCGTGCTGCTCTTCCTCGGCCTCGCCGCCCTGGTCGGCATGGTCGCCGCGCTCTGGCCGGCCCGCCGGGCCTCCCGGCTGGACATTCTGACCAGCATCAAGACCGACTGACCCGGCCGCCGGCGCCCGGACGCCGCCCACCCCGGCAAGGGGCGGGCGGCGTCCGGGCGTTCGGGTCGGGGCGTCAGCGGGTCTCGATGACGACCTTCTCGATCACCACGTCCTCGACCGGGCGGTCGTTGCGGCCGGTCTCGACGTTCACGATGGCGTCCACGACCCGCTGGCTGGCGGCGTCGGTCACCTCGCCGAAGATGGTGTGCTTCCCGGTCAGCCAGGTGGTGGGGCCGACCGTGATGAAGAACTGCGAACCGTTGGTGCCCGGGCCCGCGTTGGCCATCGCCAGCAGGTACGGCTTGGTGAAGGCGAGGTCCGGGTGGAACTCGTCGGCGAACTTGTAGCCCGGGCCGCCGGTGCCGTTGCCCAGCGGGTCGCCGCCCTGGATCATGAAGCCCTGGATCACCCGGTGGAACACCGTGCCGTCGTACAGCGGGGCGTTGCTGGGCTGCCCGGTGTTCGGGTCGATCCACTGGCGCTCACCCGTCGCCAACTCCGTGAAGTTCTTGACCGTCTTGGGGGCGTGGTTCGGCAGCAAGCGGATCTCGATGTCGCCCTTGTTGGTCTTCAGGGTGGCGTACAGTTCCTCGGCCATCGGGGCCGCCTTTCTGGGTATGCGTCAATTGCGACCCCCACCCTGCCCGGTCGGTGGCCACCCGCGCAGGCGACACGGGATCATCCTCACGACCGACGCGGAATACTTTGCCAAACCATTACTCTTGTGCTCTGTGTGGGTGGTGCCGCGCCGCCCCGGAAGGAATGTGATGAGAAGCAGGAACCCGGTCTTCTCGCGGGAGGGGTCCTTCACCCGCAACGACCAGTACGCGGGGTTCGGCACGCAGACGGCCGGCCAGCCGGGGCAGCAGGCGTACGGCTCCCCGTACGCGGGCCAGCCCTACGCCGACCAGCCGCCGTTGACGGACGAGCAGCTCGCGGGCATGTACAACGCGCCGTCCGCCGGCCCGGTCCAGACCGGCCGGATGACCATGGACGACGTGGTCGCCCGGACGGCCATGACGCTGCTGACCCTGGTCGCCTTCGGCGCGGTGGCGTGGTTCACCGTGCCGATGGACAACTTCGCCCCGGCGATCGGCGCGGCCCTGGTCGCGATGGTCATCGGCTTCGTGATCAGCTTCAAGCGCAGCGTCAACCCCGGCCTGATCCTGGCCTACGCGGCGCTGGAGGGCTTCTTCCTCGGCGCGATCAGCAAGGCCTTCGAGACGCTCTGGCCGGGCATCGCGATCCAGGCCGTGCTGGGCACCTCCGCGGTCTTCGCGGCCACGCTGTTCGCCTACAAGAGCGGCCGGATCCGGGTCACCCCCCGGTACACCCGGATCGGCATCTCGATCGCCATCGGCTTCGTCCTGCTGATGATGGTCAACATGGTGGCGATGATGTTCGGCGCCGACTTCGGCCTGCGCTCCGGCCCGCTCGGCATCCTGGTCGGCCTGGTCGGCATCGCGCTCGGCGCCTTCTTCCTCACCCTCGACTACGCCGAGATCGAGGAGGGCATCCGGATGGGCGCCCCCGAGAAGGAAGCCTGGCGGGCGGCCTTCGGCCTGACCCTGTCGCTGGTGTGGATCTACATGGAGATGCTGCGCCTGATCGCCATCCTGCGCGGCGACGACTGACCCGCACCCGGTCGGTGAAGCGGCGGGCCCCGGAGGAACGTTCCTCCGGGGCCCGCCGCGTTCCCGGGAGGGCCTAGGCTCGGGGCATGTCCGAGCAGCTCCCCGCCGCCGCAGCGCGGCTGACCGAAGCCGTCGACCGGCTCGCCGACCGCTTCCGGGCGATGCCGCAGAGCCGCCTGCTGGCCGCCGTCCCCGGGCACCCGTCCCGGGCCGCCGCCGTGCTCGAACTGGCCCGCCGGCTGGCCGACTCGGGCCGGGGGCTGGAGGGGCTGCCCGCGCTGGAGGTGCCGGACTGCGGGGCGTTCGCGGTGGGGGACCAACTGGCCGTCACCGGGCACGACCTGGCGCTGGCCGCGGCGGACGGGCACCCGGAGGCGCTGGCCGCCGCGCTGGACGACGTCGAGCGCACCGACCGGCTGACCGGCTGACCGGCCGGCCCGCCGGGGGTGGGCGCCGGAGCCGGACGCGCCGACGGGGCGCCGAGCCGGTCCGGGCAACCCCTTGCCGGGTGGTCTCGGCGCCCCGTCGGCGCGGGCGCGGTCGGGCGGGCGGTCAGATCGAGGCGACCACCCGGTCGGCGAGCACGTAGACCGTCTCGTCGTCGGTGGAGAAGGTCAGCGAGTACGAGCCGGAGAACCGGGACCCGCCGAGCAGCCGGACGTCCTCACCGGCCCGGACGGCGTCGATCAGCCGGTACGCGGCCTCCCGGTCGCCGGGGGCGACGCACAGCGTGGTGCCGTCGGCGAAGGCGTACACGTCCAGGGTGCCCAGCGGGCCGGGGCGGACGTCGGTCAGTCCGATCCGCTCCTCGGCGAGCGCGGCCAGCCGGTCGTCGGTCCACTCGCGGGACGGGGTCGGGCTGGGCACGAAGTCGGGGTGCGAGGGGTGCCGGCGCGGGTCGGGCGCGGTCGCGGGCTCGGCCTCGGCGTCCAGCAGCCCGGCCTCCAGGCCGGTGGCCAGCAGGTCGGCCTCCCGGCGGGCCCGCACGTCGCCGTTGTCGCCGGGGGCGGGCAGGCCGCCGCCCTGCGCGGGGTGCCCCTGCGCGGGGTGCGCGGCCCGGGCGCCGCCGGCCGGGGTGCCGTCCGTCGGGGCGTCCTTGATCAGGTCCTCCAGCGCGTGGCGCAGCGCCTCGCCGAACTCCGGGTCCATCACGCCGTTGTTGTCGGCGGCGTCCTGCGGGCCGGTCGGGCGCGGGAAGAAGATCGGCCAGTCCTCGCCGATGGTGGTGAACGGGGTGTCGAACAGCGGGGCGTCCTCGGCGGCGCGCGCCTCCTGCTCGGCCCAGAACGCCCGGGCCTCGGTGATCTCCCGCTCCCGGTCGGCGGCCAGCGCCTCGGTGACGGCGCGGCGTATCAGCGCCTCGTCCACCTGCGGGGCCGTCGGCCTGGCGTCCAACTTCCTTGCCAGCGTACGGAGGTGGAGCAGGACGGCGGAGGTCAGGGCGATCAGTACCAGCAGCAGGGAGAGGAAGACGGCGCTCACGGAACGTACTCCCAACGAGGAGCGGAACGGGGTTACGCCTCCACACTGCCGTATCGGCGGCCGTTACTGCAGTGGCTCATGTCGGATTTGTCTGTGACTTTCCTACTTGTCCTCAAATTGTTAGGTAATACCTTTCTACGCTGCGGAGTTGATCCAATCCGGTGCGTCGAACATTCGGTCGCGGAACGATGAAAAACGGGCCGGATCGCACCCGAGGTGTGATCCGGCCCTCAATTACGCAGCGTCACTCCGGATGGGTGAGACGCCTGTCACAGTGGTCAGCTCAGGCGCTCGATCACCATCGCCATGCCCTGCCCGCCGCCCACGCACATGGTCTCCAGGCCGAACTGCTTGTCGTGCCACTGGAGGGAGTTGATCAGGGTGGTGGTGATCCGGGCACCGGTCATGCCGAACGGGTGGCCGACCGCGATCGCGCCGCCGTTCACGTTCAGCCGGTCCAGGTCCACGCCCAAGTCCCGGTAGGACGGGATGACCTGGGCCGCGAACGCCTCGTTGATCTCCACCAGGTCGATGTCCCCGATCGACAGGCCCGCCCGCCGCAGCGCCTGCTTCGACGCCTCCACCGGGCCGTACCCCATGATCTCCGGGGATAGCGCGGAGACGCCGGTGGACACCACCCGGGCCAGCGGCGTGATGCCCAGCTCGCGCGCCCTGGTGTCCGACATGACCACCAGCGCGGCCGCGCCGTCGTTCAGCGGGCAGCAGTTACCGGCCGTAACGGTGCCGTCCGGGCGGAACACCGGCCGCAGCCCGGAGACGCCCTCCAGCGTCACGCCCGCGCGCGGGCCGTCGTCCGCGCTCACCACCGTGCCGTCCGGCAGCGTCACCGGGGTGATCTCGCGCTGCCAGAAGCCCGCCGCGATCGCCGCCTCCGCCAGGTTCTGCGAACGCACGCCGAACTCGTCCTGCTCGGCCCGGGTGATCCCCTTCAGCGCGGCCAGGTTCTCCGCGGTCTGCCCCATCGCGATGTACGCGTCCGGCAGCAGGCCGTCCTCGCGCGGGTCGTGCCACTCCCCGCCGCCGGTCTCCGCCCGGTGCTTGGTGCGCGCCTGCGCCTCGTCGAACAGCGGGTTGGTGGTGCCCGGCATGCCGTCCGAGGTGCCGTTGACCGAGCGGGAGACGGTCTCGACGCCCGCCGAGACGAAGACGTCGCCCTCGCCGGCCTTGATCGCGTGCAGCGCCATCCGGGTCGTCTGCAGCGACGAGGAGCAGTAGCGGGTGATCGTCGCGCCCGGCAGGTAGTCCATGCCCATCTGGACGGCCACGATCCGGGCCAGGTTGTGGCCCTGCTCGCCGCCCGGCAGGCCGCAGCCCAGCATCAGGTCGTCGATCTGCCGCGGGTCCAGCTGCGGCACCTTCGCCAGCGCCGCACCGATCACCTGCGCGGTCAGGTCGTCCGGGCGGACGTCCTTCAGCGAGCCCTTGAACGCCCGGCCGATCGGCGAACGGGCGGCGCTGACGATGACGGCTTCGGGCATGGCGGACT
This sequence comes from Kitasatospora saccharophila, assembly GCF_039529925.1. Classification (NCBI taxonomy): domain Bacteria; kingdom Bacillati; phylum Actinomycetota; class Actinomycetes; order Kitasatosporales; family Streptomycetaceae; genus Kitasatospora; species Kitasatospora saccharophila. The sequence continues at coordinate 89,739 of NZ_BAAANS010000027.1, read as the reverse complement.
CCTCGCTGAGTGACCTCGGGACGCGATCCGGTGGATCTCCCGGGAAAGTTACCGTTTGGTAGCTCCGGCGTCATCCGCCTCCGGATGTGAGTTCGCCGACGTGATCGCCCGCCGCCCGTCCCCGCCCTCCAGGCCGGCCGGCGCCGCGCCCTCCCCGGCCGGCTCCGCGTCCTCCCCGCGCGGCAGGGCCAGCCGGAAGCGCTGCTTGAGCGTCGCCCACCGCCAGGTGCCGTTCGCCGGACCGGCCGCCGTCACCTCGGTGCCCGAACGCCCCGCCGCCGCCGCGGCCGCCACCGCCACCGGCAGCACCGCCTGCGGCTCCACCACGCCGCCCGCCGCCGACTCCTGCGGCCACAGCCCCAGCTCCGCGCAGAGCGAGGGCAGCAGCGCCATCGACGCCGTCGCGTAGCCCTGCGCGGACGGGTGGTAGCGGTCCGCGGCGAACAGTTCCGGCCGGGACGCGAACTCCGGGCCCAGCAGCGAACCCAGCGAGACCGTCCGCCCGCCCGCCTCCACCACCGCGATGGTCTGCGCCGCCGCGAGCTGCCGGCTCAGCCGCCGCGCCACCCAGCGCAACGGCGGCCGGACCGGCTTGATGGTGCCCAGGTCCGGACAGGTGCCCACCACCACGTGACAGCCCGCCGAGACCAACGCGCCCACCGCCTCGCCCAGTTCGCGCACGCTGCGGGCCGCCGGGGCGTGCCGGGTCACGTCGTTCGCGCCGATCATCACCACCGCGACGTCCGGCCGGTGCGGCAGCGCCAACTCCAACTGCCGGGCCAGGTCGGACGAGCGCGCCCCCGACTTCGCCACGTTCGCCAACCGCACCCGGCGCTCCGCGACCGAAGCCAGCCCCGAGGCCAGCAGCGCGCCCGGCGTCTCCTGCGCCCGCTGCACGCCCAGCCCTGCCGCGGTCGAATCGCCCAGGAACGCCAGCACCAGCGGCTCCCGCGCGTCGGACGGATCGGCGAAACCCTCGCCGTACACGCCGTCCGCGTGCGGCGGATCGCCGTCCAGGATGCCGATCGCCCGGACCGCCAGCCGGCTCTCGGTCAACAGCACCCCGGCCAGACCCACCCCCAGCAACCCCAGCCCACCACCCCCGTACGCCGCCGCGGTGGCGATCCGCCGCGCCACCCGGGCCCTCGACGCCTGCGAGCCGGACATCGGCCACCCCCTCTCCACTCCGCACACCGGTACCCCACTGGTACCCCCCGGCCACCCCGGCGTACCGGCCCACCGGGGCAGAACCACCCGGGCGCCGCACGGGGGCGGGGGGAGGCGGAGGGGGGGTAGGCGCCTGTGGTGGGCTGGGGAGGGGGAGTGGGTGGGGCGGCCACTGCGGCGTACTGGCGCGCCGGGGTGGAATCACTCGGGCGTCTGCGGTGGGGTCGGGCGGGGTGGGGGCGCGTGGGTGTGATGGGGGTCGGGGGGTGCGGGGTGGGCCCTAGGCTGGGGGTTTCGGAAGAACAGTGATGCCATCGACCGGGAGGACCCCCGTGCGGTACCACAATTCGATCATCGAGCTGGTCGGCGACACCCCGTTGGTGAGGCTCAACAAGGTCGCCGAGGGGATCAGCGCCACCGTGCTGGCGAAGGTCGAGTACTTCAATCCGGGCGGTTCGGTGAAGGACCGGATCGCGATGCGGATGATCGAGGCGGCGGAGGCTTCCGGCGCGCTCAAGCCCGGCGGCACCATCGTCGAGCCCACCAGCGGGAACACCGGGGTGGGGCTGGCGATCGTGGCCCAGCAGAAGGGCTACCGGTGCATCTTCGTCTGCCCGGACAAGGTGTCCACCGACAAGATCAACACCCTGCGGGCGTACGGCGCGGAGGTCGTGGTCTGTCCGACCGCGGTCGCGCCCGAGCATCCGGACTCGTACTACAACGTCTCGGACCGGCTGGTCCGGGAGACCCCGAACGCGTGGAAGCCGGACCAGTACTCCAACCCGGAGAACCCGGCCTCGCACTACCACTCCACCGGCCCGGAGCTGTGGGAGCAGACCGAGGGGCGGATCACCCACTTCGTGGCGGGCGTCGGCACCGGCGGGACGATCTCCGGCACCGGCAACTACCTGAAGGAGGTCTCCGGCGGGAAGGTGCAGGTGGTCGGGGCGGACCCGGAGGGCTCGGTGTACTCGGGCGGGACCGGCCGGCCGTACCTGGTGGAGGGCGTCGGCGAGGACTTCTGGCCGACCGCGTACGACCGCGGCGTCGCGGACCGGATCGTCGCGGTCTCCGACAAGGACTCGTTCCAGATGACCCGCCGCCTCGCCAAGGAGGAGGGCCTGCTGGTGGGCGGCTCCTGCGGGATGGCCGTGGTGGCGGCGCTGGAGGTGGCCCGCGAGCTGGGGCCGGACGACGTGGTGGTGGTGCTGCTGCCGGACGGCGGCCGCGGCTACCTGTCGAAGATCTTCAACGACGACTGGATGGCCGACTACGGCTTCCTGCCGACGGCCACCGACGAGGCGCACATCGGCGAGGTGCTGGCCCGCAAGGACGCGATCGAGCACGAGGGCATCCCGCAGTTCGTGCACATGCACCCGGGCGAGACGGTCGCCGAGGCGGTCCGGGTGCTGCGGGACTTCGGCGTCTCGCAGATGCCGGTGGTCTCCGCGGGCGCCGGGCACCCGGACATCATGGCCGGCGAGGTGGTCGGCTCGGTGGTCGAGCGCGAGCTGCTGGAGGGCCTGTTCAGCGGGCGGATCCAGCTGACCGACACCCTCGACGGAGTGATGTCGAAGCCGCTGCCGGTGGTCGGCTCCGGCGAGTCGGTGACCAACCTGATGGCGGTGCTGGAGAAGGCCGACGCGGTGGTGGTGCTGGTCGAGGGCAAGCCGCAGGGCATCGTGACCCGGCAGGACCTGCTGGCCTTCCTGACCGCCCGGGCCGGGCACTGACCCCGCGTCAGGGGGCCGGACGCCCGCCGTCCGGGTGAAGGCGCGGGGTCGGGAACAGTTGGTACCCGGAAGTCACAACCGCGCATCACCCGGTTAACACGGGCAGGGCATCTTTAAAGCACGGCAAGAAGCCGCAAGCGGTGACGAAGGAGGAAGGGAGCGGCTCCCCGGCCTCCGGGGTCACCGAGGACACAACCGGCCGGTCCTGACCCGGCCCACCGTGTCCGCCCGTGGGAGACGCCGTCGTCCCGCCCCTGTCCTGCAGGGTGCGGCGGCTCCCGCGGCAGAGATCGCGCCGCGAGGCGCGGCTCCGCGAGCTCCCGGGTGGGGGAGTCCGAGCGGAGGAGGCAGGGCCGGTCCGGGTTCGCCCGGGCCGGCCCTCCCTCGTGCCCGGACGTCGCGGGCGGCGCGTTCCGGTGGGGGTGATACGCCGGAAGGGTGGGCCAGGCCCTAGGCTCGCCGGTATGACCAGCACCGACCTGCCCGAGCAGGACGCACCGCGCTACGTTCGCCTCACCATCGAGCTGATCGCCGAGATCACCGACGAGGGCGCCCTCAAGGCCGCCGCGCTCACCCAGGTCGCCGACGACGAGTACCTGGAGGACGACGAGCGGGCCCAGGCCGTCGAGGCGATCGAGGTGGACCCGACCGGTTCGCTCGCCCACTTCGTTGACCCGGTCGCCCTGCTCGGCGACATCCCCGGCGTCGAGCTCGCCTCCGCGACCTGGGAGTCCGCCAGCACCGACTACGACCCCGACGACGAGAGCTGGGACGAGTACGAGGTCCAGTAAGCACCCTCGTTCCGCCCCCGTTCCACCCCGTGCGAGAGCCCGGTCCGGTACCCCCGGACCGGGCTTTTGTCCGTTCTGCGGCCTGCTTGGGTACTCTCGTACGATCTGCACATAAATGAGTGATCTTGGGACCGAGGAGCGTGGACGTGACCGCAGCGGACAAGCAGGACCGGCCGCGCGGCGGCAGCTGGAGCCGGCGCGGGGTGCTCTCCGGGCTGCTGGGCGCTCCCGTGCTGCTGGTCGCGGCCTGTTCGGGCGGCGGGGGCAAGTCCGGCGGCTCCGGGGCCTCCGGTGCCGCCGGCTCGGCCCCGGCGGAGGGCGGGGCGTCGAGCAGCGCGTCCACCAGTCCCAAGGCGTCCGTCGCGCAGATCACCGTCAAGCCCGCCGACGGCACCACCGCCGCGCCGTTCACCGAGCCGGTCACCGTCACCGTGCTGAACGGCACCCTGACCTCGGTGACCGTCACGGACGGCACCGGGAAGGCGATAGCGGGGCGGCTCGCGGCGGACAAGGCGAGCTGGACCTCCACCGCCAAGCTCTCCAGCGGCAGCCGGTACACCGTCGCGGCCTCCGCCGTGGACGGCGACCAGCGCCCGGCCGACGCCAACGCGAGCTTCTCCACCGCCTCCCCGGCCAACACCTTCGTCGGCTACTTCACCCCCGAGGACGGCACCACCGTCGGCGTCGGCATGCCGGTGTCGATCAACTTCAACAAGGCGATCACCGACCGGAAGGCCGTCCAGCAGGCGATCACCGTGGTCGCCGACCCGCCGGTGGAGATCGTCGGCCACTGGTTCGACTCCACCCGGCTCGACTTCCGCCCGCAGGACTACTGGGCGAAGGGCACCAGGGTCACCCTGAAGCTGCGGCTCAAGGACGTGGCCGGGGCCAAGGGCGTGTACGGGACGCAGTCCAAGGACGTCACCTTCACCGTCGGCCGCAGCCAGGTCTCCACCGCCGACCTGACGGCCGACACCCTCACCGTCCGCACCGACGGCCAGGTCACCGCCACCTACCCGGTGATCGGCGGCGCCCCCGAACACCGCACCTGGGGCGGCAAGCTGGTGATCTCGGAGAAGTACCAGCAGACCCGGATGAACTCCAGCACGGTGGGCCTGGGCAGCGAGTACGACATCCCGGACGTGCCGCACGCCCAGCGGCTCACCACCTCGGGCACCTTCATCCACGGCAACTACTGGTCGCCCGCCTCGCAGTTCGGCAGCGCCAACACCAGCCACGGCTGCATCGCGCTGCAGGACGTCCAGGGCGGCAACGACCCGAGCACCGACGCGGCGAAGTTCTACGCGAGCTCGATGGTCGGCGACGTGGTCGAGGTGGTCAACTCCGGCGACCGGACGGTGAGCCCCGCCAACGGCCTGAACGGCTGGAACATGACCTGGGCGGACTGGGTCGCGGGCAGCGCGGTCTGAGGGCTCCGGCCGGCCGGGTCACGGTTGGCACACGGAGCTGGGGGGATCATGAGAACGTCCTATACGAATGGTAAAAATATTCGCGTGCGGGGGGACGCGTCATCGTGCTGAGCTTGCCTCCGCGGCAGGGCCGACCGGGCCCGAACCGTCTCCAGTAGCAGGAGCAAGCCATCAACACCGACACCCGCCGCCGCACCGTCCGCGCCGGCATAGCCGTCACCACCGGAGCCGCCCTCCTCGGTGGCGGCCTCGTCGCCTGCAGCACCGTCGAGCAGATCAACACCGGTGAGAAGCTGAGCAGTTCGTTCGAGAAGCTCGGCGACGCCCGGACGCTCTCCTTCGACCTCTCCTTCGACGCCGCCGCCGACCAGCTGGTCGCGTTCGGCGAGGCGACCGACTCGCCGATCGAGCGGCAGGAAGCCGACCTGCTCGCCGACCTGAAGCTCTCCGTCTCGGTGAGCTACGACAAGCCGCTCAAGGAGACCGAGCTCTTCAAGGGCGGCTGCTCCGGTGCCGCCGCCACCACCGGCGCCGACACCGAGGGCCTCTCGATCGCCTACGCGCTGAACGGCAAGAAGGACGGCAAGACCTACCTCGACGTCCGGCTCGTCGACGACACGGCGTACGTCAAGGCGGACGTCCGCGGCATCGCCGAACTCGCCGGCGAGGACGCCTCCGAGCTCGACCGGAACCTCGACGGACTGCCGCCCGAGGCCGCCCCGCTCAAGGACCTGATCGACGGCAAGTGGGTCTCGGCGGACGCCGACGCGTTCAAGCAGATCGCCGAGGGCATGCCGGGCGCCGGGGCGGAGCACGACGGCGGCGCCGACCCGGGCGCCGCGCCCGGCGTCGACCCGTCCGTGCTCCAGCACTTCTGCGACTCGGTGAAGAGCGCGCTCTCCAAGAACGTCTCGGTGACGGACCTCGGCAAGTCCGGCGACGCCGACGTGATCCGGGTGTCCGCGCCCGCGCGCGGCCTGCTCGACAGCGTCTACGGGTCGCTCACCGACGCCGCCAAGGAGATCCCCGGCGCCCCCGCGTTCCCGTCCAAGAAGAAGTTCGACGGCTTCAGCGAGGTGCCGGACCGCAGGCTCGCCGCCGACGTGCGGATCGTGAACGGCCGGGTCTCGGCGATCACCCTCGACCTCGCCCAGTTCGGGGACAAGACCGACTGGTCGACGCACCTGCCGCTCCGGCTCGGCATCTCCGCCGCGGACACCCCGATCGAGGCCCCGTCCGGCGCCACCGCGTTCGACGTCGGCAAGTTCAAGGAGCTGCTGACCTCGATGGAGGACGGCGGATCCTACGGGGAGGACGACTTCGGCACCGACACCGACACCGACACCGACTACGACTACACCGCCGGCGCCCCGCTCACCGCCTCCGAGTACGCCCAACTGGAGGCGCTCGGCATCGACCGGGACACCGCCGAGGCGCTGAACCACGCCGGCTTCGGGTTCGACGACATCAAGGAGATGGCCCCCGAGCTGACCTGACGCACCGTCAGGATTGGAGCGGGCAGCGCCCGGCCCGTCGCGGCAGCACGCCGCGGCGGGCCGGGCCGCGTCCCGGCCCGCCGGCTCCCGGCCCGCCGAGCAGCGCGACGTCCGGAAGCCGCCGGACCGGGCGGCCGCCGGAGCACAGGCTGGAGGCATGCACACCACCGACACCACCACCGCCCTGGACGTCCGGGCCGTGCCCGCCCCGGTGCTCGCCGAACTGCGCCGCGCCGACGACGCCGGACGGGCCCGCGCGGCCACCGACGCCGGGCCCGGCGGCCACCCGCTGCGCTGCTGCCTGACCAGGGCCAGGCCCGGCGACCGGGTCGTCCTGCTGTCGTACGCGCCGCTGCTGCGCTGGGCCGCCGAGACCGGCTGCGACCCCGGCCCCTACCTGGAGACCGGACCGGTGTTCGTGCACGCCGAGCCGTGCGCGGGCCACCCCGGCGGCTGGCCGGAGGGCTTCCACGGCGGCCCGCGGGTGCTGCGGGCCTACTCGGCGGACGGCCTGATCCTCGGCGGCCGGGTCGGCGCACCGGCCGAACTCCCGGGGATCGCGGCCGAGTTGCTGGCCGACCCGGCCACCGCCGTGCTGCACGTGCGGGCGGTCGAGTTCGGCTGCTTCATGCACGAGGTCCGCAGGGCGTAGGGCCGCTCCGGCCGCCGCGTCAGGCGGCGGGCTTCGCGTAGTCGGCGTAGCCCTGCCAGTCGAGCATCACGCAGGGCACGTCACCGAGCACCCAGGCGTCGTGGCCGGGCGGGCAGAGCATGAAGTCGCCCGCGCCGAACTCCGCCGCCTCGCCGTCGTCCATCTCCACCCGCAGCCGGCCGGAGATCACGTACCCGGCGTGCGAGGACCGGCAGCTGTCCGTGCCGGCGATCGGCTTCACGTGCTCCGACCAGCGCCAGCCCGGCTCGAACACCGCCCGGCCGACGCCGCCGGCCGCCAGGTTCACCAGCGCCAGCTGCCCCTTGCCGCCCTCGAACGGGCGGACCTCCTCCGGTTCGTCCAGACTCATCCGCACCAACCCGGCCATCACCGTTCACCTCCGGCCGAGAACGACCCGCGCCCCGCCACCGGGCTCGGCGACGGGGCGCGGCTGACCCCTCCATCCTCGGCACCGGGCCGGGCGGGCGCGACGCGGGACGGTCACCCGGCGGTCGGGGCCCCCTGCGCCCGGGCCCGCTCCTCGGCCTCCCGGAGCTCCAGCAGCTCCAGCACGGCGCCCGCGCGGTGTCCGACGAAGGTGCCGACCGGGTCGTCGAAGTACGAGGCCCACGGGTCGGGCACGGCCGTCCCCAGCGCCCGGAACTGCTCGACCGCCTCGACGGGCCGGTCGGCCCGGTGGTCCATGTACGCCAGCCAGCCCCGCACGTACGTCAGGTGCCGGTCCGCCGGGTCGGCGGCCGCCAGGTCGGCGCGCACCGCGTCGGCCGCGGCCCGCACCTCGGGAGCGCCGTAGGCGTACTCCCGGTCGTAGCCGAACTGCTCCCAGTACCCCTCCAGCTTGAGCACGGTCAGCAGGCTGCCGGGCGGGGCGGCGGCGATCGCGGCGTCCGCGAAGGCGTGCATGTGGGCGTGGTCGCCGCCGCCGCCGCGCCACTTGGCGCACCAGTACTGCAGCGCGTCGAGGTGGGCCGGCCACAGGAGCGGGGCGCGGTCGGTGATCTCCACCCACAGCTCGCGGAAGCGCTCGCGCGGCCAGCTCAGGCCCCGCGCGATCGGGAGTTGCACCGAGAACGGCAGCGGGTCCGCCGGGTCGGCCAGCGCGACGGCCTCCGCGGCCGCCTCGACGGCGTCGCCGAGGATCTTGTGGAACACGTCGAACTGCTCGCGGCTGACCTCGCCGGCGCGCTTCGAGGTGCGCACCTTCCAGGCCACCCCGATCAGCGCGCGCACGCCGGTCACCGCGGCGTCCGCGTCCCCTGGACGCTCGGCGCGCCACGCCTTCAGCCAGGCGTCCTCCTCGACGGCGCTCTCGGCGAACCGCTCGACCAGGCCCCAGCGGCGGTCGTGGTCACCGGCCGCGGCGGCGAACAGCTCCGCCGCCGGACGCCAGTCGCCCGCGGCGGCCGCCGCCAGCGCGGCGTCCACCTCGGGGCCGGTCAACACGCCCTTGTCGACGACCAGTTCGGCCCGGCGGACCAGCCCGTGCTCGGACGGGACGATGGTCGGCCGGGTGGCCTCCTCGATCCGGGCGACGTTCGCCCGGGCCGCCTCGGTGGCGGTCTTCAGTGCGGCGGTGCGCCGTTCCATCAGCCAGGTGGCCAGTTTGAAGCCGATCAGCAGGACCAGCGGGATGATGACGATCAGTCGGGCCATCGGGGACGGTTCTCCAAGGGGTGACGGCGGATCAGGCCGGGGTGGCGGCGGAGGCCGCGGCCTCCGCCAGCAGGGCGCGCAGCGGCGCGCTGTCGGGGGTGTCGGCCACCGCGGCGTCCAGCGCGCCGGGCAGCCGCTCGGCGGTGCCCCCGGGCAGCACCAGGAAGGCCGGGCCGCTCCAGGACGCCTCCCAGCGGGCCGCGCCCCGCGCGTACAGCGCGAGCATGGTGAGCGAGCGCAGCGCCTCGCGCAGCAGCGGGCGGCGGAACTCCCGGGCGGCCCGGCCGGTCGCGGCGGCGGCCCGCTCGCTCCGCGGCAGCAGCCGGGCGATCTCCTCGCCCCGGCCGGCGTCCAGCACGTCCAGCAGGGCCTCGACGGTGCCGGGGCGCCCGGTGCCGGTCAGCGCCCGCAGGACGGGCTGCGCCTTCCCCCGCTCCCGGGCGCGCAGGGTGCCGTCGACCAGTTCGGGCCAGTCGACCCGGCGGGCGCCGCCGGGCGCCGGGACGGCCGCCTCCAGGTCGGTGAACTGCCGCTCGGCGTCGGCCAGCAGGGCCGCGGCCGGGCCGGGCGGGGGCGGGTCGAGCCGGGCGGGGGCGTCGGGCCGGGCCAGCAGCGCGGCGAGCCGCCGGTGCAGCGACGGAGGGGCGCCCGGGCCCTCGTCCTCGTCCTCGTCCTCGTCGGTGCGGCGGGGCAGGCGCCGGACCGCTTCGTCCAGTTCGGCGGCCCGGCGCGGGGCGGCCAGCAGGTGCGCGAAGCCGCCGACGACCTGGCCGGGCAGCGGCAGCAGGTCGGCCTCCAGGCCCATGCCCACGTACTGCTCCAGGTAGTGGGCGTGCAGCGGGGCCAGCGCGTCGGCGCGGCCCAGCGCGGCCACCGCGGTGTCCCGGCCGGCCAGTTCGGCGGCCAGCCGGTCGGCCGCGTACTCCTGCCGCTCGCGCACCCGCGCGGACACCCGGCCGTACAGCCGGGCGTAGGCCCCGAACAGCCGGGCCAGCACGCCCTCGACGCCGCCGCGGCCCGGGTCCTCGGCCCGGGCGGGGCGGCCGGAGGCGACCCGGTAGGCGTTCTCCTCGGCGATCTCCCCGGCCTCGGCCGCGCGGTGCCGGTCGGCGCGCAGGTGCAGGGCGGCGACCACCTGACCCACCGCGTCGTGGCCGGAGAGCACGACCGGGCCCAGCCGCACGCCGTTGCCGGCGAACCGGCCCAACTCGCGGGCCAGCAGCGCGTCCAGCTCCGCCGCGGACAGGCCCAGCAGCAGCGGCGCGCCCAGCAGCAGCGTCCGGCGCCCCGGCAGCAGGCCGAGCAGCGCGGTGCGCTCCACCACCGCGAGCCGGGGCTCCGGCACCAGCCGCAGCTCGGCCGGGCCGCGCACCCCGGCGGCGGCCGCCACCGCGTCCACCCGGGCCCACAGCGCGGGCTGCGCCTCCCGGGACAGCGCCGGACCGGCCGCCGCGGCCGGGCGCGGGCGGCGGGCCAGCAGCACCACCCGCAGCACCGGGTAGCCGACCACCGCGCTCAGCAGCCACAGCTTCACCATCCAGGGGTGGAACCGGTCGGAGCCCAGCACCAGCGCGGCGTTCACCCCGGCCAGGCCCAGCAGGACGGCCGCCGCCAGCAGGGGCAACCCGGCCAGCAGCGCGACGGCGGGCAGGGCCCGGACCGGGGCGTCCGGCCCGGTGCGCTCGGTCGACATCCCACGCCCCCAGCAGCTTCGATCACGTGTACGGCCGGGCGATCGTAGCGGTACGACCCGTGACCCTGCGAGGGCTTTGCGGGGGCCTTGCGGTGACGTTGCGGCAACCTGACACCCCGTCGCGGCACACCCCCGCGAACACCCGGTCGCACTAGGCTCGGTGGCATGACCGAGCACCAGCTTTCCCACGGCTTCGAGACCCTCGCCATCCACGCGGGCCAGGAAGCGGACCCCCGGACCGGGGCAGTCGTGACGCCGATCTACCAGGTGTCCACCTACAAGCAGGACGGCGTCGGCGGACTGCGCGAGGGCTACGAGTACAGCCGCTCCGCGAACCCGACCCGCACCGCGCTGGAGGAGTGCCTGGCCGCGATCGAGGGCGGCGCGCGCGGCCTCGCCTTCGCCTCCGGGCTGGCCGCCGAGGACACCCTGCTGCGCACCCTGCTCAAGCCCGGCGACCACATCGTCATCCCGAACGACGCGTACGGCGGCACCTTCCGGCTGTTCGCCAAGGTGCTGACCCGCTGGGGCGTCGAGTTCTCCGTCGCCGACACCCACCACCCCGAGAAGGTGCGCGAGGCGATCCGGCCGACCACCCGCGCGGTGTGGGTGGAGACCCCGTCCAACCCGCTGCTCGGCATCACCGACCTGGCCGCGGTCGCCGAGATCGCGCACGCCGCCGGGGCGAAGCTGGTGGTCGACAACACCTTCGCCAGCCCCTACCTGCAGCAGCCGATCGCGTTCGGCGCGGACGTCGTGGTGCACTCCACCACCAAGTACATGGGCGGGCACTCCGACGTGGTCGGCGGCGCCCTGGTGGTGGCCGACGCCGGCCTGGCCGAGGAGGTCGCCTACCACCAGAACGCGATGGGCGCGGTGGCCGGGCCGTTCGACGCCTGGCTGGTGCTGCGCGGCATCAAGACGCTCGGCGTCCGGATGGACCGGCACTCGGCCAACGCCGAGCAGGTCGCCGACCTGCTGGCCGGCCACCCGAAGGTGACCCGGGTGCTCTACCCCGGGCTGCCCACCCACGCCGGGCACGACGTCGCCGCCAAGCAGATGAAGGCGTTCGGCGGCATGGTGTCGTTCCGGGTCGCGGGCGGCGAGCAGGCCGCCGTCGAGGTCTGCAACCGGGCGCAGCTCTTCACCCTGGGCGAGTCGCTGGGCGGCGTCGAGTCGCTGATCGAGCACCCCGGGCGGATGACCCACGCCTCCGCGGCCGGCTCCCCGCTGGAGGTGCCCGCCGACCTGGTGCGGATCTCGGTCGGCATCGAGTCCGCCGCCGACCTGCTGGCCGACCTGGAGCAGGCGCTCGGCTGACCGGCGCTCAGGCCGGACGACGGTTCAACGGCGGTCCAGCAGGCCGTCGTTGAACCGGGCCAGCAGCGCGCAGAACACCGCCCGCTCCCCGGGCGTCCAGCCCGCGGTCAGCTCGGCGATCAACTCCCGCCGCCGCTCCCGCACCTCGGCCAGCCGCCCGGCCCCCAGCGGCGTCAGCGCCAGCCGCACCGCCCGCCGGTCCGCCGGGTACGGCAGCCGCGCCACCAGCCGCTCCCGCAGCAGCGGCGCGGCCTGCCGGGTCACCGTCGAGGAGTCCACCCCGAGCCCCGCCGCCAGCGTCTTCACATTGGCGGGGCCGGTCGCGGCGAGCTGCTCCAGCAGCAGGAACGCGGCCCGGTCCAGCTCGCCGGCGACACTGATCCGCCGCGCGAACACCGCGACCTGGTAGGGGAGTTGACCGTCCGGATCGGGGCGGTCGGGATCGGGGGAGGGGTCGGGCACAGGCAGGCTCATCGCGGCTCACGGGTGGTGTGGGCGACTCGTGACCAGCAGCGTACGCGCGCCGGGCGAACACCGGAACAGTGCGCGTCCTACGCTGGCCCCCATGCACAGGTGGCCGATCACGGTGGACGACGTCCGGGGCGCGCAGAAGATGCTGGCCGGGGTGGCCCGGGTCACCCCCATGCAGACCAGCCGCCACCTCTCCGGGGTGGCCGGCACCCCCGTCCACCTCAAGTGCGAGAACCTGCAGCGCACCGGCTCGTTCAAGCTGCGCGGCGCGTACGTGCGGATCGCCGGGCTGTCCCCGGTCGAGCGGGCCGCCGGGGTGGTCGCCGCCAGCGCCGGCAACCACGCCCAGGGCGTGGCGCTGGCCGCCGCCCTGCTGGGGGTGCGCTCCACCGTCTTCATGCCGCTCGCCGCGCCGCTGCCGAAGGTCGCCGCCACCCGCGAGTACGGCGCCGAGGTCCGGCTGCACGGCGCCAACGTCGACCAGGCGCTGCAGGCGGCCCGCGAGTACGCCGAGGCGACCGGCGCGGTGTTCATCCACCCCTTCGACCACTGGGACGTGATCACCGGTCAGGCCACCGTCGGCCTGGAGGTGCTGGAGCAGTGCCCCGAGGTGCGCACCGTGCTGGTCGGCACCGGCGGCGGCGGACTGCTGGCGGGCGTGGCGATCGCGGTCAAGGCGCTGCGCCCGGACGTCCGGGTGGTCGGGGTGCAGGCCGCGGCGGCGGCCGCGTACCCGCTGTCGCTGGCGGCGGGCCGGCCGGTCTCGCTGGAGCGGTACGCCACCATGGCGGACGGCATCATGGTCGGCCGCCCCGGCGACATCCCGTTCGAGGTGGTGAACTCCCTCGCGGACGGGGTGGTGACGGTCACCGAGGACGCGCTCTCCCGCTCGCTGCTGGTCGGCCTGGAGCGGCTGAAGCTGGTGGTCGAGCCCGCCGGGGCGGCGCCGATCGCCGCGCTGCTCTCGGAGCCGGGACGGTTCGAGGGGCCGGTGGTGGCGGTGCTCTCCGGCGGCAACATCGACCCGCAGCTGATGCAGCGGGTGCTGCGGCACGGCCTGGCCGCGGCCGGCCGCTACCTGTCGCTGCGGGTGCGGCTGTTCGACCGGCCGGGCTCGCTCGGCGAGCTGCTGGGCGTGCTGGGCCGGGCGGACGCCAACGTGCTGGACGTCGCGCACGTGCGGATCGACCCGCAGCTGGGCCTGACCGAGGTCGAGGTGGACCTGCACCTGGAGACCAAGGGCCCGGAGCACTGCGCGGTGGTGATCGGGGAGCTGCGCGAGGCCGGGTACGTGGTCAGCCGCTGAGGCCGCTGCGCCCGCCGGGGCCGTTGGGGCCGCAGGTTGTCAGTGGTGGCTGCCAGGCTGTGACCGGGCTCACCTGCGGAGCTTGACGCGATATATCGCGAGTGACAGCATCTTGCGATGTATCGCGAGCTTCGCCGCAGGCGGGCTCGGGTAACAAATCGGATGATCCCCCCGCAAAACCGACTCGCATCAGGAGATGAGGCAGGCCCATGGCGGCAGCCATCGAAGCCGAGAACCTGGTCAAGACCTTCGGTGACGTCCGCGCCCTGGACGGCGTGAGCCTGGACGTGCCCGAGGGCACCGTGCTCGGGCTGCTCGGCCCCAACGGCGCGGGCAAGACCACCACCGTCCGCGTCCTGACCACCCTGCTCCAACCGGACTCCGGACGGGCCACCGTGGCCGGGGTCGACGTCCTCAAGCACCCCAACAAGGTGCGCAGCCTGATCGGCCTGTCCGGTCAGTACGCCGCCGTCGACGAGTACCTCACCGGCCGCGAGAACCTCCAGATGGTCGGCGAGCTCTACCAGATGAGCGCCCGCGACGCGAAGAAGCGGGCGCTGGAGCTGCTGGAGTGGTTCAACCTCTCCGAGGCGATGGACCGCACCGCCAAGACCTACTCCGGCGGCATGCGCCGCCGCCTCGACCTGGCCGCCGCGCTGGTCGTCCGGCCCCCGGTGATGTTCCTCGACGAACCCACCACCGGCCTCGACCCGCGCAACCGGCTCGCCCTGTGGGAGGTCATCGAGACCCTGGTCGAGCAGGGCACCACCCTGCTGCTCACCACCCAGTACCTGGAGGAGGCCGACCGCCTCGCCCACGACATCGCGGTGGTCGACCACGGCAAGGTGATCGCCCGCGGCACCGCCGACGAGCTCAAGCGCCAGATCGGCGGCGAGCGGATCGAGGTGGTGGTCCGCGCCGCCGACCTGGTCCCGGAGGCGGTCGCCGCGCTCACCCCGTACGCCAAGGGCGACCCGACGGTGGAGAAGAACACCCGCCGGATCACCGTCCCGGTCAGCGGCGGCGCCCGGGTGCTCGCCGACGCCATCCGCGAACTGGACGCCCGCTCCATCGAGATCGACGACATCGGCCTGCGCCGCCCGACCCTGGACGACGTCTTCCTCTCGCTCACCGGCCACGTCACCGAGGGCGGCGCGGACGAGGACGAGGACGGCGGCGCGACCGCCGGCCAGGGCCGCCGCGGCAAGGGGAAGGACGCCTGAGATGACCCTCTCCGACACCCGGGGCGCGATCGGCGGCGCCCCCGTCACCCCCCGGCGCGGCGTCGCCGCCACCGCCCACGACTCCTGGGTGGTCGCCAAGCGCAACCTGCGCCGGATGACCCGGATCCCCGAGATCGTCGTGTTCGGCCTCATGCAGCCGGTCATGTTCGTGCTGCTGTTCTCGTACGTCATGGGCGGCGCGATCGCGATCCCCGGCGCCCAGCCCAGCCACCAGACGTACATCGAGTACCTGATGGCCGGCATCTTCGCCCAGACCGTCACCTTCGCGGTGGCCGGCGCCTCGGCCGGCATCGCGGAGGACATGACCAAGGGCCTGGTCGACCGGTTCCGCTCGCTGCCGATGTCCCGGGCCGCCGTGCTCACCGGCCGCACCCTGGCCGACCTGGTGCAGACCGCGTTCATCCTGGTGGTGCTGGCGCTGGTCGCGCTGGCGGTCGGCTGGCGGATCCACAACGGCGTGCTCGACATGCTCGCCGCGTTCGGCCTGCTGCTGCTGCTCGGCTACGCCTTCTCCTGGATCGGCGCGCTGATCGGCCTGTCGGTGCGCAGCCCCGAGGCGGCCACCTCGGCCGGCCTGATCTGGCTGTTCCCGCTGACCTTCGTCTCCAACGCCTTCGTGCCGGTCAGCTCGATGCCCGGCTGGCTGCAGCCGATCGCCTACTGGAACCCGTTCTCCGCCACCGTGCAGGCCTGCCGCAGCCTGTTCGGCAACCAGCTCGGCCCGGTGCCGGACTCCTGGCCGATGCAGCACGCCGCGCTGGTCTCGGTGGTCTGGTCGATCGTCATCATGGCGCTCTTCTCCTGGCTGGCGGTGCGCAAGTACCGCCGCGCGGCCGGCTGAGGCCCGCCCCGTGACGGGCTGAGGCCCGCCCCGCACGCGCGACGGCCGCTCCCCCCACCCGGGGGAGCGGCCGTCGTCGTGCGTCGCGCGGCGGTCAGCCGGAGAACGGCTTGGCGTCGACGATCTTCACGCGCGCCTTCTTGCCGTTCGGCTGCTCGTACTGGGCGTCCTGGCCCACCGACTTGCCGGTGATGGCCCGGCCCAGCGGCGACTGCGGGGAGTACACGTCGATGTCGCCGTCGGTGACCTCGCGGGAGGCCAGCAGGAACTCGATGGTGTCGTCCTCGTCGCCGTCGAAGGCGACCTTCACCAGCATGCCCGGGGCCACTACGCCCGAGTCCGCAGGGGCCTCGCCGACCTTCGCCCGCTCCAGCAGCTGGGACAGCTGGCGGATCCGCGCCTCGGTCTTGCCCTGCTCGTCCTTGGCCGCGTGGTAACCCGCGTTCTCCTTGAGGTCACCCTCCTCGCGCGCCGCCTCGATCTTCTTCGCGATCTCGACGCGCCAGGGCCCGGTCAGGTGGTCGAACTCGGCCTTGAGCTTGTTGTAGTGGTCCTGAGTGAGCCAGGTCACGTCATCGTTGGTCTGGGTCACAGGGTGCTCCTCGTCGGTGCTGGTGCCGCCCCGGGGGCGGTCCGGCGGCGGTGGGTCTGTTTTCTGGGCAGATGCAAAGCAACGCCCGCTCCCGAGCCGGCCGGCGCGGAAGGGGCGAAATCACGAGCCTAACAAGTTCCGGGCCCGGACGGGAGGGTCGTGGGCGGGCCGGGGCCCTCCCGCGCGTCAGCACCCTCCGAAAGGGTGAGCGAGCGGGAGCGGTGACGGGTTACTTCTTGTCGGGGGTGCAGCCGAGCAGCTCCGCGGTGGTGCCGCGGGCCGTGGTCCGCAGCGTGACCACCTCGTCGTAGCTGCCGCCCGCCGCCGGGACCCGGAAGTCCGACTGGCCGACCACCGAGCCGTCCGTCCCCTGCGAGCGGACCGTGCACACCCCGGAGGTGCCGTCGCTCTTGCGCACCGACAGCTGCAGCTGCAGCTCGGAGTCCGACACCGCCTGGAAGGTGGGCACCGTACCGTTCAGCTCGGTCTCGCGCAGCAGGTACGAGCCGCCCAGCCAGGCGATCAGCCCGAGGAACAGCACCCCGCACACCACCGCGGCCACCCGCAGCCTGCGGTCGGCCGTCCGGTCGTCGGCGCGGTTGTAGCGGCCGGCCGGCGGTGCGGCCGGGGGCGCGACCCGCGTCTCGGGCGTAGGGCTGTGGTCCATGGCGGGCTCGGTCCTTTCGCGGAGGGGGGTTCGTCCTTCGGTGGGAATGGACGGGCCCTCCAGTCCGTCACTATAGGAGGGGCACGTCCGCGCCACAGGCGGCGGGGGAGCCGGCCCGACGAACCGGACATACCTGTACCTGAAGGGGACCAGGCGTTGAGCGAGCAGTTGCGTTTGATGGCGGTGCACGCGCACCCGGACGACGAGTCCAGCAAGGGCGCCGCCACCATGGCGATGTACGTCGACCAGGGGGTGGAGGTCCTGGTCGCCACGTGCACCGGCGGGGAGCGGGGGTCGATCCTCAACCCCAAGCTCCAGGGCGACGCCTGGGTCGAGGAGAACATCCACGAGGTCCGCCGCAAGGAGATGGACGCCGCCCGGGAGATCCTCGGCGTCCAGCAGGCGTGGCTCGGCTACGTCGACTCCGGCCTCCCGGAGGGGGACCCGCTGCCCCCGCTGCCCGAGGGCTGCTTCGCCCTGGAGGAGGTCGAGGTCGCGGCGGGCGCCCTGGTCAAGCTGATCCGCGAGTTCCGCCCGCACGTGATCACCACGTACGACGAGAACGGCGGGTACCCGCACCCCGACCACATCATGACCCACAAGATCACCATGGTGGCCTTCGAGGCGGCCGGCGACCCCGAGGCGTACCCCGAGGCCGGCGAGCCCTGGCAGCCGTCCAAGCTGTACTACAACCACGGCTTCCCGATGGGCCGGATCCGCGCCCTGCACGCCTACCTCAGCGCGAACGGGCACGACTCCCCGTACGGCGAGTGGATCGAGGGCTGGGAGAAGTCCGGCCGCGCCGAGCGGGAGATCACCACCCGGGTCGAGTGCGCCGACTTCTTCGAGACCCGCGACAAGGCGCTGATCGCCCACGCCACCCAGATCGACCCGGACGGGCCCTGGTTCCGCGTCCCGCTCGACGTCCAGCGCGAGGTCTGGCCCACCGAGGACTACGAGCTCGCCAAGTCCCTGGTCGACACCGACCTGCCCGAGAACGACCTCTTCGCGGGCCTGCGCAAGTAGCTCCGCGGCCGCTTCGTCCCGCTTCGCCCCGCCCCGTACCACCCCCCGGTGACCCGGCCGCCTTAAGGCCGGGTCACCATGGAGGAATGAGCACCCCCGTGAACCCCGTCCAGCTCGCCACCGCCCTGGCCCTCGACGAGACCAAGGTCACCCCCGGCCTGCTCGGCTTCGTCGTCTTCGCGGCGCTCGGCGTCGCCACCTGGTTCCTCCTGAAGTCGATGAACGCCCGCTTCAAGAAGATCGACTTCGCCGAGCAGCCGGACCCCAAGGACGACTGACCCGGTGCGTCCCCGCCGGTCTACCGGGCGGCGGCGGGCGCGGTCGGCACCGGCGCGTCCGGGGCGGGAGCGCCCGGGCGGGGGCGGGCGGTCAGGGCGAGGACGGCGGAGATCGCGGCGTAGGTGACGACCGTCCCGGCGGCCGCGCCGAACCCGGCCACGGCCGGGTTCTCCTCGTGCGCCACGTAGGGGACCAGGGCCATCGCCATGGCGGGGGCGTGGGGTTCGCCGAGGTAGCGGGCCGCCAGGCAGACCACCGCGACGGCGAGGGCGCCGCCGACCCACTCCTGCGGGACCGTCCACAGCGCCAGCGAGCCGACGGCGCAGCCGCCGCACAGCAGCACGCCGCGCTTGAGGGCCAGCTGGAGGGTGCGGGCGGGCAGCATCGCCCACTCCAGGGCGGAGACCATCAGCGGCGGGGCGACCGCGACCGGCGGCAGGTCCAGCAGCACGCCGCTGACCAGCAGCCAGCCGCCCGAGACCGCGCCGAGGACGAGGAGCCGGTCGACCCGCCAGGCCCCGGCGGCCACCATCGGCGCGGGGGGCCGGGGCACGCCCCGCTCGATCGCGAACATCACCGCGGCGATCGCCGCGCAGATGCAGAGCACGGCCAGCGGGTAGTCCCAGGTGCGCAGGGAGAAGACCACCGGGAGCACGGCGGCGGACACGGCGGGGCCGATCGGCGCGGCGAGCAGTTGCAGGACGGCCAGCGCGATCAGCAGGGCGACGGCCGCGGCGGCCCACTTGCTCCAGTGCAGGGCGTGGAAGAGCTGGGCGACCAGGATGCCGTCCACGGCGCAGAGCACCGGTCCCGCGACCATCCGGGTCGGCGAGGCGATCCAGGCGGGGCGGTGCATCACCCAGACGCCGAAGGCGAGCGCGATCGCCTCCGGGAAGAGGATCGCGCGCTGGTTGAGCCCGACGGCCAGGGCCAGCATGGCGGCGGCCGGCAGGACGGGCGCCAGCCAGCGCAGGGTGGTGCGGAGTTCCTTCTTGTCCATGGACGCGACTACCTCGGGTCGTCTGTAACGGACGGCTCGCTGGTCGCGGGCCGGGAGGGGAGTGGTCGGGCGGCGGCTCAGCGGTGCGGGCGGGCGGTGCGGGTGGTGACGACCAGGACGGCCGCCAGCAGGACCAGGTTCTTGATCACGAATTCGCCCTCCATGGTCAGCAGGGCGGGGTTGCCGTCCTGGAAGGCCCGGTCGGGAACGACCACCAGCACGCCGAAGGTGGCGAGCAGGTGTCCGAAGAGGACCGGCAGCGCCCAGCGCATGCCGATCCCGGCGGCTATCCACAGGCCGAGGACCACCTCGACGCCACCGAGCACCGGGACCACCCAGCCGCCGGTGTGGAACGGGATGGTGCTGGTCACCAGGTCGGCGGCGGGGCTGCGGTCGATCAGCTTGAGGACGCCGAACCAGAGGTAGACCAGGCCCAGCGCGCAGCGCAGCAGGGTCAGGCCGAGCCGGTGCAGGGCCGGGCGCAGGGATTCGTAGCGCTCCAGGACGGGGGCGCCGGTGACGAGGGGGGCGGGACCCTGCCCGGTGTCAGGAAAGTGCGGAGCCGTGGTCACGGTGGCCTCCTGCCAGTGACGGGGTGACGGGGCGCCGACGGCCGTTCGCGGTCTGCGCGGCGCTGATCGGGATGACGCCCGCGGGGGGTCGCGGGCCGGCGGCGGGCCGGGCCGCCGGTGCGGCGGGTGGTGCGGGAACGGGGGGCCGACCGCGGGGGACCGCTTCCCGGGCCAGTTCCTCGCGGAGCTGCCGCTCGTACTGGCGGCGGTAGGCGTCCGCGGTGATCTCGTTGCCCGCGGCCCGGTAGGCGGCCACCAGGGCTTCGTGGGCGCTCTCCCGCAGCCGGTCGGAACCGATCGCGACCAGGGCGACGTCCACGGCGGCGCCCGCGAAACCCGCTTCGGCCAGCCGCCGCGACAGGGTCTCCAGGGCGTGCAACCGGCGCTGGTGCCAACGGATCTGACAGTGCGTCAGCCACTCCTCCGCCCAGTCGGGGAGCAGGTCGTAGTCGAAGTCGAGGTCCAGGGCCCGGCCGAGTTCGCGGTCGTCCATCTCGACGGCCGGGCCGAGGATGCGGGCGGCCGCGCGGTTGGCGGCGGCCAGGTCCACGGCGACGTCGGGGGACAGCGTCAACAGGCCGGCGCCGCACTCCTTGACCAGGGGGACCGGGCAGGCCGGCATGCGGTGCAGCGCGGTGCGCAGCGCGGCCGCCGCGCGGTTGCGTTCGAGGTCGGGCCAGAGGACCTCGGCGGCCCGCGCCCTGGTCAGGCCGCGGGGCTCGACCGCGAGCAGCGCCAGCAGTCGGCGGGCGCCCAGGGAGGGTTTCAGCTCCTCGCCCCGGAAGGAGAGGGTGAACCCGCCCAGCAGGCCGAGTCGGACCTGTTGGGCGCTCGGGTGCGTCGCCAGTTCGCACCGGGCGACGGAGCCGCCGGACGGCTCCGGTCTCTCCGCTTCGTGTGCCACTGCCCCTGTCACGGTCTCTCCCCCGGTCGGCTGCTCCAGCGCCAAGAAGGCTAAGGGGGGTGAATCGGCCGGAGGGCGGCCGATCGGTTCCTCGCATGGGGCCATAGCGACCTCCGATGGGTCGGGCCGGGCGGAGACGGACCGAAGTCGGCAGAAAATCGCCAGATAACCAGACAGTTTCGAACATATAAATGTCAGTACGCGGTCATTTCGCAATGGTGAGACACATTTTTGCAACGTTCGGGACACGTCCGCCGCTCTAGCGTGGCCCCGCTTCCGGCAGTCGGGCGGTCGCCGCCGAGACCGAGCGCCCCCGTCGGCGCCCCGGACCCCGAGCGCCCCGCAGGGAAGCAGGCACCACCGGACCACGCCAGACACCACGGACGGACCCGGCAGCACGGGCGCCGCACAGGCGCCGCCGGGCACGTCCCCATCGGACAAGGAGCAATGCCAGATGCAAGAGCCGTACACCCCCGGTCGGCGCACGGTGTCCCGCCGTTCGATGCTCGCCGCCGCCGCCGGCGCGCTGGGTGCGGCCGGCCTGGCCGCCGCGACCGGCCCGGCCGCCTGGGCCGCCGAGACCCGCACCGGCCGCCGCGCCGACGGCACCGGCGGGCTGCCGAGCGTGGTCGTCCGGTGGAACCAGGCCACCATGGACGCGATCCTCGACAAGTACCGGCTGACCGGCGCGGTCTTCGGCCCGGCCACCGTCAACGCCCGCTCCCTGGCCGTGGTGCACAACTGCATCTACGACGCCTGGGCCTGCTACGACAGCCACGCGAACGGCACCCGCTTCGGCGGCGCGCTGCGCCGCCCGAGGGCCGAACGCACCCTGGCCAACAAGAACGAGGCGATCAGCTACGCCGCGCACGCCGCGCTGACCGACCTCTACCCGGAGCAGGCGCCCGCCGCCGACTCGATGCTGCGCTCGCTCGGCTACGACCCCGCCCGCACCGGCGGCTCGCCGACCGGCCCGGCCGCGATCGGCCTGCGCACCGCCCGGGCCGTGCTCGCCTTCCGGCACCAGGACGGCGCCAACCAGCTCAACGCCTACGCGGACACCACCGGCTACCAGCCGAAGAACCAGCCGCAGTCGGTCGCGGGCTTCGACCCCGCGCTGCTGGCCTCCCCGGCCAACTGGATGCCGCTGGTCGTCGGCGGCGCCACCCAGCACTTCCTCACCCCGCAGTTCGCCCGGATGACGCCGTTCGCCCTGACGAGCCCCGACCAGTTCACCGTGCCGGCCCCGCCCGCGCTGGGCAGCGCGACCCTGAACGCGGCCGTCCAGGAACTGATCACCATCAGCGCCGGGCTGTCCGACGAGCAGAAGGCGATCGCCGAGTTCTGGCTCGACGCCGACGTGACCCCGCCCGGCGCGCAGCAGGCGTGGGCCCGCTTCGTCTCCGCCCGCGACGGCTACGGCGTGGACGAGGACGCGAAGCTCTTCTTCGGCCTCAACATGGCCGAGTGCGACGCCGCGATCGGCTCCTGGGCGGTGAAGGCCCGCTACGACTTCGCCCGCCCCAGCTCGCTCATCCCCTACCTGACCCGGGGCCAGCGGATCCGCTCCTGGGGCGGCCCCGGCCAGGGCACCGTCACGATGGACGGCGCGTCCTGGCGGGCCTACGTGCCGGTGCCGGCCTTCCCGGCCACCGTCTCCGGCCACAGCACCTTCTCCGGCGCCGCGGCCGAGTTCCTGCGCAGGTTCACCGGCTCCGACTCCTTCGGTGACTCCTACCTCTTCAAGGCGGGCACCTCCACCATCGAGCCCGGCCTCACCCCGGCCGTGGACACCCGGCTGACCTGGCCGACCTTCACCGCGGCGGCGGCCCAGGCCGGCATCTCCCGCGTCTACGGCGGCATGCACTGGCGTTTCGACAACGAGCCCGGAATCACCATGGGCACCCAGATCGGCGGCGTGGTCCACCGCCGGGCGACCTGTTACTTCCAGGGTCAGGGCTGATTCCGACCGCACCGAACCGGCGACGGCCGCACCGCGGGTGCGGCCGTCGCACCCCGTGACAACCGGAGGTTGCGATGACCCGACACAGTCCTGTGGTGACGGCCGACTGGGTGGCGCGGCACCGCTCGGACGAGCACGTCGTACTGGTGGAGATCACCGACGGCGGACCCGGCCCGACCGGCTGGATACCCGGGGCGGTGAGCCTGAACTGGCGCACCGACCTCCAGCACCCGGTCCGCCGCGACGTCCCCGACGCCGCGCAGATCGCGGCGACCCTGGGAAGCCTGGGCATCGGCCCGGACGACACCATCGTGCTCTACAGCGGCAACAGCAACTGGTGGGCCACCGCGGCCTTCTGGCTGCTGCGCGTGTACGGCCACCGGGACCTGCGGCTGCTCGACGGCGGGCGCGCCCGCTGGGAGGCGCAGGGCGGCGAACTGACCTTCCGCCGGCCCGAACGGCCGCCGACCGCCTACCCGGTGCCGACCGCCGACCTGTCCCTGCGGGCCACCCGCACCGACGTCCTGGACGGCATCGGCCGGATCAACCTGCTGGACGTGCGCTCGCTGCCCGAGTACCTCGGCGACCGCACCACCCCGCCGGACGTCCCGGAGGACCTGCACGTGCGCCCCGGCCACGTCCAGTCCGCCCAGCACTTCCCCTGGGACCTGCACGTGCGTCCGGACGGCTGCTTCCGCACCCCGGAGGAGCTCCGGGCCGTCTACGCCGAACTCGACACCACCGTCCCCACCGTCGTGTACTGCCGGATCGGCTGGCGCTCCTCGCTCGTCTGGTTCGTCCTGCACGAACTGCTCGGCCTGCCGAACGTCCGCAACTACGACGGCTCCTGGCAGGAGTTCGGCGCCATGGTCGGCGCACCCGTGGTGCGCGGCCCGCTGCCCTGGGGCGAGGTCCGCGGTACGAACGAGCGCAAGGAGACGGTCGATGCCTGAGGTCACGGTCATGCGCGACGTGCTGCGCAGCGGATTCCTGCAGGACGACCTCGCGTGGGTCCCGTGGGTGGAGCCCGGCCGGGTGGGCGTCGAGCACGTCGTCCTGTGGGCCCCCGACAGCGGGACCGGCGAGGACTCCACCGCGCTGCTGCTGCGCTTCCCCGCCGGGGCGCACGGCGACTTCCACGAACACCTCGGCCACGAACTGATGCTGGTCCTGGACGGGGTCCTCGACCACAGCGACGGACGCAGCTTCCGCCGGGGCGACCTGGTGGTGGAGGAGCCGGGCACCCGGCACCAGATGTCCAGCGCCCTGGGCTGCACCGTCCTGGCGGTCCGGGCCAGGCCGGCCGCGGCCCGGGTCCCCGGCCCCGGCGAGCCGGCCGACCGGACCGGCCGACAGCCGACGGACTGACCCCGGCCGCCCCCGGCCGCCCGGGGCCCCGCCCGCACCCACCCGGCGACGCCGCCGCCCACAGCCGCACCGAGGAGACGCAATGGCACACCCAGACCTCGCCACCAGGAAGGCGAAGCGCTCGACCGGACGACCGGACGCACCGGGGCCCGGCCTGCGGGTACTGCTCACCACCGGGGCCTCCGACGCCCACACCTGGAACCTCGTCCACCTGCAACTGTTCCTGGAGGAGGCCGGCCACTCGGTCCTCAACCTGGGCCCGTGCGTGCCCGAACGCCTGCTGGTGGACACCGTCGAACTGACCCGCCCCGACCTGATCGTGTTCAGCTCGGTCAACGGGCACGGCCACCTGGACGGCCTGCGCGCGGCCCACGCGCTCGACGCCAACCCCCTCACCCGGGGCATCCCGAAGGTGATCGGCGGCCGCCTCGGCATCACCGCCGGCGAGGGCGAGGCCGAGCGCCGGACCGCACTGCTGGCGGCGGGCTTCGACGAGGTCCACCCCGACGGGGCCGGACCGGAACCGCTGCTGGGCCGGCTCGCCGCACTCGCCGGGGCCGCCGACGCGCGGCTCGCGGCGTGAGCGGGCCGGGCGGCGGACGGCCGTGGCGCGCCGCCGACCTCGGCGCCTTCGTCCAGTCCGCCGCACGGGACGGGGAGTTGGTGGTGCAGCCGCGGATGGGCATGGCCCGCCCGCAGGACATGGCGGCCGGCGTGGCCGCCGTCGCGGCCCTGGCCGAACGCACGGTCGCCACCATCACCCTGGACAGCTACACCCGGGTCGGCGACCACGCGGCCGCCGCCGAAGCCATCCGCTCCGCCCAACCGCTCAACGGGTTCCCCCTGGTCAGCCACGGCCCGGAGACCTCCGCCCGGGTCGCCGCCCAGGCCGGCCCCGACACCCCCGTCCAGGTCCGGCACGGCTCCGCCGACCCCCGGGCGATCTTCCGGACCATGGTCGCCGCCGGACTGACCGCCAGCGAGGGCGGACCGGTCTCCTACTGCCTGCCCTACGGACGCACCCCGCTCGCGGAATCCGTCACCGCCTGGCGCGAGGCGGTGCGCCAACTCGCCACCGACACCCGGGCCCGGGGCGCCCGCGCCCACCTGGAGACCTTCGGCGGCTGCCTGCTCGGACAGCTCTGCCCGCCGTCGCTGCTGGTCGCGGTGTCGGTCCTGGAAGCGCTGTTCTTCGTCCAGAACGGCATCACCAGCGTCTCGCTCAGCTACGCCCAGCAGACCCACGCCGACCAGGACGCCGGAGCGCTCACCGCACTGCGCCTGCTGGCGGACGAACTCCTCCCCGCCGGGACCGACCGCCACCTGGTGCTCTACACCTACATGGGCGTCTTCCCCCGGACCCCCGAGGGCGCCCGGCTGCTGCTCGCCCGCAGCACCGACCTCGCCGTGCGCGGCGGCGCGCAGCGGATCATCGTCAAGACGGAGGCCGAGGCGCACCGCATCCCCACCCTCGGAGAGAACCTGGCCGCGCTGCGCCGCGCGGCCGCCAGGGCCCGGGCCGCCCGCTCCGGCCCCGCCCCGGCGCCCGCGATCGACGGCCCCGACACCTACGAGGTGCTCACCGAGGCCCGGGCCCTGGTCACCGCGGTCCTCTCGCTCGCGGACGACGTCGGCACCGCCCTGCTGCGCGCCTTCCACCGCGGCATCCTGGACGTCCCCTACTGCCTGCACCCCGACAACCGGGGCGGGAGCCGCAGCGTGATCGCCGACGACGGCCGGCTGCGCTGGGCCGCGCACGGCGCGATGCCGCTGTTCACCACCGGCACCCGCAACGGCACCGTCACCGCGGACCGGCTGGCCGCGATGCTGCGCCGCACCGCCGACCTGCACGACCTGGAGGCGCGCCCGGCCGAGGAGCCCCGGCCGGGCGTCCCGGCGGCCCCGCCGCGGCGCCCCCGCCGGATCGTCGTGGTCGGCACGGGCCCGCGCGGCCTCTCGGTACTGGAGCGGCTGGCCGCCCGGGCCGCCGAACGGCCCGCCGGTAACCCGGTCCGGGTGCAGCTCGTCGACCCGTACCCGGCCGGCCCCGGCCGGGTGTGGCGCACCGACCAGTCGCCCTGGTTCCTGATGAACACCGCGGCCTGCGAGGTGACGATGTTCTCCGGTCCCGCCGACGACGGCCCGGCCCGGCCCGGCGCGGGCCCGAGCCTGGCCGAGTGGTGGGCCGGGCACGACCCGGAGCACGCCGACCCCGACGGGTACGCGCCCCGCGCCGTGTACGGGGCGTACCTGGAGTACGTGACGGCCCGGATCACCGCCACGCTGCCGCCGGACCTGACGGTGGAGCACGTCCCCGCCCGGGTGCTCAGCGCGGACCGCGTCCCCGGCACCGGCGAGGACGGCGGCACCGGCTACCGGCTGCGGCTGGACCGGGGCGACGTCCTCACCGCGGACCGGTTGGTCCTGGCCACCGGCCACCCCGCCGTCGAACCCAGCGACGAGCAGAACGCGCTGGTCGCGTTCGCCGCCGCGCACCCGCCGCTGCGCTGCATCGTCGGCGAGTCGGCCGCGGACATGCCGCTGGCGCTGATCCCGCCCGGTTCGGCGGTCGGCGTCCTCGGCATGGGACTGACCTTCTACGACGTGCTCGCCGAACTCACCCTCGGCCGCGGCGGACGCTTCCAGGAGAGTGACACCGGCCTGCGCTACCTGCCCAGCGGCCGGGAGCCCAGGATCGTCCCGGCCTCCCGCAGCGGCGTCCCGCTGATGACCCGGGGCGTGAACCAGAAGAGCCCCGGCCACCGCTACCGGGCGGTGCTCTTCACCCCCGAGCGGATGGCCGCGCTGCGGGCCGCGGGACCGGTGGACTTCCACGCGGCGGTGCTGCCCTGGCTGATGGCCGAGATCAACCTCGTGCTGCTCGGCACCCGGGTCCGCCGGGCCGCCGGAGCCGCCGCGGCCGAGGAGTTCACCGAACGGGTCCGCGCCGCCCACGCCCGTCCCCCCGCCGCCCGGCCCGAACCGCCCGAGCCGGCCGCGCTCGCCCGGACCGCCGCCGAGTACGGCGCGGACACCCGGACGATCGCCGACCTGTCCTCGCTGGCCCGGCCGTTCGCCGGACGGCGCTTCCGCTCCGCGGCCGAGTACCGGACGGCCCTGGCCGAGCACCTGCGCGCGGACCTCGACGAAGCGGGGATGGGCAACCTGGGCGGGCCGCTGAAGTCCGCCTGCGACACCCTGCGCGACGTCCGCCAGACCATCCGCGGCGTGGTCGACTTCGGCGGCCTGACCCCCACCTCGCACCAGCGTTTCCTGCACGAGTTCGCCCCCCTGGCCGCCCTGGTCTCCACCGGGCCGCCGCCGCTGCGCTCCGAACAGTTCCTGGCCCTGATGGACGCCGGGGTGCTCGACCCGGTCGGCCCCCGCGCCCGCTTCCAGCCGGACCAGGCGAACGGCTGCTTCACCGTCGCCTCCGACCAGGTCGACGCCCCCGGGACCCGGCTGGACACCCTGATCGACGCACGCGTGCCGAGCACCGACCTGCGGGCCGACCGGGACCCGCTGATCCGGGGCCTGATCGCCGACGGCACCATCCGCACCTTCGTCAACTCCTGGGCCGGCCACTCCTTCGACACCGGCGGCCTCGCCTCCACCGACGCGCCGTTCCACCCCGTCCGGGCCTGCGGGACGGTCGAGCACGGCATGCACGTGATCGGGATCCCCAGCGAGCACACCCGCTGGTTCACCCAGGTCGGCAGCGGCCGCCCCGGACCCTGGGGCTCCTTCACCCGGGACGCCGACGACATCGCCCGGGCCCTGCTGGAACCGCTCCCGGGCCCGGCCGCACCGGCCGCCCGCCCGGCGGACGCGGTCGCGGGCGGGAGCACCGGGTGACCCCGCCGACCCGGCCGCCCGACTACTGGGCCCGGCGGCGGACGGCCGCCCACCGGGAGTTCCGGGCCGCCCGCGACCTGCTGCTCGAACTGCGCGGCAACCGGGCGGCGGCCGCCGCCCGGTTCCGCTGGCCCGCCGCCGAGCACTTCAACTGGGCCCTGGAGTGGTTCGACGTCCTCGCCGACGAACAGCCCGGCAGCGCGCTCGAACTGCTCGCCCCGCCCCGGCCCGACGGCCGCACCGAGGTGGCGGAACGGGTCGGGTTCGCCGAACTCTCCGCCCGCTCCGACACCCTGGCGGTGCGGCTGGCCGAACTGGGGGTCGCCCGGGGCGACCGGGTCCTGCTGCTGCTCGACACCCGGGTCGAACTCTGGGAGTCGCTGCTGGCCTGCCTCAAACTGGGCGCCGTCGTGGTGCCCTGCTACCAGGACCTCACCCCGGAGGAGGCCGCCGACCGGCTGCGGCGGGGACGGATCAGCCACCTGCTGTGCACCGCCGGGGCCGCCGCGACCGTCGACGGCGCGACCCGGTCCGGGCCGGGCGCGGTGCCCGGCCTGCGGATCGCCCTCGACGACCCGCCGGCCGGCTGGCTGCGCTACCCCGACACCCGCACCGACCCGCGCCCCTTCCTGCCCGGAGGACCGACCGGGGCCGCCGACCCCGCGTTCTGCTACTTCACCTCCGGCACCACCGCGCTGCCCAAACTGGTCGTGCACACCCACGCCAGCTACCCGGTCGGCCACCTGTCCAGCCTGTACTGGCAGGGCGTCCGGCCCGGGGACCGGCACCTCAACCTGTCCGAGCCGGGCTGGGCCAAGCACTCGTGGAGCAGTTTCTTCGTCCCCTGGACGGCCGGGGCGACCGTGGTCGCCCTGCCCCCCGGCGGCGTACCGCCCCGCCTGCTGCCCAGGATCGCCGCCGACCACGCACTCGACAGCCTGTGCGCCCCGCCGAGCACCTGGCGCGCCATGGTGCCCCACCTCGCCTCGGCCCCCGGCGTCCGGCTCCGGGAGGCCACCGCCGCGGGCGAGTGCCTGGACCCCGGGACCGGCGACGCCGTCCGGGCCGCCTGGGCGGTGCGGGTGCGCGACGGCTACGGCCAGACCGAGGCCACCGCGCTGATCGGACGGGCCCCGGGCGGCCCCGACCCGCTCTCCCCGCTCGGCCACCCGCTGCCCGGCTACCGCGTCGTCCTGGTGGACCCGGACACCGGCGAAGCCGGCGACGCGGGCGAGGTCTGCCTCGACCTGACCGAACGCCCGGCCGGACTGATGGCCGGGTACGCCGACGACCCCGAACGCACCGAAGCGGCCCTGGGCGGCGGCCGCTACCGCACCGGCGACACCGGCGAACGCTGCGTCGACGGCTCGATCCGGCTGCTCGGCCGCCGGGACGAGGTCTTCAAGTCCTTCGGGCACCGGGTCTCGCCGCCCGAGATCGAAGCGGTGCTGCGGCGCTGCCCCGGCATCGCCGACGTCGCGGTGGTGCCCCGCCCGCACCCGCGGGGCGGACTGGCACCGCACGCGGTGGCGGTGCCCGCGGGCGAACCCGGACCCGACCTCGCCCGGGAACTGCTCGCCTGGGCGGCCGCACGGCTGCCCGGCCTGCTGGTGCCGCGCGGCGTCGACCTGGTCCGGGAACTGCCGCGCACCCGCTCGGGGAAGGTGCGCCGGGCCGAACTCGGCTGAGCCGCCCGGGCGGGCCCACACCCGAAGCCCGCCCGGGCGGCTCACACGTCCGGGCCCGCCCGGGCGGCTCACATCCGGGCCGGCGCGTCCTCCTCCCGCTCCTGCCGGGTCTCCTCCCGGTCCGCGGCGCCCAGCAGCGCGGCGGCGATCCCGCGGGCCCGGAGGGCGGCGTCGGGGGTGCCCTCGCGCAGGGCCGTGACGATCGCGCCGTCCGCCAGCAGGGCCAGCTGGCGGGACAGCACCTCGTGCGAGCGGTAGCCGCAGTCGCGCAGCAGCCCGTCCAGGTAGGTGATCACCCGTTCCTTGTGGTCGGCGGCGACGCCGTGCGCCGGGCTGTCCGGGTCGGCCTCCTCGACCATGGTGTTGATGAACGCGCAGCCCCGGAACCCCATCGCCGCGAAGCGTTCGTGGAGGCCGTCGAAGAGCGCGAGGGGCAGTTCGGCCGGCTCCAGGTCGCTGGCCCCGACCCGGGCGGCCAGCCAGGCGCGCCAGTTCCGGTCGCGTTCCGTGAGCACGGCCACCAGCAGGTCGTCCTTGCCGGGGAAGTGGCGGTAGAGGGAGGCGCGTCCGACGCCGGCCTCCCGCAGGATCCGCTCCACGCCGACGGCGCGCACCCCCTCCTCGTAGAAGAGACGTTCGGCGGTGGCCATCAGTCTTGCTCGGGCATTGGTCGGCATCTTCAGACGGTACCACTCGGTTCCGAATTTTCCCGGAGTCCATTGACGGAGGGGGGAGGGCTCTATAGCGTTCACGACGAGACCGATCGGTACCGTCTTGCTCGCCCACGTCATCAGCTCAGCTCCACGCACTGCCGTCCTGAGGAGTACCGCAGCCATGTCCCGTCTGACCCAGCTCACCGCCGAGACCGCCTCCGAGGAGCAGCGGGAGCTGCTGGAGGGCACCCTGAAGCAGCTCGGCAAGATCCCGAACCTGTACGCCGCGATGGCCAACGGCCCGGCCGCCCTGCGCGGCTACCTCGCCCTGCGCGGGGCCCTGGTCGGCGGCAGCTTCGGCAACCGCGAGCGGGAGCAGCTCGCCCTCTTCATCGCGCAGCGGAACAACTGCACCTACTGTGTCTCCGCGCACACCATGCGCGGCGGCAAGGTCGGCCTGACCCAGGACGAGCTGCTGGCCACCCGCCGGGGCACGGACGCCGACCCGCGGATGGACCAGGTCCTGCGGCTGACCGCCTCGATGATGGACACCGGCGGCCGGGTCACCGACGAGGAGATCGAGGCCGCCCACCGGGCCGGGGTGACCGACGCGGAGATCTCCGAGATCGTCGCGCACATCGCGCTGAACGTGCTCTCCAACTACTTCAACCACGTCGCGCAGCCGGACCTCGACTTCCCCCCGGTGGACGCCGAACACATCGGCTAGTCGGCCGTAGGCTTCGGGGAAGGGTGCCCGGCGGGAACGCCGGGCACCCTTCCGGGTTCCCCGGACGCGGACGTGAACGAACAGTAGGTCGGCAGAGACTACGGGGACAGACATGGACATCGACACCAGAACGCTCCGCACCTTCTGGGGTGTCGTCGGAGCGGGTTCGTTCACCAAGGCCGCCCAGCGGCTCGGCTACTCGCAGTCCAGCGTCACCATGCAGATCCGGACCCTTGAGCGGATCGTCGGCGAGCCGGTCTTCATCAGGTCCTCCAACGGGGTGCGGCTCACCCCGGCGGGCGAGACCGTCTGGGAGTACGCCAAGCAACTGCTCAGCCTGGTGGACAACCTGGAGGACGAACTCCAGCGCACCGCCGACCCCTTCCCGCGGATCCGCCTGGGCGTCGTCCCCGCCCTGGCCTGCGGCAAACTGCTCAGCCGGCTGACCCACGCCGGCCAGGCGCTGCTCAAGCACGTCGGGCTCGACCTGCGCGTCGTCGTCAGCCACGACATCCCCGCCGCGCTGCGGGAGAAGCGGCTGGACGCCGCGATCGGGCTCGCCAGCGCCGAACGCCGGTGCGCCGCCGGCGGTGCGGAGGCCGGTGCGGCCGTCGCGGAGGAGCGCGAGCCGTACAGCGACCGGGACAGCCGGATCGTGCTCGGCGGCCTGAAGTTCGCGGCCGTCGCCCCTTCGCCGGGGCGCGGCGGAGGGGCCGCCTCGCAGTACGTCCGGCCGATCACCGCCCCGGTGCTGGTCGCCGACCCGGGCTGCCCCTCGCAGCGCTGGCTGCCCGAGTACCTGCGGATGCGCGACGGCCGACCCGCCGAGAGCCGCGAACTCGCCACCCTCGACGGCATCCGCGAGTCGGTCCGGACCGGCTTAGGCTGCGCGATGCTGCCGGTCGGCCTGTTCGGGGCCGCCGAGCGCGACAGCCTCGTCCCGATGTCCGGCGTTCCCGTCATGCGGTGGAGCGCCGTCCTGCAGAGCGACCCGGCCCGCCCCTTCGGCGACCTCCACCGCCGCGCCCTGGTCGACACCGTCCAACTCGCCCTCCAGCCCACGGCGGCGGCCGGCCTCGCCTTCACCCTCCTCGGCGGCGCCCGCGCCTGACCCCGCCCGGCCCGTTCCGCCCCGCCCGGCCGGTGCGGGCGGGGAGGGAGCGGCCCCGGCGTGTTGGTCGAACGCTCCGCTCGGTGGGCTGACGGGCTGGGATACTCGCGGGCATGGTGAACCGCCTGGCGCACGCGACCTCCCCGTACCTGCAGCAGCACGCCGAGAATCCCGTGGACTGGTGGGAGTGGGGGCCGGAGGCGTTCGCGGAGGCGGAGCGGCGGGACGTGCCGGTGCTGTTGAGCGTGGGGTACGCGGCGTGCCACTGGTGCCACGTGATGGCGCACGAGTCGTTCGAGGACGAGGCGGTGGCGGGGTTCCTGAACGAGCGGTTCGTGGCGGTGAAGGTGGACCGGGAGGAGCGGCCGGACGTCGACGCGGTGTACATGGAGGCGGTGCAGGCGGCCACGGGGCAGGGCGGGTGGCCGATGACGGTGTTCCTGACGCCGGGGAAGGAGCCGTTCTACTTCGGGACGTACTTCCCGCCGGAGCCGCGGCACGGGATGCCCTCGTTCCGGCAGGTGCTGGAGGGGGTGGACAAGGCGTGGACGGAGCGGCGGGACGAGGTCGGGGAGGTGGCCGGGCGGATCGGTCGGGACCTGGCGGAGCGGGCCTCGGTGTACGGGGTGGGGAGCGGGGTCGCCGGGGTGCCCGGGGCGGGTGAACTGCACGCGGCGGTGGTGGAGTTGACCCGGTCGTTCGACCAGCGGCGGGGCGGGTTCGGCGGGGCGCCGAAGTTCCCGCCGTCGATGGTGCTGGAGTTCCTGCTGCGGCACCACGCCAGGACCGGGTCCGGGGCCGCGCTGCAGATGGTGGAGCGCACCTGCGAGGCGATGGCGCGCGGCGGGATCTACGACCAGTTGGGCGGCGGCTTCGCCCGGTACGCGGTGGACGCGACCTGGACGGTCCCGCACTTCGAGAAGATGCTGTACGACAACGCGCTGCTGCTGCGGGTGTACCTGCACCTGTGGCGGGCCACCGGCGAGCCGCGGGCGCGCCGGGTCGCGCTGGAGACCGCCGACTTCCTGCTGCGCGAACTGCGCACCCCCGAGGGCGGGTTCGCCTCCGCGCTGGACGCCGACTCGCTGGACGCGGCGAGCGGGAGGAACGCCGAGGGCGCCTACTACGCCTGGACTCCGGAGCAGTTGGAGCAGGTGCTCGGGGAGGCGGACGCCGCCCTCGCGGTCGAGCTGTTCGACGTCACCGGGACGTTCGAGCACGGCAGTTCGGTGCTGCAGTTGCCCGAGGACCCGGCGGACGAGGGGAAGTACCGGGAGATCCGGGCCAAGCTGTTCGAGGCGCGGGCCGGGCGCCCCGCCCCCGCCCGGGACGACAAGGTGGTGGCGGCCTGGAACGGCCTGGCGGTCGCCGCGCTCGCCGAGGCCGGCGCGCTGCTGGAGCGTCCCGACCTGGTCGAGGCCGCCGAACGGGCCGCCGACCTGCTGATCGCCGTCCACCTCACCCCGGAGGGGCGGCTGCTGCGCACCTCCCGGGACGGCCGGGCCGGTGCCAACGCGGGCGTGCTGGAGGACTACGCCGACACCGCCGAGGGCTTCCTCGCCCTGCACGCCGTCACCGGGGAGAGCTCCTGGCTGCAACTGGCCGGGGAACTCCTCGACCTGGTGCTGCTGCACTTCACCGACGAGGCGTCCGGTGCGCTGTACGACACCGCCGACGACGCCGAGCAGCTGATCCGCCGCCCGCAGGACCCGACCGACAACGCCGCCCCGTCCGGGTGGAGCGCCGCCGCCGGCACCCTGCTCACGTACGCCGGGTACACCGGCTCGGCCCGCCACCGCACCGCCGCCGAACGGGCCCTGGGCATCGTCGGCACCCTCGGCCCGCGCGCCCCCCGGTTCACCGGCTGGGGCCTGGCCGTCGCCGAGGCGCTGCTCGACGGCCCCCGCGAGGTCGCCGTGGTCGGCGCCGCGGACGACCCGGGCCGGGCCGCGCTGCACCTGGCCGCGCTGCGTTCCACCGCGCCCGGCGCGGTCGTCGCGGTCGGGGAGCCCGGCGACACCGAGGTGCCGCTGCTCGCCGACCGCCCGCTGCTGGACGGCCGGCCCGCCGCGTACGTGTGCCGGCACTTCGTCTGCGACCGCCCGACCGCGGACGCCGCCGAACTCGCCGAACGGCTGGGCGGGGCGCGGGAGGAACGGGAGTAGCGGGGAGGGCGGGAGGCGGCGAGGAGGGGGAGCGGCGGGGCGCTGGTCGTGCGCGGTGACGGTGGGTCAGGATGGGGCATGGTCTGGACCCTCACCACCACACTGGCCGAATTCCGCACCGCGGCAGGGGAGTTCCTCGCCGCCGACCCGGTCGGGAACACCGTGCTGCTCACCGTCGTCGAACGGATCGAACGGGACGGCCCGTACGCCTACGGCGGAGCCGCCCCGGACTACGGCTGGTGGCGGGAGCCGGACGGCACCGTCACCGGCGCCACCCTGCGCACCCCGCCGTACGGCCGGCGCCTCGGGCGGATGACCACCGGGGCCGCCGGCGAGCTGGCCCGGGTGCTCGCCGCCTGGGAGGAGACGCTCGGGGCCGTCGGCGGCGGGCGCGAGGAGACGCTCGCCTTCGCCGCCGAGTGGGAACGCCGCACCGGCCGTAGCTGGATCGTCGAGTCCCACGAACGGCTCTACCGGCTGGGCGAGTTGACGCCTCCGCCAGCGCCTCCGGCCGGCCGGGCCAGGCTCGCCGGGGAGGCGGACCGGGAACTGGCCGTCCAGTGGCTCGGCGCGTTCTGCGCCGAGGCCGAGACGCAGCCCCCCGGCGACCTGCGGGCCGACGCGGACCAGCGGATCGCCGCCGGCACCCTGCTGCTCTGGGAGGACGGGGACGGGCGGGTCGCCTCGCTCGCCGGGGCGAGCCCGGCCATCGCCGGGATGTCCCGGATCGGCCCCGTCTACACGCCCCGGGAGCGGCGCGGCCGCGGCTACGCGAGCGCGCTGACGGCGGCGGCGTCCGCCCACGCGCGGGCCCGCGGCGCGGCGGAGGTGCTGCTCTACACCGACCTCGCCAACCCCGTCAGCAACGCGATCTACCAGCGCATCGGCTACGTCCCGGTGGGGGACTCGGTGTACGTGGCCTTCCGGTAGGGGGTTCGGGGGCAGGGGGTTCGGGGGCAGGGGAGCAGGGGGCAGGGGCCCTCGGGGGCGCCGACCGGCTCGGTGGGTGAAGGAGTTCACTCCCAGTCCCAGCGCAGGCCGAGCAGGCAGGGCGGCAGGTCGGCGGCCACCAGGTGCGCGCAGTGGTGGCCGTCGAGGGTCAGCTCCTCGGTCTCCAGCGGGGACTGGCCGGGGGTGCGCTGGCGGAAGCGGTCGCAGCGGACCGGCAGCGCCGCCCGGTCGAAGGTGACCTGCAGGACGTACTGGCCGGCGCCCGCGTTGAAACCGCGCACGTACTCGTGGCTGGGCCCGTTGGACGGCGCCTCGTCGAAGCCGTAGCCGAGCAGGTGGGTGTCGCCGGTGCGCATCCGGCGGTCCAGCAGCAGTTCGGCGACCAGCAGGTTCGCGGCGCCGTCGCGGCGGATCCGGCCCGGCCGGCAGTTCTCCTCGGCCCGGACCCGGACGCGTTCGATGTCGCAGCCCGGATCGCCCTGGTAGATGGCCAGGTACCGGTCCACGCCGTCGCGGTGCGCGCGCAGCACGTGCTGGGAGTCGCGGCGCAGCAGCCGCCGGTCCGCGCCGACCCGGAGCCGCTCGATGTGGGTGATGGTGTGCAGCCCGGTGTCGGGCGGCCCGGACAGCACGGCGAGCAGCCCGTCCACGGCCTCGGCCGGACTGATCAGGTCCCGGTACGGGCGCACCGGCGGGCCGGCCGGCACCGGCTCGGGGGTGCTGCGCCGGGGGCCGAGCAGCCGGGTCAGCGAGTGCTCGGGGAGCTCCAGCACCTCCTCCAGCGCCGCGACGGCGCGCAGCGACTCGGCCCGCTCCGGCCGGCGCAGCCCCTGCTGCCAGTAGCTGAGGCTGGTCACCCCGACCCGCACGCCGCGCTGCGCCAGCCGCTCGCGCAGCCGGTGCAGGGCGAGGCCCCGGGCGGCGATCGCGGCCCGCAGGGCGAGGTGGAACGGCCCGGTGCGCAGGGCGAGGGCCAGTTCGGACGGTGCGGACGGCTGCTGCATGGCCAGCTCCTCGATCGGCCGGGGATCGACCGTGAATATTCACACCTCCGGGCCGCCCTGTCACCGGCCCGGACGATATCCGCGCTGCCCAGGGCCGCCGCGTTCACACCGCAGCCGGGCCCGTTCACACCCCGACCGCCGTACCGGGAACGGCCGTTGACCTGCGGACCGGCCCGGCCGGATGCTCTTCCCGCGCCGTCCGGACGTCGCCCCCCACATCCACTCCTCGCCCCTGCCAGGAGGACAACCCCCATGCCACACCTCCCGATCCGGCTGCGTCGGACGGTCGCCGCACTCGCCCTGGGCGTCCTCGCCCCGGCGCTGAGCGCGGCCGCCGCCACCCCCGCCCTGGCCGCCACCGCCCCCACGGCCGACGCCCCCGGCCTCGCCCAGGCCCCCGCCCCCGCCCAGGCCCCCGCGCTGGCCGGCACCTCGCGGATCCTCAACCTCACCATGCAGGCCCAGCAGCAGACCAACTGGTGCTGGGCGGCCGGCGGCAACACCATCGCCACCTACTACGGCTACACCTACAGCCAGAACCAGTTCTGCAACCTGGCGTTCGGCCGCTCCGTCAACTCCAGCTGCCCCAACAGCCAGGCCAGCCTGGCCGAGGTGCAGAACGCGCTGTACCGGATCGGCATCAGCACCGGCTCGTACGTCAACGGGTACCTGCGCTACGCCACCGTGCAGGGCGAGATCGACGCCGGCCGGCCGGTCGAGACCCGGATCCAGTGGAGCTCCGGCGGCGGCCACATGAACGTCCTCTACGGCTACGACACCGGGAGCAACTGGCTGTACTGGGGCGACCCGTGGCCGTCCGACTACCGCTACAACTGGGGCGACTACAACTACTACGTGAGCAACGGCTCCTTCTCCTGGACCCACTCCCTGTACCGGATCGGCGCGTGAGGAGACCCGTCATGAGCAACCACCGCGTCCACGCCACCCGCACCGCGACCGCCCTCGCGGCCGTCGCCCTCGCGGCCGTCGCCCTCGCCGCCGTCGTCCTCGTTCCGGCGGCGCACGCCGCCGACACCCCCGCCGCGCTCGGCTCCGGTGAGCTGGCCGCCGCCCGCAGCGCTACCCAACAGCCCGCCGTGCTCGACAAGTTGGGGCACTTCTTCGCCCGCAAGGGGGTGCCGCCCACCCAGCAGCTCGGGATCAGCGCCGCCGACGAGGCCAGGGCGGCCGTCGCCGCCGCGCCCCGGCTCACCGGCGACACCGTGCCCGTCTACACCCTCTCCGCCGCCTTCGTCGCGGGCCGGGCCGGCACCCCGGTCGCCGAGGCCGGGTTCACCGCGACGGCGGCCGTCGCCGCGGACGGACAGCGGGCCTCGGTCTGGACCGCCGAGCAGAACGGCGGCTGGCGGGTGGTCAACATCGCCTCCGGCAGCGACGAGACCGACTACGCGGCCCGGGCCGCGGCGGACGGCGGCACCGCCTTCCGCGAGCCGCAGATCGACGCCTGGTACGAGGTCAAGGGCGGCCGCGTGCTGCCGCTCGACGAGGACGCCCGCCGCTCGGTCGGTGACCGCGGCACCACCGTCGCCGCGTACCAGCAGCTCGTCCACCAGCGCTACGGGGACAAGCTGCCCGGCTCCGGGTACGACGCCTCCGGCAAGGCGGGCGGCTTCGAGGCGGCGGCGGACAGCGCGGGCAGCGCGGGCAGCATGACCGCTCCGGTGGTCGGCGGTGCGGCGGTCGGGCTCACCGCGCTGGCCGGCACCGCGTTCGGCCTGCGGCGGCGCAAGGTCCGCGTCAAGCACTACTAGCGGGGAAACAGGGCCCGGGGCGGCCGCAGGTGCGGGACGTGGCCTGCGGTCGCTTCGGGCTGCTGTGCTCCAACGGCACGTAGCGGCACGGACTCTCCGACGGGCTCCGGCCGGCAGCAGCTCGGACCGCCGTTCCCCGGGCCCCTGAAAGGGCCACCGCGCAGCATGGACGGGGTTTTCAGGAGCTGCCCGCGAAGGTGCGGCGGTAGGCGAGGGGGGAGACGCCGATCGCGCTGTGCAGGTGCTGGCGGAGCGAGACGGGGTTGGCGAAGCCGACCCGGGTGGCGATCTGGTCGACGGTCAGGTCGGTGGCCTCCAGCAGGTGGCGGGCCAGGGCGACGCGCTGCTGGGTGAGCCAGCGGCCGGGGCTCTGGCCGGTCTCCTCCTGGAAGCGGCGGGCGAAGGTGCGGGTGCTCATGGCGGCGTGGGCGGCGAGTTCGGCCAGGGTGAGCGGGTGGTGGAGCCGGGTGAGGGCCCAGTCCCGGGTGGCGGAGGTGCCGGTGCTGCCGGTGCTGGGGACGGGCCGGTCGATGTACTGGGCCTGGCCGCCGTCGCGCCAGGGCGGGACGACGCAGATCCGGGCGGCGCGGTTGGCGACGGCGGAGCCGTGGTCGCGGCGCAGGACGTGCAGGAAGAGGTCGACGCCGGCGGCCGCGCCCGCCGAGGTGAGGACGTCCCCGTCGTCGACGAACAGCACGTCCGGGTCGAGCCGGACCCGCGGGAAGAGGGTGCGGAAGTGGTCGGCGAGGGCCCAGTGGGTGGTGGCGGGGCGGTCGTCGAGCAGGCCGGCGGCGGCCAGCACGTAGGCACCGGTGCAGATCGAGATCAGCCGGGTGCCGGGCCGGACCAGGGCGAGCGCGGCGGTCACGGCGGGGTCGGGCGCGGGGCTGGTGGGGACGGGCGCGAACGGCGGGACCACCACGGTGTCGGCCTCGGCGAGGGCCTCGGGCCCGTGGTCGGGAGTGAGGCCGAAGTCGGCGTCGGTGCGGACGGGCCGTCCGTCCACGGTGCAGGTGGACAGCCGGTAGAGCCCGTCGGTGCTGCCGAACACCCTTCGGGGGATGCCCAGTTCGAACGGGTACACGCCGTCCAGGGCGAGCACGGCGACCCGGTGCGGGGCGGGCCCGGAACCGGAACCGGACGGCGGGGCGGACGGCGGGGCGCACAGCGGGTCGGTGGCCATGGCGGACCTCCTGGCAGGATCCCATCGGACGGTGACCATCTTGCCACTCGCGGCGGGCCGTCCGCGCCCAGCAGGCTGGGGCCATGACGAACGACACGACGAACCAGGTGCCCACCATGCGCGCGATCAGCCAGGACGTCCTCGGCGGCCCCGAGGTGCTGCGGGTGGTGGAGCGCCCCCGCCCGGAGCCGGGCCCGAGCCAGGTGCTGGTCCGGGTGCGGGCGGCCGGCCTGAACCCGACCGACTGGAAGCACCGGCAGTCGGGCCTCTTCCTCGGGCAGCCCCCGTTCGTGCTGGGCTGGGACGCGGCCGGCACGGTCGAGGCGGTCGGCCTCGGCGTGACCCTGTTCGCGCCGGGCGACGAGGTGTTCGGCATGCTGCCCTACCCGCACGGGGTCGGCTCGCACGCCGAGTACGTGGTCGGCCCGGCCCGGGCCTTCGTCCGCCGCCCCGCCTCGGTCGACCCGGAACAGGCGGGCGCGCTGCCGCTGGCCGCGCTGACGGCCTGGCAGGCGCTGGTGGACACCGCGCAGGTGCGGGCCGGGGACCGGGTGCTGGTGCACGCCGCGGCCGGCGGGGTCGGGCACCTGGCGGTGCAGATCGCCAAGGCCCGCGGCGCGTACGTGATCGGCACCGCCAGCGCGGGCAAGCACGACTTCCTGCGCCGGATCGGGGTGGACGAGCCGGTCGACTACCGGTCGGTCGACTTCGCCGAGGCGGTGCGCGACGTGGACGTCGTGCTGGACACCATCGGCGGCGACTACCAGCTGCGCTCGCTGCGCACGCTGCGCCGGGGCGGGCTGCTGGTGTCGATCCTGCCGTTCCCGGCCGAGGGCCTGGCCGAGGAGGCGGCCCGGCTCGGGGTGCGGACCTCGCTGCTGCTGGTGGAGGCCGACCACGCGGGCATGACGGCGGTCGCCGACCTCGCCGAGCGCGGCCTGCTGCGGGCCGAGATCGCCGGGACGTTCCCGCTGGCCGACGCCGCGAAGGCGCACGAGGTGGGCGACGGCGGGCGGGTGGCCGGCAAGCTGGTGCTGCTGGCGGACTGATCCCGGCCGCAGCCCCGCCGCATCCCCGACCCGGCCCCGGCCCCGGCTCGGGCCCCGGTGCCGACTCCGGTCAGCGGGCGCCGAGTTCCTGGAGGTGCTGGAGCGACCGGAGGGCCTGGTCGAGCAGGTCGGCGAGGTCGTCCCGGCCGCCGTGGTCGGCCCAGTACAGCGAGGTCTCGGTGAGCGCGGCGGAGATCGCGGCGGCGGTGACCCGCAGTTCGAGGGTGCCGGCGTCCAGGCCGGTCCGCTCGGCGAGCAGGTCGAGCAGCATGCCGCGCGGCTGGCCGGACCCCTCCAGCATCCGGACCCGGACGGACGGGACCGAGGAGGCCAGCCGCATCCGCTCGTACAGTTCGGTGCGCTCCTCCTCGGCGAGCATCCGCCGGACCAGCCCGACCAGCACCTCGCGGGCCGAGGTCAGGAAGGGCTCGTCCTTCGGGCGGGCCCGGATCGCGTCGGCCATCAGCGGGTCGTACTCGTCGGTGAGCAGCAGGTCCTCCTTGACCGGGAAGTACCGGAAGAAGGTGGACGGGGAGACCTCCGCCGCGGCCGCGATCTGGTCGACGGTGGTGGCCTCCCAGCCCTGCTCGGTGAAGAGCCGCAGCGCCTCCCGGCGCAGGGTCTGGCGGGTCTTCAGCTTCTTGCGTTCGCGCAGCGACAGCGGAGCCGCGGCCAGCTCCTCCAGCGAACCCGGCGCACCGGCAGCACTCGGCGTCCCGGTCGCACCGGGGGCGGAGTCGGACGGTCGGGGCCGGGCGCTGCGCGGGGTGGTCATGCGGACGATTCTCCGGGATCGCCCGCCACCGCGGCCACCGGCCGCACCGGAGAGCCGGGGCCCGGGGCGGCGGGGGCCGGTTCGGAGTCGGGCGCGGGGCCCGCGCCGGGGGTCGCGGCCGGGTCGGTGCCGGGCATCCGGGCCGCGACCAGGACGGCGGAGAGCGCCGCGAGGATCCCGGCGACCAGCATCACCAGGGTCATGCCGTGCAGGTAGGCGCCGTGCGCGGACGCGGCCAGCGCCGGGTCGCCGATCCGCTCGGCGACCGCGTCGGCGGCGGTCACCGAGCCGCGGGCCAGGTGCGCGGCGGGTTCGGGCACGGCGCC
Organism: Kitasatospora saccharophila; assembly: GCF_039529925.1. Classification (NCBI taxonomy): domain Bacteria; kingdom Bacillati; phylum Actinomycetota; class Actinomycetes; order Kitasatosporales; family Streptomycetaceae; genus Kitasatospora; species Kitasatospora saccharophila. Next base: position 48,291 of record NZ_BAAANS010000027.1, on the reverse strand, counting down.
GGTGTCGAGCCGGTCGCGGTACCCGGCGGCGAGCAGGGCGCCGAAGACGGCGATCCCGACCGCGCCGCCGACCTGGCGGAGCGTCTGGACCAGACCGGAGCCGACCCCGGCCCGGGCGGGCGGCAGCAGGAGCAGCGCGGAGGCGGTCGCGGTGATCAGCACCAGGCCGAGCCCGGCGCCGAACAGCGGCAGCCACAGCGCCGTCCAGCCGTAGCCGTCGTCGGCCGTGGTGCGGCTGCCGAGCAGCAGGGCCAGGGCGGTCAGCAGCAGTCCGGCGCTGATCACCCCGCGCGGGGCGAAGCGGCGCACCAGCGGTTCGCCGAGCCGGGAGGCGACCAGCAGGCCGCCCATCATCGGCATCAGGCGCAGCCCGCTGCCGAGCGCGTCGGTGCCCAGCACGCTCTGGAAGTAGGCGGGCAGCACGAAGAAGCCGCCGAGCAGGACGACCGAGACCAGGGTGACGGCGGTGCTGCACCAGCGGAACACCGGTTCGGCGAGCAGGCGCAGGTCCAGCATCGGGTGCTCGCGGCGGCCGCTGCGCCGCACCAGCCAGGTCAGTGCGAGCAGGGCGCCGACCAGCGCGCCGAGCACCCGGCCGTCGCCCCAGCCGAGGTCGCCGCCCTCGATGACGCCCCAGGTCAGCGCGGACAGGCCGCCGGCGGCGAGGAGCGCGGCGAGCGGGTCGATCCGGGGTGCGGACGGGTCGGCGGACTCGGGGAGCAGCAGCAGGCAGGCGACGGTGCCCAGCAGCACCAGCGGCACGTTGACCAGGAAGATCGAGCCCCACCAGTAGTGGCGCAGCAGCAGCCCGCCGACGATCGGGCCGAGCGGGACGCCGATCGCGGTCATGGTGGTCAGCAGGGCGGTGGCGCGGCGCTGTTCGGCGGGCGGGAAGACGGCGGGGACGACCGCCATCGACATCGGCATCACGAACGCGGCGGCCAGGCCCATCACCGCCCGGGCGGCGATCAGTTCGCCGGGGCCGGAGGCGAGGGTGCCGAGCAGCGAGGCCGCGCCGAACAGGCCGAGGCCGAGGACCAGGGTGCGGCGGCGGCCGAAGCGGTCGCCGAGCAGTCCGGCGGGCAGCAGCGCGGCGGCGAACACCACCGTGTAGGCGTCGACGATCCACTGCTGCTGTCCGGTGCCGGCCGCCAACTGCCGCGCCAGGTCGGGCAGGGCGACGTTCAGCACGGTGGTGTCGAAGCCGATGACGAGCACGCTGAGCGCGACCGCGACCAGGGCGATCCAGCGGCGCGGGTGGGGCGGGGCGGGGGACGGTGCTTGGGGCGCGGGCATGCGGAGCCTCCATCCGGTAGTTTCTCTCAAGTGAGAGTAACTATCAAAAGATGGTTACCGTCAAGCGAAGAGTCTCCTGCGGGATCCCCGCCTCTGTTGTTGACGCGTTGTTGATCCCCCGTTCTCCCGCGGGGCGCGCTGAACATGTCACTGTAGGTGGGGAGTTCCCTGACGGAGTGTCAGGAGACCTGTCGGCCGGCGGGAGGTTTGCCGATGGAGTACGGAGCGGCGCGGTTCTGGAGCGGCGTGGTCGGTGTGCTGGCCGCGCTGGCGGTCATAGCCGGGTACCTGATCGGCGGGGCCCGCCTGGTGTGGGCGGTCTCCGCGGTCGAGGTGCTGGCGGTGATGGCCTGGGTCGGGTACCGGTTCCGGGGGCGGGCCCACCAGCGGGCGGCAGGCGAAGGGCCCGACGCGGCGCACTGCGAGCGCTGTCGTCGGGCCCGGGAGCGGCTGGAGGCCAAGGCCCAGCCGGTTCGCCACTGAGGGGGGTCAGGTGGTGGCGGCGTACGCCACCAGCGAGACCCCCACGTACTGCACGATGAACGCGCCCAGGGTGAAGGCGTGGAAGACCTCGTGGAAGCCGAACCAGCGCGGTGACGGGTTCGGGCGCTTGAGGCCGTAGACCACGCCTCCGACGGTGTAGAGCACGCCGCCGACGACGATCAGCGTCACCACGGCGGGGCCGCCCTTGTGCAGGAAGTCCGGCAGGAAGAACACCGCCGCCCAGCCGAGGGCGACGTAGCACGGGGTGTAGAGCCAGCGCGGCGCGCCGACCCAGAACACCCGGAACGCGATCCCGGCCAGCGCGCCGCCCCAGACCAGCCAGAGCAGCACCTGCTGCCGCGCGCCGTCCAGCAGCAGCATGGTGAACGGGGTGTACGTCCCGGCGATGATCAGGAAGATGTTGGCGTGGTCGAGCCGGCGCAGCACCGCCTCGCCGCGCGGACCCCAGGTGAAGCGGTGGTAGACCGCGCTCACCCCGAACAGCATCCAGGCGCTCACCGAGTAGACGACGCAGGCGACCCGCGCCGCCGTCGAGTCGGCCAGGCAGATCAACACGATTCCGGCGGCCAGGGCGGCCGGGAACATCCCGGCGTGCAGCCAGCCACGCCACTTGGGCTTCACGAGCTCCAGTGCATCCGCGGTCATGGGCAGCATCTTACGGAACCGTAGGTTACTCGCACGTAGTGAAGTGGGCACCCTCACTTTTATCCTGAGTGTACAAATGGCGCCGCGTGATCAAGGTCTCCTCGGGGCAGGCGCGGGATGCCCGGAGCCCTCTGAATCGGACACTGTGGAGTAAAAATCTCGTCAATGCCGCCAATTCGACGAAGAAGCAGTGCCGAACCGGGTCTACCGTGTAACCACCCTCAACCCCCGCGATGCCGTCTCCTGGCCGAGATGGTGTGAAACGGAGCGATCGTGCCGCCTCAGATCTCCGCACTCGCCGAGTCCGCGCCCACCCGCCACCAGCGCCTGGTGGACTGGGTCAACGAGATTGCCGACCTCACCCAGCCGGACCGCGTGGTCTGGTGCGACGGCTCGGAGGAGGAGTACCACCGCCTCGCCGAGCAGCTGGTCGCCCAGGGCACCTTCACCAGGCTCGACCCGGCCAAGCGTCCCAACTCCTACTACGCGGCCTCCGACCCGTCCGACGTCGCCCGCGTCGAGGACCGCACCTTCATCTGCTCCGAGCGCGAGCAGGACGCCGGCCCGACCAACCACTGGAAGGCCCCCGCCGAGATGCGCGAGGTCTTCAGCGGTGAGGACGGCCTGTTCCGCGGCGCGATGCGCGGCCGCACCATGTACGTGGTGCCGTTCTCGATGGGCCCGGTCGGCTCCCCGCTGGCCGCGTACGGCGTCGAGGTCACCGACTCCGCGTACGTGGCCGTCTCGATGCGCGTGATGACCCGGATGGGGCAGGCCGTGCTCGACCAGCTGGGCGAGGACGGCGAGTTCGTCAAGGCCGTGCACACGGTCGGCGCCCCGCTCGCCGAGGGCCAGGACGACGTGCCGTGGCCGTGCAACGGCACCAAGTACATCTCGCACTTCCCGGAGACCCGGGAGATCTGGTCCTACGGCTCCGGCTACGGCGGCAACGCCCTGCTCGGCAAGAAGTGCTACGCGCTGCGGATCGCCTCCACCATGGCCCGCGACGAGGGCTGGCTGGCCGAGCACATGCTGATCCTCAAGCTCACCCCGCCGTCCGGCGAGGTCAAGTACGTCGCCGCCGCCTTCCCGTCCGCCTGCGGCAAGACCAACCTGGCGATGCTCCAGCCGACGATCCCCGGCTGGAAGGTCGAGACGATCGGCGACGACATCGCCTGGATGCGCTTCGGCGCCGACGGCCGGCTCCACGCGATCAACCCGGAGGCCGGGTTCTTCGGCGTCGCCCCCGGCACCGGCGAGGACACCAACGCCAACGCGATCAAGACCCTCTGGGGCAACACCGTCTTCACCAACGTCGCGCTCACCGACGACGGCGACGTGTGGTGGGAGGGCCTCACCGAGCAGCCGCCCGCGCACCTCACCGACTGGCGCGGCGACGACTGGACGCCCGCCTCCGGCACCCCCGCCGCCCACCCGAACGCGCGGTTCGCCGTCCCCGCCGCGCAGTGCCCGACCATCGCCCCCGAGTGGGAGGACCCGGCCGGCGTCCCGATCTCGGCGATCCTGTTCGGCGGCCGCCGGGCCACCGCCGTCCCGCTGGTCACCGAGTCCTTCGACTGGCAGCACGGCGTCTTCCTCGGCGCCAACATCGCCTCCGAGAAGACCGCCGCCGCCGAGGGCACCGTCGGCGAGCTGCGCCGCGACCCGTTCGCGATGCTGCCGTTCTGCGGCTACAACATGGGCGACTACTTCGCGCACTGGCTGAAGGTCGGCGCCGACGCGGACGCCGCCAAGCTGCCGAAGATCTACTACGTCAACTGGTTCCGGAAGGACGCCGGCGGCCGGTTCGTCTGGCCCGGCTACGGCGAGAACAGCCGCGTCCTGAAGTGGATCGTCGAGCGCCTGGAGGGCACCGCGGCGGGCGTCGAGACGCCGATCGGCGTGCTGCCCGGGGCCGACGGCTTCGACCTGGACGGGCTGGAGCTCTCCGAGGCCGACCGCGAGCTGCTGTTCACCGTCGACCGGGAGATCTGGAAGCAGGAGGCCGCGCTCGTCCCGGCCCACCTGGAGCTGTTCGGCACGCACACGCCGCCGGAGCTGTGGGAGGAGTACCGGGCGCTGGTCAAGCGGCTGGGCGACTGACCCGGCAGTGGCGAAACGTTCGCCCCGCGTCCCGGAAGGGGCGCGGGGCGTCGTCGTGCGTGGCCGCGGCGACGGCTACGGCTGCGCGTAGCCGGACAGGAAGTCGCCGATCCGGGTGACCGCGTCCGTGATGTCCTCCGGGCGGGGCAGCGTGACCAGCCGGAAGTGGTCCGGGTCGGGCCAGTTGAAGCCGGTGCCCTGGACGATCAGGATCCGCTGCGAGCGCAGCAGGTCCAGCACCATCTGCGCGTCGTCCTTGATCTTGTAGACCTGCGGGTCGAGCCGCGGGAAGGCGTACAGCGCGCCCTTCGGCTTCACGCAGGAGACGCCGGGGATCTCGTTCAGCAGCTTGTACGCGGCGTCCCGGGAGGCGAGCAGCCGGCCGCCGGGCAGGATCAGGTCCCGGATCGACTGCCGGCCGCCGAGCGCCGCGGCGACCGCGTGCTGGGCGGGCATGTTGGCGCACAGCCGCATCGAGGCCAGCACGTTGAGGCCCTCGATGTAGGAGCGGGCCCGGTGCCGGTCGCCGGAGAGCACCATCCAGCCGGAGCGGAAGCCCGCCACCCGGTAGGACTTGGACATGCCGTTGAAGGTGACGCAGAACAGGTCCGGCGCCAGGGTGGCCAGCGGGGTGTGCTCCACGCCGTCGTAGAGGATCTTGTCGTAGATCTCGTCCGCGTAGATCACCAGCTTGTGGCGGCGGGCGAGCTCGGCGATCCCCTCCAGCAGCTCGCGCGGGTACACCGCGCCGGTGGGGTTGTTGGGGTTGATCACCACGATCGCCCGGGTCCGGTCGGTGACCTTCGCGGCGATGTCGGCCAGGTCCGGGTACCACTCGGCCTGCTCGTCGCAGCGGTAGTGCACCGCCGTGCCGCCGGCCAGCGACACCGAGGCGGTCCACAGCGGGTAGTCGGGCGCCGGGACGAGCACCTCGTCGCCGTCGTCGAGCAGCGCGGTCATGGCGAGCTGGATCAGCTCGGACACGCCGTTGCCCAGGTAGACGTCCTCGACCGACAGCCCGTGCAGGCCGCGCTCCTCGTAGTGCATGACCACGGCGCGGCGCGCCGACAGCAGGCCCTTCGAATCGCCGTAGCCGTGCGCGGAGTTGAGGTTGCGGAGGATGTCCTGGAGGATCTCGGGCGGCGCCTCGAAGCCGAACGCGGCGGGGTTGCCGGTGTTCAGCTTCAGGATGCGGTGGCCCTGCTCCTCCAGCCGCATCGCCTCGTCGAGCACCGGACCGCGGATGTCGTAGCAGACATTGGCGAGCTTGCTGGACTGGATGACCTGCATACCCGCTTACTTTACGGCCGCGTTACGCCGATCACCGAGTGCTGTTCGCCACCTGGACACGGACGGGCGAACGGCCGCCGGACGGTAGGGTCGCGACCGGGCGGCGGGGCTCGTCGGACGGGCCCCGGGGGGAGGGCCGGATGGTCGGGGCAGTGGTCGGAGCCGTGCTGGGACTGCTCGCGGGCGCACCGCTGCGGGCGGCGGTGACGCGCTTCGCGGTGCCGGCCGGCGAACCGCCGCGCAACTGCCTGCCCACCCCGCTGGGCCGGTGCCTGCGGCACGGCGAGCTGCTCGGCCCGCCGCCGCTGGCGGTCGAGGCCGCCGCCGCGGCGCTCGGCGCGGCCCTGGGCGCCTGGGCGCCCGCCCGCTGGCTGCCCGTACTGGTCTGGCTGGCCCTGTTCGGCACCGTGCTGGGCTTCGTGGACGCCGCGGTGAAGCGGCTGCCGGACGCGCTCACCCTGCCGCTGTTCCTGGGCACCGCCGTGCTGGTGCCGCTCACCGACCACCACCCGGCGGTCTGGCGGCGCTGCGCGCTGGCGGCCGTCGGCCTCGGACTGTGCTACCTGCTGCTGGCGCTGCTGGGCCCGATGGGCCTGGGCGACGTCAAACTGGCGCCGAGCCTGGGCGCCGTCCTCGGCCTGGCGGGCTGGCGGACGGTGTACGCGGGCCTCCTCTACACCTGGCTGCTCGCCGCGCTCTGGGCGGTGGCGCTGCTGGTGCTGCGCCGGGCCGGGCGGCGCAGCGAGCTGGCGTTCGGCCCGGCGATGCTGCTGGGCACCCTGGCGGCGGCGCTGGCGGCGGCCGGGAGTTGACCGGACCGGGGCCCGACTCCCTCGCGGCGCAGGGGAAATGGGCGGGGCCCGCCGTACCCCAGCGGTACGGCGGGCCCCTGTGCGTGCACCTACCCCACCCTCAAGGAGCGGTGCACTGGTCCTCGGTGGTTACTGCATGTTGTGCGCGAAGGCGCCGACGTTGTTGGAGAAGTCGTTGCCGTTGTTGGCGTCCCAGTTGGTCGACCAGGTCATCGCGCCGCGGATGGTCGGCCACTTGGCCGGCGGGACGAAGGAGCCGCAGTGGTTGCCGGTGGCCAGGCAGTCCAGCGCGTTGTTCACCACGGTGGAGTTGACGTAGCCGCCGCCCGCCGCCTTGGTGGAGGCCGGGACGCCGATGCCGACCTGGTCCGGACGCAGACCGCCCTGGATGTGGGTGCAGACCTGCGCGGTGATGAAGTCGATGGTGCCCTGGGTGTAGACCTTGCCGTCGCAGCCGTTCATGCCGCCCGAGTTGTAGAACTGGGTGTTGACGACGGTCAGGATGTCCTTGGTGGCGAGCGCCAGCTGGAAGTACGCACCGGCGGTGGAGTACATGCCGATGGTCTCGGGCGCCATGGTCAGGATGAAGTTCGGGCCGACCTTGGCCGCCAGGGTGTGCAGCGCCTGCGCCATGTAGGTGGAGTTGACGCCGTTCTCCAGGTCGACGTCGATGCCGTCGAAGCCGTACTGCTGGATCAGCTTGTAGGCCGAGTCGGAGAACGCGGTGGCGGCGGCGGTGCTGCCGACCGAGATGGCGCCGTTCTGGCCGCCGATGGAGAGGACGACCTTCTTGCCGGCCGCGTGCTTGGCGGCGATGTCGGCCTTGAAGTCGGCGTCGGTGTAGCCGCCGAGCTTGGTGGCCAGCGCCGGGTCCAGGGTGAAGGAGATGCCGCCCTGGGTGGTGGTCGCGTCGGCGAAGGAGACCGCGATGATGTCGTACGCGGACTGCACGTCGCGCAGCTTCTGCACGGTCGAGCCGTTGTCGAAGTTCTGCCAGTAGCCGGTCAGGACGTGCTTCGGCAGGCTGCTGTTCGACGGCGGGTTGCTGGTGCTCGACGAGGCGGACGGCGAGGCGGAGGCCGACGGGGAGGCGCTCTGCGAGGGGGAGGCCGACGCGGAGGGCGAGGCGCTCTTGGACGGCGACGCGGAGGCCGACGGCGAGGCCGAGGTGGCGGAGGCCGACGGGGTCGGGGAGGCGGTGCCGCCCGGGCCGATCAGCTGGATGTCGTCCGCGTAGTAGGTGGGCTGGCCGTACCACCCGTGCACGTACAGGGTGACGCTGGTGGTGTTGGCGCCGGTGGTGAAGCTGGTGTTCAGCTGGTTCCAGGCACTCTGCGCGGACCAGGTGGACGGGTCGGTGCCGCCGGTGCCGCGGGCGCCCAGGTAGACGTACTGGCCCTGGACCCAGCCGTTCAGCGTGTAGGCCGTGTTGGGGAGGACCGAGACGGTCTGGGTGCACTCGGCGGTGTCGCCCGCGCCGGGGGTGGCGGCCAGCGCGCCGGTGCCCGAGTGCACCGGGGTGGAGACCGCGGCGGTGCTGCCGACGCAGGACCAGCCGGACAGGCCGGAGTCGAAGCCGCCGTTGTTGACCAGGTTGCCGACGGCGGCGTTCGCGCCGCCCGCGGTCAGCGCCAGGCCGGTGCCGGCCAGGGCGATCGCGGTGGCGGTGGCGAGGACCGCGGGCATCTTGTTGCGGCGCCGGTGGGACGGCTGCTGCAGGGTACGGGCCATGACAGGCTCCAGTGCGGGAGTGGGGGTGTGGGTGTGGGAGGCACGCTGGGAGACGTCGGGGTAGAGCCGCCGCGGTGGGGGTCGCGGCGGCTCCGCTGTGGGGGAGGGTCCGCTGTGGTGCTGACCACACGCTGGACTAGACCATTGGCAAGCGTCAAGACCCGGAATCCGGTTTAGGGGCCGTTTAAGGATTCGGATACCGTTCCGTAGCTTGTCCCGTGCGCGCACCGTGACAAGACCGGTACCAGCGGTTTTGCCCCGTGCAAACCGGGGCGGAGTAGGCTGCCGCAGGGATTTCGCACCCGGAGCAATCAGCACGGAGGGGCCGTTCACGATGGGTCTGCGCGATGTGGTGGAACGGACGCCGGGGCTGCGCACCCTGCTGGAGCGGGCCTACCGGCTCTACGGCCGCCGGGTCGAGGTGCACCTGGCCAACACCCCGCGCCACATCGGCGTGATCCTGGACGGCAACCGGCGCTGGGCGAAGGCCACCGGCGGCACCACCGCCTACGGGCACCAGCGCGGCGCCGACAAGATCAGCGAGTTCCTGGGCTGGTGCGAGGAGACCGAGGTCCGGGTGGTCACCCTCTGGATGCTCTCCACCGACAACCTGGCCCGCCCCGCCGAGGAGCTCGTCCCGCTGCTCGGCATCATCGAGGACACCGTGCAGGGCCTGGCCGGGGCCGGCCGCTGGAGGGTCCACCCGGTCGGCGCCCTCGACCTGCTGCCCGCCCGCACCGCCGGGGTGCTCAAGCAGGCCGCCCAGGACACCGAGCACGTGGACGGGCTGACCGTCAACGTGGCGATCGGCTACGGCGGCCGCCAGGAGATCGCCGACGCCGTCCGCTCGCTGCTGCAGGAGCACGCCGGCCGCGGCACCTCGATCGAGGAGCTCGCCGAGGTCCTCGACGTCGAGCACATCGCCGAGCACCTCTACACCAAGGGCCAGCCCGACCCGGACCTGGTGATCCGCACCTCCGGCGAGCAGCGGTTGTCCGGTTTCCTGCTCTGGCAGTCCGCGCACAGCGAGTTCTACTTCTGCGAGGCGTACTGGCCGGCCTTCCGGAAGGTCGACTTCCTCCGGGCGCTGCGCGACTACCAGCTCCGCAACCGGCGGATGGGGCGCTGACCGCGGGTCAGGCTCACCTACCCCTGGGGCGGGTGGGAAAACGTTCACCCGTAGTGATCCCGCCGTTCGCTCCGGCGCGAATGCGATGCCCCTCGCCTGGGAACACTCCCTTCAGACCGTCCCCCCGGCCAGCGGGGCCGCGGGGACCGGTGGGCCGCGGGTGACGTCGGGTCACCCGCTCTGGAGGGCTAGTGGTCAGTTCCAAGAGCCGCCGGACACCTGACCGGCGCACGTACGTCCTCGACACCAGCGTGCTCCTGGCCGACCCCCTCGCGATGACGCGGTTCGAGGAGCACGAAGTGGTCCTCCCGGTCGTCGTGGTGACGGAGTTGGAGGCCAAGCGCCACCATCCGGAGCTGGGCTACTTCGCCCGTCAGGCGCTGCGGATGCTGGACGACTACCGGATCCGGCACGGCCGGCTGGACGAACCGATCCCGGTCGGCGAGCTCGGCGGCACCATCCGGGTCGAGCTGAACCACTCGGACACCTCGATCCTCCCGGCCGGCTACCGGGTCGGCGGCGGCGAGGCGGACACCCGGATCCTCGCGGTCGCCCGCAACCTGCAGGCCGAGGGGTACGACGTCACCGTCGTCTCCAAGGACCTGCCGCTGCGGATCAAGGCGAGCTCGGTCGGCCTGCTGGCCGAGGAGTACCGGGCCGAGCTGGCGATCACCTCCGGCTGGACGGGCATGACCGAACTGCACGTCCCCGCCGACCAGGTGGACCAGCTGTTCGCCGGCCAGGAGCACGCCCTGCAGGTGGAGGGCGCCGAGCAGCTCCCGGTGCACACCGGCCTGGTGCTGCACTCCGAGCGCGGCCGGGCGCTGGGCCGGGTGGCCCCCGACGGCCGGGTGCAACTGGTGCGCGGCGACCGCGAGGCGTTCGGCCTGCGCGGCCGCAGCGCCGAGCAGCGGATCGCCCTCGACCTGCTGCTCGACCCGGAGATCGGCATCATCTCGATGGGCGGCCGGGCCGGCACCGGCAAGTCCGCGCTCGCCCTGTGCGCCGGACTCGAAGCCGTCCTGGAGCGCCGCCAGCACCGCAAGGTGATGGTGTTCCGCCCGCTGTACGCGGTCGGCGGCCAGGAGCTCGGCTACCTGCCCGGCAGCGAGGCCGAGAAGATGGGCCCCTGGGCGCAGGCGGTCTTCGACACCCTCTCCGCCGTCACCACGCCGGACGTGATCGAGGAGGTCATCTCCCGCGGGATGCTGGAGGTCCTGCCGCTCACCCACATCCGCGGCCGCTCGCTGCACGACGCCTTCGTGATCGTCGACGAGGCGCAGTCGCTGGAACGGAACGTCCTGCTCACGGTGCTCTCCCGGATCGGCCAGAACTCCCGGGTGGTGCTCACCCACGACGTCGCCCAGCGGGACAACCTGCGGGTCGGCCGGTACGACGGAGTGGTGGCCGTGGTCGAGAAGTTGAAGGGCCACCCGCTGTTCGCCCACATCACGCTCACGCGTTCGGAGCGCTCGCCGATCGCCGCACTGGTGACCGAGATGCTGGAGGACATCCAGCCCTAGGCATAACCGGACAGAACGTGGCAAAGGGGCCTGGCGCATAGCGTCAGGCCCCTGCGCTGTCAGTCGAACTGACGTCGGCTCGACCGCCCGCCGACCAAAGCCGCAGGTCGAAAAGTTTGTGAGATCCGCCACGGCACAGGGAATTGCGTAGACATACCCGCGTGCGGCATGGTGAGGGTTCTGTCAGGCCCCGCGTACGGCAATGCACGCCCGGCAACTCCGGTCGGCGGGCGGAAAACTGAACACCGCAGAGCCGTGCGCCGCTCGATCCAGTCGCAGTCCCGGGCATCCGTCCGGGAGGCGGTTGAGCCCGTGCCTCCCGTGACCAGCGTTCGACGGAGGCCAGTGCCAGGGGCAGATACGCGCCCGTACGGTCACAGGACGGGCGACGCTGGAAGGAAACCATGTGACTCGGATCTCGGTCCGGGGAGTCGCTGTCGTCTCCGCCACCGCGGTGACCGCCGTCGGTGCCGTGGTGGGCGCCGCCTCCGGCAGTGAGGGCAAGGCCGACGTCCAGCCGGTCGACGTCGCGAGCGCCACGCTGTTCGCCGACGCCCCCACCGGTGCGCAGGCCCAGAACGTCAGCGACGGCATCGGCCGTCAGGCCGACGCCCAGCAGGTCTCCGCCGACGCCGCCGCCAAGAAGGCCGCCGAGGAAGCCGCCCGGCAGAAGGCCGCGGCCGACGCCCAGGCCAAGGCCGACGCGGACAAGGCGGCCAAGGAGGCCGAGGAGAAGCGGGTCAAGGAAGAGGCCAGCCGCGCCGCCGCGCGCAGCGTGCTGGCCACCGTCAGCCCCGGCTCCGTCCAGGAGATGGCGCTGCGGATCGTCGGTGACACCAACCAGTTCCAGTGCTTCAGCCAGATCGTGAAGCGCGAGAGCGGTTGGGACTACACCGCCACCAACGCCTCCTCCGGCGCCTACGGCCTGGTCCAGGCGCTGCCCGGCTCCAAGATGGCCTCGGCCGGCGCCGACTGGCGGACCAACCCCGAGACCCAGATCAAGTGGGGCCTCAGCTACATGAACAGCCGCTACGGCAGCCCCTGCGGCGCCTGGTCGTTCTGGCAGGCCCACAACTGGTACTAGGCCCCTCCGGCCGGCACCGACAGGCCCCTCCGGCCGACCCGAGCAGTACGAAGGGCCCCTGATCCCGCCCGCGGGACCGGGGGCCTTCGCGCTGCCGCCGCGAGGCGGTGGCCACGGCGCGGGCCGCCCCGCCCCGGCGGCGCTGACCAGTGCACCGCGGGCGGTGACGGCTCGGTGCGGACGCGGGGGAACGGAGCGGGTCCTGGTTCCTCCGCTCCCGGCCGGTCCGCCTACAGAGGGTCCGTTCTGCTCTGACCCCTTCCCCGCACCGGTCCGGCGAAACCTCCGGGTAGCGGGTGATTTGCCGGATTCCGCCGGCGGTCGGCCGAGACACCCCCGAGACCCGGCCCCCCGGCGGCGGGTAGCGTTCCTCACCGACGGCCGCGCGACCCGCGGCCCAGAACGCACGACACGGGGGAGACCGGGCAGTGACGGAAGAGAACGGCGGTGGCCGCTGGCGCGGCGTCGCCAAGCTGGGAGCGGTCGCGGCCGGCCTGTTCGCCGCCGCCGAACGCCGCCGCCGCGCGGCCATCTCCGCCGAGGCGCACGTCCTCGCCACCGAGCAGGCCGTCGAGCTCGCCGCCGAACGGGCCGCCCTGCGCACCGCCGAACAGACGGCCCGTCAGCTCGCCGACCGGAACGCCCCGGCGGCCGGCGCGGCACCCGCACCACCGGAAGGAGGGGCCGTGCGCACCGACGACACCGTCCCCGCCCCGCGCACCCCGCAGCCCCCCGAGCACCAGCTCGGCAGCGCCCCGCTCGGCCGCCCCGCCAACCCGGTCGACGCCGTGCCCTGGACCCTGCGGGTCGCCGCCGAGTCCACCTGGCGGCTGCTGCTGATCGGCGTCGCCCTCTACGTGGTCTTCCGGGTCATCGACACGCTCAAGCTGGTCGCCTTCTCCGCGGTCGCCGCCCTGCTCATCTCCGCGCTGCTCGAACCCACCGTCTCCTGGCTGCGCCGGCACGGCGTCCCCCGGTCGCTGGCCGCCGCCGTCACCTTCCTGGCCGGCCTGGCCAGCATCGGCCTGGTCGGCTGGTTCGTGTTCTGGCAGGTCTCCAGCAACCTCGACCCGGTCACCAGCCAGGTCCAGGACGGCGTGCGGCAACTGCGCGACTGGCTGCTCAACGGCCCGTTCCACCTCACCCCGGACCAGCTCAACAACGTCACCAACCAGATCACCACCGCCATCGGCAAGAACTCCGAGGCGCTCACCTCGGCCGGCTTCACCGGCGTCACCATCGCCGTCGAACTGCTCACCGGCGTGGTGCTCACCGCGTTCACCACCTTCTTCCTGCTCTACGACGGCGCCCGGATCTGGAGCTGGGTGCTGCGCGGCCTGCCCCGGCACTCCCGCTACGCGATGGCCGGCGCCGGCCCCAAGGCGTGGGCCACCCTCACCGCGTACGTGCGCGGCACCGTCGCCGTCGCCTTCATCGACGCGCTCTGCATCGGCATCGGGCTCGGCATGGTCGGCGTGCCGATGGCGATCCCGCTCGCGGTGATCATCTTCCTGGGCGCGTTCGTGCCGCTGGTCGGCGCCCTGGTCACCGGCACCATCGCGGTGCTGATCGCGCTGGTGGCCACCGCCAGCGTCGGCAAGGCCCTGGTGGTGCTGGTCATCCTGATCGGCGTCCAGCAGCTGGAGGGCCACATCCTGCAGCCGCTCATCCTCGGCCGCGCCGTCCGGGTCCACCCGCTCGCCGTGGTGCTCGGCGTCGCCGCCGGCTCCATCATCGGCGGCATCCCCGGCGCGATCGTCGCCGTCCCGCTGATCGCCGTCACCAACACCGTCACCGGCCACCTGCGCCAGCGCAACGCGGCCGGGCAGGAGGTCTTCCAGGCCATCGAGGCCGCCCGGAAGCAGTAGCGCCCCCGCGCGAGCGGCCCGAGCGGCCCGAGCAGCACGGAAGGTCCGCCCCGGGAGAGAATCCCCTCCCGGGACGGACCTTCCGTGCAGCGGGTTCAGCGCGGCAGCTGCGCCTCCGCGTCCAGCACCGCGGCGACGGCCTGGACGGTCGCGGCGATCTTGACCGCGGCCTGGACCACCTCGCGGTCGACGCCCGCCTTGCGCAGCACGCCCTCGTGCGAGTCGAGGCACTGGCCGCAGCCGTTGATCGCCGAGACGGCGAAGGACCACAGCTCGAAGTCGACCTTGTCGACGCCCGGGTTGCCGATGATGTTCATCCGCAGGCCGGCCCGCATCGTCCCGTACTCCTTGTCGGAGAGCAGGTGCAGCGTCCGGTAGTAGACGTTGTTCATCGCCATGATCGCGGCCGCGCCCTTGGCCGCCTCGTAGGCCTCCGGCTTCAGGTTGGCCTTGGCCTCGGGCTCCAGCTCGCGCAGCACGATCGGGGAGCGGGTGGCCATCGCGCAGGCGAGGACGGTGCCCCAGAGCTGCTGCTCGGGCAGGTCGGAGTTGCCGATCACCGAGCCGAGGTTGAGCTTCAGGTCCTTGGCGTAGTCCGGCAGGGCGGCCTTGAGTTCGTCGAGCGCCATCGGGTCAGCCGGCCAGCAGGGACTGGGCGTCGAGGGTGTCCTCGCCCTTGTTCCAGTTGCACGGGCACAGCTCGTCGGTCTGCAGGGCGTCGAGGACCCGCAGCACCTCCTTGGGGTTCCGGCCGACGGAGCCGGCGGTCACCATGACGAACTGGATCTCGTTGTTCGGGTCGACGATGAACACCGCGCGCTGGGCGGTGCCGTCCGCGCCCTCGACGCCGCAGGCCCGCATCAGGTCGTGCTTGATGTCGGCGAGCATCGGGAACGGCAGGTCGCGCAGGTCCTTGTGGTCCTTGCGCCAGGCGTGGTGGACGTACTCGGAGTCGCCGGAGACGCCGAGGATCTGGGCGTCGCGGTCGGCGAACTCCTCGTTCAGCTTGCCGAACGCGGCGATCTCGGTCGGGCAGACGAAGGTGAAGTCCATCGGCCAGAAGAACACGACCCGCCACTTGCCCTCGTAGGACTTGTGGTTGATCTCGGCGAAGGCGCTCGCGGCGTCGAGGTCCACGCAGGCGTTGAGTTCGTACTCGGGGAACTTGTCGCCGATCGTCAGCACGTCGCATCTCCAGGGTTGGGACGAGGGGTGTCCGGATTGCGGACACTTCCCAGCCTTGCACATGGTTACTGATCAGTGAAATCGGTTCTCCCGGCGCCTCCGATAGGCAAGTCCGATCAGTGCGGCAGACTGGACGGAGCACCTCCGCCGGCAGGAAGCACCACCGTGAAACCCAGCACGCCCCGCACCCCCACCGTCTCCCAGTTGCGGGCCTTCGCCGCGGTCGCCGAGCACCGGCACTTCCGGGACGCCGCCGCCGCGATCGGCAGCAGCCAGTCCGCGCTCTCCGGCGCGGTCGCCGCGCTGGAGGAGTCGCTCGGCGCGCAACTGGTCGAGCGGACCACCCGCAAGGTGGTGATCACCCCGCTCGGGGAGCGGATCGCCGAGCACTCCCGGCGGGTGCTGTCCGCGCTGCACGCGCTCACCGAGGAGGCCGAGGCCGCCCGCCGCCCGTTCACCGGGCCGCTGCACCTCGGGGTGATCCCCACCGTCGCGCCCTACCTGCTGCCCGCCGTGCTGCGACTGGTCCGCGGCTCCTACCCCGACCTCGAACTGCACGTCCACGAGGAGCGCACCCCCTCGCTGCTGAACGGCCTCGGCGACGGGCGGCTCGACCTGCTGCTGCTCGCGCTGCCCGCCGGCGGGCCGCTCCCGGTGGCCGAGATCCCGCTGTTCGACGAGGACTTCGTGCTCCTCGTGCCGCCCGAGCACCACCTCGCCGGACGGGCCGACGTGCCCCGCGACGCCCTGCTCGACCTGGACGTGCTGCTGCTGGAGGAGGGGCACTGCCTGCGCGACCAGGCGCTCGACATCTGCCGCGAGGCCGGCGCCGAACCGGCCGGCGGCAGCACCCGGGCCGCCGGCCTCTCCACCCTGGTCCAACTGGTGGCCGGCGGCCTCGGCGCCACCCTGCTGCCCGCCACCGCCCTCGACGTCGAGACCGGACGCACCGACCGCCTCGCCGCCGTCCGCTTCGCCCACCCCGCCCCCGGCCGCCGGATCGGCCTCGCCCACCGCCCCGGCTCCGCCCGCACCGGCGAGTACGCCCGCTTCGCGGCGGCCCTGCGCGAGGCGCTGCGCGGGCTGCCGGTCCGCCTCGCCGCCTGACGGTCCGCCTCGCCGCCTGACGGCGGGGCCGGCCCGCCCGCCCGTGGACCTCACCGGAACGTGTGACGGCACCACCGGGCAGCCGGGTTGACGACGCGTCACGTTCACCTTCCGGCCGGGCGTGTGCGGGCCGGGCCGTGGGCATAACCCGCTCCGAGGGGGTGGTCCGGTGTACGTGTCGCGGATCAGGGTGTCCGGGGTGAAGTGCTTCAGCGGGGCGCGCGAGGTCGACCTGACCGTCCCGCCCGGCCCCGGCTGGACGGTGTTCGCGGGCCCGAACGGCAGCGGGAAGAGCACCCTGCTGCGGGTGCTCGCGATGGCGCTCGGCGCGCTGCCCGGCGGCCCCGCCGCCCAGTGGGGCGCCGACGGCTGGGCCCGGGCCGACCCGGCCCCGCGCTGGCGGGTCGGCGACCCGCCGGGCCCGCCGCGGGCCCACTACCCGCTGCCCGCCGCGGGCCGCCGCGTCCCGCTGGACGCCGAACTGTCCGCCGAGGTGCTGCCCTCCGGCTGGCGGGTCAGCGACCCCGAACGGCAGTACGTGGCCCGGGCCGGACTGGAACTCCCGCTGGACGAACTCGGCGACGGCACCGCCCGGTTGGTCCGCCTGCTCAGCCAGCTCGCCGCCGCCCCCGCCCCGGGCCCGGTCCTGCTGGACGACCTCGACCGCCACCTGCACCCGTCCTGGCAGCAGCGGATCGGCCCCTGGCTGACCGAGCGCTTCCCGCACGCCCAGTTCCTGGTCGCCACCCACAGCCCGTACGTCTGCCAGGCCGCCGACCCCGGCGCGCTGATCCGGCTCCCCGGCCCCGACGAGGACCGCGCCCCGTACCGGCTGGACGAGGAGATCCGGCAGCGGGTGCTGTACGGCAGCGGCGAGGACACCGCGCTGTCCGAACTGTTCGCCCTGCCCAGCGCCTACTCGCCCGCCGCCGAGGCCGAACGCCGGATGCTGGTGCGCCTGGAGCGCAAGATGTACGCCGGGCAGGCCACCGACGCCGAACTCGCCGAGTACCGCGAACTCGGCGCCAAGCTCAACAGCTCGCTCACCGCCCGGGTCGACGAGGTCACCGCCCGGCTGCTCGGCAGGGACGGGTGATCCCGCTCCAGCGGCCGCCGCTGCAACCCCGGCTGGCCGCCGAACTCGCCCGCGCCACCGAACGGATACGCACCGACGGCCCCAACACCGCCGGCGGCCGCGCCGCCTGGCGCCGCGCGGTGCGGCCCAAGGCCCAACTGCGGCTGATGCTGCGGCAGATGGCACCCGGCCTGGAGCGCTGCATGTACTGCGGCGACAACCTGGGCACCGACATCGACCACTTCGAACCGATCGCCCAGGCCCCGCTGCGCACCTTCGACTGGCAGAACCACCTGCTGGCCTGCGCGCACTGCAACAGCAACCGCAAGCGCGACCGCTTCCCGCGCGACCCCGCCACCGGCGACGGCCTGCTGGTCGACCCCTGCCGCGAGGAC
Source organism: Kitasatospora saccharophila (assembly GCF_039529925.1). Taxonomy (NCBI): domain Bacteria; kingdom Bacillati; phylum Actinomycetota; class Actinomycetes; order Kitasatosporales; family Streptomycetaceae; genus Kitasatospora; species Kitasatospora saccharophila. The sequence continues at coordinate 30,544 of NZ_BAAANS010000027.1, read as the reverse complement.
CCGGCCGACCACCTGCGGCTCTATCTGGACTCCGGCGCCTACGACCCGCTGACCGTCCGCGGCGCGGCCACCATCGAGGTGTTCGGCCTCAACGAACGCCCCGAACTGGTCCGCGGCCGCCGGATGATGTTCGCCGTGGTCAAGGCCCTGCTGCTGACCTGGCGGGCCGCCGCCACCTCCGCCGAGGCCGCCGAGTACGCCGCCGCCCTGCGCGAGATCCACCACGCCGACGTGCTGCGCACCGTCCTCGCCCTGCGCCGCCGCCGCCCGCTGGCCCTCGCCGTGCTCGGCCCGGACGTGCTGGACGCGCTCGACCGGCTGGCCGGCGCCGACCCCGGCCTGTCGGCCTGAAGGCGGCAACACGCTCCGCCCGCCCGGCCGTCGACCCCCTGCCCGCGCCGGAGCCGCGGCCCGGTTCAGACCGGCCGGCCCGGCCCGAGCCGCTGCTCGAACCAGACCACCTTGCCAGCGCCCAGCCGGGTCGCCCCCCAGCGGTCCGCGCACCGGGCCACTATCTGCAGCCCGCGCCCGCGCTCCTCGTCCGGCCCGGCCCGGCGGGTGCGGGGCAGCGCGGGGGAGTCGTCACCGACCTCGCAGCGCAGCAGCGAGGTGCGCACCAGCCGCAGCGTCACCGGCCGGGTGGCGTGCTGGATCGCGTTGGTGACCAGCTCGCTGACCATCAACTCGCAACTCTCCGCCAGGTGTTCGAGCCCCCACCGGCGCAGCGCGTGCCCGGCCAGCCGACGCGCCCGACCCGGTGTCTCGTGCCGCGGCTGCAGGTGCCAGTGCGCGACGTCCTCGGCCGGGATGCCGTCGAACGCGGCCGCCAGCAGCGCGATGTCGTCCGCCCGGTCGCCCGGCGGCAGGATCCGCAGCGCCTCCTGGCACAGCTGCTCCGGCGCGAGCCGGTTCCCGCCCGCGAGCCGGGCCCGCAGCAGCTCCAGGCCGGTGCCCAGCGGGCGGCGGCGGGTCTCCACCAGGCCGTCGGTGAACAGCAGCAGCGCCGAACCGGGCGGCGCGGGCAGCTCCACCGAGGAGAAGTCCACCCCGCCGACGCCGATCGGGGCGCCCGGCGGCAGCTCCAGCAGCTCGCTGACGCCGTCCGGGCCGATCAGCACCGGCGGCACGTGCCCGGCGTTGGCGATCCGCACCCGGCCCGCGATCGGGTCGTACACCGCGTACACGCAGGTCGCCAAGTGGTGCTCGCGGCCCAGCCGTTGGGCCTGCTCGTCGAGGTGGTACAGCACCTCGTGCGGCGGCAGGTCCAGGCCCGCCAGGGTCTGCGCGGAGGTGCGCAGCTGGCCCATCACGGCGGCCGAGGTCAGCGAGTGGCCCATCACGTCGCCGGTGATCAGCGCGACCCGGTTGCCCGGCAGCGGGATCGAGTCGTACCAGTCGCCGCCGACCTGCGCGCCGCGCTCGCCCGGCAGGTAGCGGTGCGCCAGCCGGACGCCGTGCGGCTGCGGCAGGTGCGCGGGCAGCATCGAGCGCTGCAGCTCGTCGGCGATCTCCCACTCGCGGGTGTAGCGCAGCGCGGTGTCCACCGCCAGGCCGCCGTGGGTGGCCAGGTGCGCGGCGGTCGCCGTGTCGGCCGGGTCGAAGTCCGCCGGGGTGCCGTCCGCGCCCGGGCGGCGCACCAGCAGCAGCATGCCGAGCGCGGCCTGCCGCCCGTGCAGCGGCAGCGCCAGCAGCGCCGTCCCGGCCGGGAGCCGGCCCAGCGCCCGGGCGCCGAGCAGTTCGGCGGCCAGGCCGCCGCGAGCGGCCCGCCCGGCGTCCAGCACGGTCGGCCCGTTCGGGGAGCGGCAGGCCAGGGCGCGTTCCAGGGCGCTGCCGGGCAGCACCGGTCGCACCCCGGCGCGGCGGCCCAGCCGGGTGCCGCAGGTGTGGCGCACCGACAGCGCCCGCGGCGGGCCCGGGTCGCGCTCGACGTCCGGCAGCGGGTCGCGGACCAGCACCACCAGGGCGTCCGCCACCGCCGGGACCAGCACCCGGCCCAGGTTGCGCAGGGTGGCGGTCAGGTCGAGCGAGCTGTTGATCCGCCGGGCCGCCCGGTCCAGCGCGGCCAGCCGCTCCGCCAGCCGTTCGGGCCCGGCGGAGGGCACTTCGCCGGAGGGCACCCCGCCGGAGGCACCCTCGCCGGGCGGCGGGTGCCGCTGGACGGGTACGGCGGGGGACTGCCCCGCCAAGGGCTCCAGGTGGTCGCGCACGGGCTGCCCGATCTGTACAGGTGTGGTATCGGGGAAGGGTACTGATGCCGCGTCAGCCGGTGCGCCGACAGCGCAGGTACAGCTGGGTCTCCGGCGGCTGCGTGGACCCGGCGGGCGCGTACGACCGGCTGTCCGTCGACTCCACCGCGAACCCGGCGCCGGTCAGCAGCCCGGCCAGCTCCTCGCGCAGGTACCCGCTGACCCGGATCTCCTGCTCCAGGAACGGCAGCGGCGCGTCGTCCAGGTCGGCCTCGACCATGCCCAGCGCCAACAGGCCGCCCGGGCGCAGCAGTTCGCGGATCCGGCCGAGCGTCTCGGCGATCTCGGCGCGGGGCAGCATCAGCAGCGAGAAGAACGCCGCCGCGGCGTCCAGCGAGCCGTGCCCGGCCGGGCCCAACTCCGGTGCGCCCCAACGGGACCCGGCGCTCTCCAGACCGAGGTCGAGGACGTCCATCCGGTGGAACGCGGCCGCCGGGACGGCCGCCCGGGCCTGCGCCAGCATGCCCTCCGACAGGTCGACGCCGGTCACCCGCAGCCCGCCGTCGGCCAGTTGGCGGGCGGTCGGCTCGCCGGCCCCGCAGCCCACGTCCAGCACCCGGGCGCCGGCGGGGAGTTCGGCCAGCAGCCAATCACCGCACGCGAGCTGCCCGGCCCTGGCCGGAAACACCTCCTGGTAGCGGCCCCCGATCGCGTCGAACACGGCGGCCTGGCGGGCCCGTTCGGCCCGGCGCGCAGCCGCCGCGGACGCCCGGCCGGCGTCGGCGGAGGCAGTGTGCTGTTCGTCCGTCACGATGATCTGGGCACCTCTCCCGCGTGCGTCCTGCCCTGCCCGTCGTGGCCCGCGCTCCACTCCCGACCCTGGCCTTCGAGGATAAACGCGATCACCGCACCGTGGAGTCCGTTTCCGGCCAACTCGTGCGCCGTTGGGCGCTTATCGCCCGCCGGCGGAAGCACACCGGGGCCCGCGACGGAGCGCGCCGCGGCCCCGCGCGCCGCACGGCGCGACCGCGCCGGGCCCGCGACCTGTGCCGACGCGCCCTCCCGTACCCGGTCGACGTCCTGGCCGCAGGCGTTTATCGAACGTCAATCGCCGGATGTCAGAGTCCTCTCAGCGCCGGGGAAGCGTCAAGGTGTTCCCGCAGCCGGGGGGCTGCGGGGACGCCGACGCTCCCGGGGGAAGGCTTCCGGCCGGGGGGACCAGGGGGGTACCGCGGGGGGAACGGAAGCCTACGGCGCGACGGGGGGAACAGGGGGAGGGGAAGGCTCGGTGTGCCGAGAAGCGATGAGGTCCTGCACCGGCCGGGCCTCGGGCACACCGAGCCGGGTGAACACCGTGAGCGCCTCCTGGAGACAGGCCAGCCCGCGCGAGGGCTGTCCCAGCTCCAGGAGCGCCTCGCCCAGCGCCGCGTTCGCCATGCCCTGGCAGTACGCGGCCTCGATCTCCCGGGCGATCGACAACGACTCCTCGGCCGCCTCCGCCGCCGCCGCGAACTGACCGTCCGCGAGCAGGCAGGCCGCCAACCGGGCCAGCGAGTAGCCCTCCCAGATCGGGTGCTGCTGCTGCCGGTACAGCTGGTGCGCCTCCCGCAGGTGCACCGCCGCCTCGCCGGGCGAACCGGTCGCGCGCAGCACCACGCCCAACTGGTAGAGCGTGTCCGCCAGGCACGGCACGTTCCCGGACGCCCGGGCCGCCGCCACCGCCGCGCGGGCGGCTTCCACGGCCTCGGCGTGCCGGTCCAGGCCGACGTAGGCGCGGGCCATGTTGCCCAGCAGGCGGGCCTCGCTGATCGGGGAGTCGAAGTGCCGGGCCGCCTCCTGCGCCTGCTGGTAGAAGGACAGGGCCTCGGCGGGCCGGCCGGCCAGGGTGAGCGTGATGGCCAGGCCGTTGGCGGTGGTCAACCGGAGCACGGTGGCCCGATCGACGGGTTGCAGGGCCAGGCTGAGGGCCAACGACTCCTCGGACGCGGCGAGCTCGGAGGCGGTCCGGTGGATCTGGCCGAGCGCGTGGTGCACACAGGCCAGGGTCTCCGGGGCCCGCAGGGCCACCGGGCTCACCGCGGCGGCTCGGAGCATGGTGAGGAACCGCGGGGCGAGCGTCGGGTCCTCGCTCACGAACGTCAGGTTCTGCAGGATGTCCACGGTGGGTTGCAACAGGTCGAGCGGGGCGTCGGCGGCGGCCTCGACGGCACCCAGCAGGACGCCGATCTCGGTCCGGAGCCAGTTGCGGGCCGCGTGGTCGTCGACGAACGACTGGCCGCTCGAATCGGCCCGGTGCAGCGGCTCGATGGCCAGGTCGTCCGGCTCGATCACCTGCCGGGCGTTGTGCATGGTGGCGTGCAGCAGGTCCAGCAGCCGCAGCAGTGCCGCCTGCTGCTGCTCGACGTCCCCCAGTTTGGCGTTCTGCCGCTGCGCGTACAGGCGCAGCAGGTCGTGGTAGCGGTAGCGGCCGGGGGTGAAGCACTCCAGCATGTTGGCCTCGACCAGGGCCTCCGCCAGGTCCTCGGCCTCCTGCTCGGGGGCGCCGAGCAGCGCGGCGACGGCCGACAGCGGCAGGTCGGGGGAGTCGACCAGGGCGAGCAGCCGGAACGCCCTGGCCTCCTCCGGCCGGAGCTGGGCGTAACCGAGCCCCAGGGTGGTCTCCACGGCGAGGTTGCCGAGCTGGAGCTCCTGGAGCCGGTTGCGCTGGTCCGCTAACCGCCGGGCCAGGTCGGAGACGCTCCAGCGCGGCCGGCTGGCCAGCCGGGCGGCGGCGATCCGGACCGCCAGCGGCAGGAACCCGCAGGAGGTCACCACCTGCAGCGCGGCCTCCGGCTCGGCGCCGACCCGCTCGGCGCCGACGATCGCCGAGAACAGCGCGAGCGCCTCGTCCGGGGTCAGCTCCTCGATGTCGACCAGGTGCGCGCCGGGCAGTTCGGCCAGCCGGGAGCGGCTGGTCACCATCACCGCGTTGCCGGAGACGCCGGGGATCAGCGGGCGCAACTGCCCGGCGTCGCGGGCGTTGTCGAGCAGGATCAGCATCCGCTTGTCGGCCAGCAGCGAGCGGTACAGCGCGGCGCGCTGGTCCAGCGAGTCGGGGGTGTCGGAGGAGCCGAGCGCGTGCAGGAAGTCGCCGAGCACCACGGCCGGGTCGGCGGGGGAGGCGCCCGCGCCGCGCAGGTCCACGTACAGCTGCCCGTCCGGGAAGTCCGGCCGCAGCGAGTGCGCCACGTGCACCGCGAGGGTGGTCTTGCCGACGCCGCCGATGCCGGCCAGCGAGGTCACCACGACGGCTTGGCCGGAACCCGCCCTCAGCACGTCCCGGAGTTCACCCACCATCTTGCTGCGACCGCTGAAGTCCGAGACGTCGGCGGGGAGTTGGGCGGGCGGAACGAAGGCGGCCGGTTCCTCGGCGGCCTTCGGCGGGGCGGCCGAGGGCGCCAGCAGCTCCGGGTCGCCGGCCAGGATCCGGGCGTGCATCGCGGACAGCCCGCCGCCCGGCTCCACGCCCAGCTCGTCGATCAGCAGCTTGCGGGTGTCCGCGTACACGCCCAGCGACTCGGCCTGCCGACCGCTGCGGTACAGCGCCAGCATCAGCAGCTCGCGCAGCCGTTCGCGCAGCGGGTGCGCGGCGGACAGCGAGTTCAACTCGGCCACCACGTCCGCGTGCAGGCCGATCTCCAGGGCCAGCGCGCAGCGCTCCTCGGCCACCGCGAGCTGCCGCTCGGCCAGTCGGCCGCGCTGGGTCTCGGCGTACGGCCCGGGCACGCCGGGCAGCGGACGGCCGCGCCACAGGTCGAGCGCGGCGACCAGGGTGTCGTGGGCGGGGCGCAGGCCGCCGTCGGTCCGGGCGGCGGACGCCTCGGCGACCCGCTGCTCGAAGACCGTCGCGTCCAGGGCGTCGGCCGGGATCCGCAGCGCGTAGCCGTCGGTCATCGAGACCAGGACCTCGGAGGGCTTGCGGGCGGCGCGGTTGGGCTCCAGCACCGAGCGCAGCCGGGAGACGTAGGTGCGCAGCGCGGCCACCGCCTGCGGCGGGGTGCGCTCCCCCCAGATGCCGTCCACCAGGTCGTCGGTGGTCACCGGGCGGCCCTCGCTGAGCAACAGGGCGACCAGGACGGCCTGTTGCTGCGGTGAGCCGAGCGCCAGCGGCACACCGCCGCGCCAAGCCTGGACAGGCCCGAGCACTTGGAAACGCAACGCCTCGGCGGAGCGCGTGTCCTGATGCTCCATGTCCTCCCCTGTGGCCGATGAACCGTCTCTTCCCCCGCACAGCCCCCGGTCGTGTGGGGGCGACAGCTTATGAGGAAGCGCGCAAACGTCCACCAAGTGGATGCGCGGTGCGACGTTTATAAGACATTTAGCGGTCCCTACGATACTGTCCGCGCGCCCGACGACAGTCGCCCGGGTGATCGAACCCTCTCAGCTGAAAGGCGGCCCGCCCCATGGCCGACGAGACCACCACCGCCGTTCCCGAGGCCGAGCCGGCCGCGGCCCCGGTCGAGCACACCGCCGAAGCCGCCGACCCGAACGCGATCGAGCACGCCCTCGACGTGCTGGCCGCGGGACAGCCCACCGCGCCCGCCGTCGAGAAGATCGAGCCCGGTGACGACGAGACCTTCGAGCCGCTCGGCACCGTCCTCAACTGCCCGTGAACCGCCCCCGCGCGACCAGAACGAGCCCCGACCCTCACCGGCCGGGGCTCGTCCCGTTCCCACGCGCCGCCGCCGCTACTGCGCCGAGCGCACCCGCAGGCTGGTGATCAGCGGGCCGTCGGTGACCTCGGCGAAGAAGTCGTTGCCCTTGTCGTCCACCACGATGAACGCCGGGAAGTCCTCGACCTCGATCCGCCAGACCGCCTCCATGCCGAGCTCGGGGTACTCCAGCACCTCGACCTTCTTGATGCAGTCCTGCGCGAGCCGGGCCGCCGGGCCGCCGATCGAGCCCAGGTAGAAGCCGCCGTGCTCGTTGCACGCCTTGGTGACCTGCTTGGAGCGGTTGCCCTTGGCCAGCATCACCATCGAGCCGCCCGCCGCCTGGAACTGGTCGACGTAGGAGTCCATCCGGCCGGCCGTGGTCGGGCCGAACGAGCCGGACGCGAAGCCCTCGGGGGTCTTCGCCGGGCCCGCGTAGTACACCGGGTGGTCCTTCAGGTACTGCGGCATGCCCTGGCCGGCGTCGAGGCGCTCCTTGATCTTGGCGTGCGCGATGTCGCGGGCCACCACCAGCGTGCCGGTCAGCGAGAGCCGGGTCTTCACCGGGTACTTGGACAGCTCGGCGCGGACCTCGGACATCGGGCGGTTCAGGTCGATCCGCACCACGTCGTCGTTCAGGTGCTCGTCGGTGGTCTCCGGCAGGTACTTCGCCGGGTCGGTCTCCAGCTGCTCCAGGAACACGCCCTCGGCGGTGATCTTGCCGAGCGCCTGGCGGTCCGCCGAGCAGGACACCGCCATCGCGACCGGCAGCGAGGCGCCGTGCCGCGGCAGCCGGATGACGCGCACGTCGTGGCAGAAGTACTTGCCGCCGAACTGGGCGCCGATGCCGATCTTCTGGGTCAGCTCGAAGACCTTCTGCTCCAGCTCCAGGTCGCGGAAGCCGTGCCCGGTCCTCGCGTCGCCGCCGGTGGGCAGGTTGTCCAGGTAGTGCGCGGAGGCGTACTTGGCGGTCTTCAGGGCGAACTCGGCGCTGGTGCCGCCGACCACGATCGCCAGGTGGTACGGCGGGCAGGCCGCGGTGCCCAGCGAACGGATCTTCTGCTCCAGGAAGTTGAGCATCGACGCCTCGTTGAGGATCGCCTTGGTCTCCTGGTACAGGTACGACTTGTTGGCGGAGCCGCCGCCCTTCGCCATGAACAGGAACTTGTAGGCGTCCCCGTCGGTGGCGTACAGCTCGATCTGGGCCGGCAGGTTGTTGCCGGTGTTCTTCTCGTCCCACATGGTCACCGGGGCCATCTGGGAGTAGCGCAGGTTCAGCTTGGTGTACGCGTCGAACACGCCGCGGGCGATCGCCGACTCGTCCTCGCCGGAGGTCAGCACGTGCTGGCCGCGCTTGCCCATCACGATCGCGGTGCCGGTGTCCTGGCACATCGGCAGGATGCCGCCGGCCGAGATGTTGACGTTCTTCAGCAGGTCCAGCGCCACGAACCGGTCGTTCGGGCTGGCCTCCGGGTCGTCCAGGATCCGGCGCAGCTGCGCCAGGTGCGCCGGGCGCAGGTAGTGCGAGATGTCGTGCATCGCCTCGGCCGTCAGCAGCCGCAGCGCCTCCGGTTCGACCTGCAGGAAGGTGCGACCGCCGGCCTCGAAGGTCGAGACCCCCTCGGAGGTGAGCTTGCGGTACGGAGTGCTGTCCGTGCCGAGCGGGAGCAGGTCGCGGTAGGCGAACTCTGGGGCCATGGGGTGATCCTTCGGTTCTTTCGGCTTCGTCGACGAGGCACCCTCCAGGTTAGGCGCACCCGCCGCGGCCACCGAGCCCAGGTCCTCCTGCGTGACCGGGGTCACGCCCATTGCCTCGAACCGGCGTTCGGAGCGGGGGCGGGCTCACTAGACTTGTGACGTGGACAACTCTCCCGAGCAGGACCCGCAGGGCGCGCTGCCCGCCCAGCTGCCGAAGAACGAGCCCGCACCGGCCCCCGCCCAGGCCCCCGGCACCGACCTGGCGGCCGAGTTGAAGGCCGCCGACGCCGACCGCGAGCGCGTCGCCGACCTGCTCCGCGACGCGTACGCCGAGGGCCGGCTCACCGCCGACGAGCACGCCGAACGCATCGAGGCGGCCTACGGCGCCCGCACCTTCGGCGAGTTGGAGCCCCTCACCCGCGACCTGCCCAGTCACCCCGGGCCGATCCGGCACAACCTCACCAAGGCCCCGCTGGCGGCCCCGGCCCCCGCCGCGCAGCCCTCGCTGCCCCCGGCCCGGGCCGAGGCGCCCACCATGGTCGCGGTGTTCGGCGGCGCCGCCCGCAAGGGCCGCTGGCGGGTCGGCTCGCACCTCAAGGCGGTCGCCGTGTTCGGCGGCATCGAGATCGACCTCACCGACGCGGTCTTCGAGTCCCCCGAGGTGGTCATCGAGGTGGTCTCGGTGTTCGGCGGCGTCGAGATCCGCGTCCCGGAGAACGTCAGCCTGCACGGCGGCGGCGCGGGCGTGTTCGGCGGCTTCGAGGTGCGCGAGCAGACCTCCGCCGACCCGTACGCCCCGGTGGTCCGGGTCAAGGGCGCCGCGGTGTTCGGCGGCGTCGAGGCCAAGCCGCGGCGCGGCAAGAAGCTCAAGGAGTGGGTCCGCCGGCAGCTCGACGGCTGACCTGCGCGGTTGCGGACGAGGCGTCAACTCGCCGTGCGGCACTCGTCATTGCCCCGAGTGCAGGGTGTGGCCGGTTGCGTGCGGTGTGCATGAATCCCGGATCGGTGGGGTAGTTCCAATCGCACATCGTTCCTGAACGGCTGTGACCCCTCGGGTCGGCGACGGTGCCACGGCGGGGGAGCACGGGGCAGTCGGGCAGGAGGCGACCGACGTCCCCGAGCCTTGAGCCTGGTCAGGAGTTACCGTGCTGCATCCGATCGAGTCCAGCGCCACCGCCGCCCGCCGCCCGGCGGCCCAGCCGGACGTGGACGACAACCCCTGGCACACCTCGGCCGCCTGCCGCAGCGACGAGGCCGGGCTGTTCTTCGCCCCCTCCAAGGAGCCGACGGCCGCCCGCCTCGCCCGCGAGGAACAGGCCAAGCGCGTCTGCGCCCGCTGCCCGGTCCTGCTCGAATGTCGCGAGCACGCCCTCGCCCAGCCCGAGCCCTACGGCGTCTGGGGCGGCCTCACCGCCGCCGAACGCCGCGTCGTCCTCGCCCGCCGCCGCCGCCGGGAAGCCGAGATCCGCGTCCCGGCCCGCATAGCCGGCTGAAAGCCCGCGAGCGCACGAAAGCGGGAAGCGCACCGACGGGGGCGCGAGGAACTGCGCGGCCAACCGAGCACGCACAGCCAGATCGCGAAGCAGGACGAGAGCTCGCACTGTCCCGCGACCACGCTGACGTGCTCCTCTCGCCGCGCGCAGTTCCTTGCGCCCCCGGTCGCGGGCTAGTTCGCCCGGTCGAAGTCGATCGCGCTGTACGCCCGCAGCTTGGCGAGCTTGTGCGTGGAGTCGATCCGCCGGATCGTCCCGCTCTTGGAGCGCATGACCAGCGACGAGGTGGTGGCGGTCTCCTGGCGGTAGTGCACGCCGCGCAGCAGTTCGCCGTCGGTGATGCCGGTCGCGACGAAGAACACGTTCTCGCCGCTGACCAGGTCGTCCGTGGTCAGGACGCGGTCCAGGTCGTGCCCGGCGTCCAGCGCCTTCTGCCGCTCCGCCGCGTCCTTGGGCCACAGCCGGCCCTGGATGACGCCGCCCATGCACTTCATCGCGCAGGCGGCGATGATGCCCTCGGGGGTGCCGCCGACGCCCATCAGCAGGTCGACGCCGGTCTCCTCGCGGGCGGCCATGATCGCGCCGGCCACGTCGCCGTCCGAGATGAACTTGATCCGGGCGCCGGCCTCGCGGATCTCCCGGACCAGGTCCTCGTGCCGGGGCCGGTCCAGCACGACGACGGTGACGTCCTCGACCGCGGAGCCCTTCGCCTTGGCGACCCGGCGGATGTTGACCGCGGGCGGGGCGGTGATGTCGACGTAGTCGGCGGCCTCGGGGCCGCAGACCAGCTTGTCCATGTAGAAGACCGCGCTGGGGTCGAACATGGTGCCGCGGTCGGCGACCGCGAGCACCGCGACGGCGTTGTTCATGCCCTTGGCGGTCAGGGTGGTGCCGTCCACCGGGTCGACGGCGACGTCGCACTCGGCGCCGGTGCCGTCACCGACCCGCTCGCCGTTGTAGAGCATCGGGGCCTCGTCCTTCTCGCCCTCGCCGATGACGACGATGCCGTTCATCGAGACGGTGGAGACGAGGGTGCGCATCGCCTTCACGGCCGCGCCGTCGGCGCCGTTCTTGTCGCCCCGGCCGACCCAGCGGCCGGCCGCCATCGCGGCGGCCTCGGTGACCCGGACCAGTTCGAGGGCGAGGTTGCGGTCGGGCGCTTCCGGAGCGACCTCCAGAGCGGAGGGGAGGTGGTGCGGGTACTGCGTGGTCATCGTCGTTACCTCTCTGTACGCGACGGCCAGACAGCGCCGGGACGCGCTGCGTCACCGGTGCTGCGTTGAGGGTGCTGCGATCGTATCGGCAGGTGGAACGGGTGTCTGTGGCGCCCGCCTCGCCCGCCCCTTACCGGCACCGACCGGCACACCGGTGCGCGGCGCCCGCGTAAGCGCCGCCTACCATGGGCGGGTGGCAGGCAACAGCAGCAAGAGGGGCCGTCAGACGGTACGGGACATGGTCCTGTCGATGGCGGCGGTCGGCGTCGTGGTGGTGGTCGCGTACTTCTCGATCCCCAGCGCGGACGGCAAGGGCGGCGTGCACGCGGTGCCGTACCAGGTCGAGCTCGCCTCGGCGAAGCGGGCCGCGCCGTACCCGCTGCTCGGGCCCGAGCCGCTCCCGGCGGGCTGGACGGCCACCTCGGTGACCTACGGCAAGAACGACGACAGCCGCGCCGCCTGGCACCTGGGCCTGAACACCGCCTCCGGCCAGTACGCGGCGGTCGAGCAGGCCGACGGCAAGTCCGAGGACGTGGTGCGGCGCAACGTCCCGGGCGGGAAGCCGGACGGCACCGCGACGGTGGCCGGCCAGGAGTGGCAGCGGGTGCAGGGCGACCACTACCGGGCGCTGGTCCGCCCGGCGGGCGACGGGGGCACCACGGTGCTCACCGGCACCGCCTCGTACGAGGAGCTCGCGCAGCTCGCCGAGAGCCTGAAGTAGGCCCCTGGAGCGGGCCCCTGGAACGGCCCCGGCGCGGCGCGCGCCGACGCACGGAGAAGGGCCCCGCCGGGAACGGCGGGGGCCTTCGCGCTCACGCGGGGCGTCCGGGGATCAGACGGTGGTGACGACCTCGTCGTAGGCCAGGCGCGGGCTGCGCGGGAACCAGGCGTCCTCGCCCGGCTTGCCGATGTTGACCACGGCCAGCACCGAGTGCTCGCCGTTGCCGAAGAACTCCTTGTTGATGCCCTCGGCGTCGTAGCCGGTCATCGGGCCGGCGGCCAGGCCGGCGGCGCGGACGCCGATGATGAAGTAGGCGGCCTGCAGGGCGCCGTTCAGGGTGGCGGAGGCCTCGCGGACCGGGCGCTCGGAGAAGAACATGTCCTTCGCCTGCGGGAAGTGCGGCAGCTGGGTGGGGAGCTCCTCGTGGAACTCGTTGTCGGCGGCCAGGATGGCGACCAGCGGGGCGCCGGAGGTCTTGGCCTTGTTGCCGTCGGCCATGTGCTGCACGAGGCGGGCGCGGCCCTCCTCGGAACGGACCAGGACGATGCGCAGCGGCTGCTGGTTGAAGGCGGTCGGGCCGAACTTCACCAGGTCGTAGATCGCCTGGACCTGCTCGTCGCTGACGGGCTCGTCCGAGAAGGTGTTGGCGGTGCGGGCCTCACGGAAGAGCAGGTCCTGGGCGGCGGCGTCGAGTGCCAGGGTCATGGTCTGTGTCCTACCTCAAAGCTGGGGACCGGGGTCGGTTCGGCGGCGGGGGCCGCACGACCTGGTCCAACTTCGGTGAAACTTAAACCATTCCCTGACGCTGCGTGATGTACATCACAACAGCCGCCCGGGTCACTCCTCGACGGGCTCCTCGGCCGCCATCGCCGCGTCCAGCCGGGCCCGGGCGCCGTCCAGCCAGCGCTGGCAGACCTTCGCCAGCTCCTCGCCGCGCTCCCAGAGCGCCAGCGACTCCTCCAGCGTCGTCCCGCCGGTCTCCAACTGCCGCACCACCTGCAGCAGTTCGTCCCGCGCCTGCTCGTAGCCGAGCGACTCCCGCGGGCCCGCCCCGTGCTGCCCCTGCTGATCTGCCATGCCGCCAGGGTAGGCGCCGGCCCCGACAAACCCGTTGCGCCCCGCCCCGGGCCGCGCCCTACCCTGCGGTCCATGAGCACCCCACGACCCGCGACCACCGCCCGCCCGGCCGTCCCCGCGGACGCGGAGGAGCTGGTGGAACTCCGCTCGCTGATGTTCGAGGCCATGCACGGGGAGGCCCGCGCCGGCTCCTGGCGGCGCCCCGCCGCCGACCTGCTGGTGCGCCGACTCGCCGAGCCGGAGCGCCGGTTGCAGGCGTACGTGGTCGACGACCCGGAGCGGCCCGGGCGGCTGCTCAGCTGCGCCGTCGGCACCCTGGAGCAGCGGCTGCCCGCCCCCGGCCACCCCGACGGCCTGTTCGGCTTCGTCTTCAACGTCTGCACCCGCCCCGAGCGGCGCGGCCACGGCCACGCCCGGGCCTGCCTGGCGGCCCTGCTCGGCTGGTTCGACGCGCGCGGCGCCACCCGGGTCGACCTGCACGCCACCGAGGACGGCCAGGCGCTCTACCGCAGCCTCGGCTTCCGGGGGCACTCCACGCCGCTCTCCCGGCAGCGCCCGCCCGCCGGCTGACCCGCGGCCCGGGCCGCCCCCGCCGCCCCCGCAGCCCGCGCCGCCCGCCGGACCGGCGGCGCGTCCTGCGCCAGCGTGCGCCGCAGGTTCAGCCGGGCCCGGTACGTCAGCGTCTTCACCGCGCCCACCCGCAGCCCGATCCGGTCGGCGATCTCCACCGAGCTCAGCCCGTCCCAGTACCGCAGCCGCAGCACCGACCGCTGGCGCTCGTTCAGCACCGACAGCGCCGCGCCCACCCGCTCCGCCTCGGCCGCCGCGATCACCGATTCCTCCACCCGCACCCCCGAATCGTGGTCGGCGACCGCCGCCACCGCCGACTCCCGGCGGGTGGAACGGCGTTTCTCGTGGTCCAGCAGCACATTGCGGGCGATGGTGAACATCCACGCGCCGAGATCCGTGCCGGTCCAGTGGAAACCGCGAATTCCCGCCATCGCGCGGACGAAAGTGTCCTGGGCCAGGTCCTCGGCCAGCGGCCGGCTGCCGGTGCGGCGCAGCAGGAACGCCAGCAGCGCGCCGTGGTAGCACCGGTAGATGTCCGCCCAGGCGTCGCGGTTCCCGGACTTGGCGGCCTCGATCAGCGCGGGCGTCACCGCCGGTCTGCCCGACGGGGTGACGTCCATGCCAAAACCTCCGGAAAGTGCCGGAAAAGGGAAGGCCCGTCACACTATGACCCGGTCCGACCCGGTGCAAGCAGTTCACGGGAAAGCAACGTGAATTCCGGTGAATTCCCGGGCGGAGGGGGCTCGCGGGCAATTCCGCGAGCCGGTACCGGATTGTCGACGGACGGTCAGTCCCCGCTCGGGCCCCCGGTCTCGGCCCGCACCCCGAACGACCCGCCCGCCACCCGGGCCCGCAGCGCCTCCCCGTCCGCGACCTCCCCCGGGTCGGTCAGCACCGTGCCGTCCGCCTTCTGCAGCACCGCGTACCCGCGCCGCAGGGTGGCCAGCGGCGACAGCGCCTCCACCCGGGCCAGCGCGTGCCCCAGGTCGGTCTGCGCGTGGTCCAGCCGGTGCCCGAGCACCCGCCGGGCCCGCTCCAGCAGCGCCTCCACCTCGGCGCCGCGGGCCGCCACCGCCTCGCCCGGCGCCGCCAGCGCCGGACGGCTGCGCACCGCCGCCAGGCCCGCCGACTCCCGCTCCACCCGGTGCAGCACGGTCCGCCGCGCCTGGTCCCGCAACTGCCGGACCCGGGTCAGCTCCTCGCCCACGTCCGGCACCACCCGCTTCGCCGCGTCGGTCGGCGTGGACGCCCGGAAGTCCGCGACGAAGTCGAGCAGCGGCTGGTCCGGCTCGTGCCCGATCGCGCTCACCACCGGCGTCCGGGCCGCCGCGACCGTCCGCACCAACTCCTCGTCGGAGAACGGCAGCAGGTCCTCCACGCTGCCGCCGCCGCGGGCCACCACGATCACCTCGACCTCCGGCAGCGCGTCCAGCTCCCGCACCGCCGCGCACACCTGCCCCACCGCCTGCGGGCCCTGCACCGGCACGTTGCGCACCTCGAAGCGCACCGCGGGCCAGCGCCGCCGGGCGTTCTCCAGCACGTCCCGCTCGGCCGCCGAACCGCGGCCGGTCACCAGGCCCACGCAGCCCGGCAGGAACGGCAGCCGCTTCTTCCGGGCGTCCTCGAACAGGCCCTCGGCGAACAGCCGACGCTTCAACTGCTCCAGCCTGGCCAGCAGTTCGCCCAGCCCGACCAGCCGCAGCTCGGACGCCCGGAGCGACAGCGTGCCGCGCGCCGCGTACCACTCCGGCTTCGCCCGGACGATCACCCGGGCCCCCTCCTGCACCGCGTCCGCGACCTGCTCGAACACCTGCCGGAAACAGGTCACCGTCAACGAGACGTCCCGCTCCGGGTCACGCAGCGTCAGGAACACCATCCCCGCCCCCGGCCGCCGGTTCAACTGCGCGATCTGCCCCTCCACCCACACCTCGCCCAGCCGATCGACCCACCCCCCGATCAACGCCGACACCTTCCCCACCGGCAGGGGCGCTTCCGGACTGCTCGCATTGGCCATCCCCCGAGGCTAGCCCCAGAGCGAGACAGACCGGGGGTGCGGTTTCACGCCCCGCGCCCCCGTCCGCGCTGCGCGAACAGCACCACCAGCCCCACCCCCAGCCATACCGCCCCCACCACCTGCGCGGTGTGCGAGGCCTCCACCAGCACCGCGACCAGCACCGCGACGCCCAGCAGCGGCACCACCCCGTGCCGCAGCCAGTCGCGGGAGCCGCCGCGCACCACGTACCAGCCCACCACCGAGGCGTGCAGCAGCACGAACGCGGTGAGCGCGCCGACGTTGACCACCGAGGTGAGCTGGTCCAGGCCGTCGTCCCGGCTGGCCGCCCAGACCGCCGCCACCAGGGTGATCACCGCCGCGGTCAGCAGTGCCCGCCGGGGCACCGCCGTCCGCTCCTCGACGACGCCCAGCGCCCGCGGCAGCCGCCCCTCCCGCCCCATCGCGAACACCAGCCGCCCGGCGGCGGCCTGCCCGGCCAGCGCCGCGAACGCCGCCCCGATCGCCTTGGAGGCGGCGATCAGCACGTGCATCCAGTGCCCGATCGAGGCTTCCACGGTGTCGTAGAAGGCGGAGCCCTGGGCCTCCGGGTCGGCGGCCAACTGCTGCGGGGAGGTCGGTTCCAGCACCGCCGCCAGGTAGGTCTGCGCGACGAACAGCAGGCCGGCCAGCGCCAGGCACCACAGCACCGCCCGGGCCACCGCCGCGGACGCGCCGACCGCCTCCTCGACGAACGAGGCGATCGCGTCGAAGCCGAGGTAGGAGAGCACCGCCACCGACACCGCCGACAGCACCGCCGTCAACGAGAACGCGCCGACTCCCCCGAACGGGGAGCCCCAGTCGCGCGCCGCCCCGTCCCGGACCAGCACCACCACCGCGGCGACCACGAACACCGCCAGCACCACGACCTCCATCGCCAGCACCGCGAACCCCACCACCGCGGCCGTCCGCACCCCGGCCAGGTTCAGCGCGGTGGTGACCAGCACCGCCAGCACCGTCCACACCCAGCGCGAGACGTCCGGCACCAGCGAGTTCAGCGCGATCCCGGAGAACAGGTACGCCACCGCCGGGATCAGCAGGTAGTCGAGCATCGCCATCCACCCGGCGACGAACCCCGGCCCCTCGCCCAGCCCGGCCCGCGCGTACGCGAACACCGACCCGGCCCGCGGCACCGCCCGCACCATCTCGGCGTACGACAGCGCGGTGAACCCCATCGCCACCGTCGCCACCAGGTACACCGCCGCCACCGCGCCGTGGCTCTTCGCGTCCAGCACGCCGAACACGCCGACCGGCGCCATCGGGGCGATGAACAGCAGCCCGTACACCATCAGATCCCGCACCCCGAGGGTGCGCCGCAGCTCAGCCGTGCTCGCCTGTGTGCTCACCCTCGCCATTCCACCGGCCCGCACCCGCCCGGGCGGCGGCGACGCGCGTCCGGGCCCGCGGGACTCGCCCGTACGATGGAGCCATGTCGACCACCGCTCAGCGCCGTGTCCTGCTCGCCGCCCCCCGGGGCTACTGCGCGGGCGTCGACCGCGCCGTGATCGCCGTGGAGAAGGCCCTGGAGCAGTACGGGGCGCCGATCTACGTCCGCAAGCAGATCGTCCACAACAAGTACGTCGTGCAGACCCTGGAGAAGCGGGGCGCGGTCTTCGTCGACGAGACGGAGGAGGTGCCCGAGGGCTCGATCGTGGTCTTCTCGGCGCACGGCGTCGCCCCGTCCGTGCACGACGAGGCCGAGGCCGGCAAGCTCGCCACCATCGACGCCACCTGCCCGCTGGTCACCAAGGTGCACAAGGAGGCCCGCCGGTTCGCCGACGAGGACTACGACATCCTGCTGATCGGCCACGAGGGCCACGAGGAGGTCGTCGGCACCATGGGCGAGGCCCCCGAGCGGATCCACCTGGTGGACGGCGCCGAGGACGTCGCGAACGTGAAGGTGCGCGACGAGTCCAAGCTGGTCTGGCTCTCCCAGACCACCCTCTCGGTGGACGAGACCATGGAGACCGTCGGCGCCCTCAAGCAGCGCTTCCCGCTGCTGGTCTCCCCGCCCAGCGACGACATCTGCTACGCCACCCAGAACCGCCAGGTCGCGGTCAAGCAGCTCGCCCCCGAGGCCGACCTGCTGATCGTGGTCGGCTCCAAGAACTCCTCCAACTCGGTCCGGCTGGTCGAGGTCGGCCTGGAGTACGGCGCCAAGGCCGCCCACCTGGTCGACTTCGCCGACGAGATCGACCCGGCCTGGCTGGAGGGCGTCACCACGGTCGGCCTGACCAGCGGCGCCTCGGTGCCGGAGATCCTGGTCGACGGCGTGCTCGAACTGCTCGCCGGGCACGGCTTCGAGGACGTCCGGATCGTCAAGACCGCCGAGGAGCACCTCACCTTCTCGCTCCCCAAGGAGCTCCGCCGCGACCTGCGCGCCGAAGCCGCCGGCAAGGTCTGACCCGCACCCGCGAGCCCCTCCGGGTGCCCGGTCCCGTCCACCGGGACCGGGCACCGTCCGTCCGAACGGGCTGCGGCGGTCCCCGTCCCCCCGTACGTTGGTGCGAGGGCCGGCGGGCAGCGGACGCCCCCGGCGGTACGGGAGGCGACGGCAGTGACGACGGTCTTCGGCGTGGACATCGGCGGCTCGGGCATCAAGGGCGCACCGGTCGACCTGGACAAGGGCGTGCTCGCCCGGGAGCGCCACAAGGTGCTCACCCCGCACCCCTCGGAACCGGACGCGGTGATCGACGCGGTCTGCGAGGTCGTCCGGTACTTCGACCACCGCGGGCCGGTCGGCCTGACCTTCCCCGGCGTCGTCGTCGACGGGCACACCAGGACCGCCGCCAACGTCGACAAGGGCTGGGTCGGCCTGGACGCCGAGGCCCGGTTCAGCGCGGCCCTCGGCCTGCCCGCCACCGTGGTCAACGACGCCGACGCGGCCGGCATCGCCGAGGTCACCCACGGCGCCGGGCACGGCCGACCCGGCGTCGTCCTGCTGCTCACCTTCGGCACCGGCATCGGCAGCGCCCTGTTCTCCGACGGCGTCCTCGTCCCCAACACCGAGCTCGGCCACCTCGAACTGCGCGGCAAGGACGCCGAACGGCGCGCCTCCTCCGCCGCCAAGGAGCGCCACGACCTCAGCTGGCCGCAGTGGGCCGAGCGGGTCGACGAGTACCTCGACCTGGTCGAGATGCTGTTCTCCCCGCAGCTGGTCATCATCGGCGGCGGCGTCAGCCGCAAGCACGAGAAGTTCCTGCCGCTGCTCAAGGACCGCCGCGCCGAGGTCGTCCCGGCCGAACTGCGCAACGACGCGGGCATCGTCGGCGCGGCGATGGCGGCCGCCAAGCGGCCCACCGTGCCCGCCGCCCAGCCACCGGTCGGCGACTGACCGGCCGGCGCGCGTCCCGGCCGGTGCGCGTTCCGGCCGGGACGCGTTCCGGCCGGGACGCGGGCCTACCGGGCCCGGCGCCGCCGGCGCTGGGCCACGTAACGCGCGGTGACGATCGCGGCCGCCAGGGCGGTGCCGGCGAACAGCCAGCCCGCCCGCAGCGCCAGCCCGCCGGCCAGCGCCACCACCTCGCCGGTGACGCCCTGCCCGGGGCCCGGCTGCAGCAGCACCAGCGCCGCCGCGAAGGCGATCGGCCCGCAGATCGGCGCCGCCGGGAGGTCCGAGTACCGCACCCGCACGGCCAGCTGGAAGCACACCACCAGATAGCCGAGCCCGAACAGCACCCCGAGCCCGCCGAACAGCAGCCGGTCCACCCCGGCGAACGCCAGCGAACCCGCCGCCGCCGCGACCCCGGTGCCCACCGCCGTCAGCCGGGCCGGCCGCCCGCTCCCGCCGCGCCGCTGCCGGGCCGCCAGCAGCCGCTGCACCGCGCGCTTCAACACCTGCGGACCGGTCCGGGCGCCGGACGCCGACCGCAACCGCGACTCGGGGGGCCCGCTCTGCCCCGGAACGGCGGCCTCGCCGGCGCCGCGCCCGGGCGGTCGCCTTCTCGGCCCTGGCGGCTGGGTACGGATGCTCTGCTCCACCCGACCAACGTACGGTCTGATCATCGGCACCGTGTGTAATGGCCCCCGGCCAATTGTCCGTGTCCGGCCGGTGCGCGCCCCCGTCGTGCTCCCGGGTGCCCACCGCGCCGGGGACCCGCCCCCGCGCGCCCCGTAGACTGGGGGATCGGCCCGCACCGGGCCACCTCGACGCCCTCCAAGCCCCGGGACACCACTCTCCATGTCGCTCACGATCGGAATCGTCGGCCTGCCGAACGTCGGCAAGTCGACCCTGTTCAACGCCCTGACCAAGAACGACGTGCTGGCGGCCAACTACCCGTTCGCCACCATCGAGCCGAACGTCGGCGTCGTCGGCGTCCCCGACCCGCGGCTGGAGAAGCTCGCCGAGATCTTCGGCTCGCAGCGCGTCCTCCCAGCCACCGTCGACTTCGTCGACATCGCCGGCATCGTCCGCGGCGCCAGCGAGGGCGAGGGCCTGGGCAACAAGTTCCTCGCCAACATCCGCGAGGCCAACGCGATCTGCCAGGTGGTCCGGGCCTTCACCGACCCCGACGTGGTCCACGTCGACGGCAAGGTCTCGCCCAAGGACGACATCGAGACCATCCACACCGAGCTGATCCTCGCCGACCTGCAGACCATCGAGAAGGCGCTGCCCCGGCTCCAGAAGGAAGCCCGGCTCAAGAAGGACACCGCGCCGGTGCTCGCCGCCGCCGAGGCCGCCCAGGCCGTCCTGGAGACCGGCAAGACCCTCTTCGAGGCCGGCTTCGACACCACCGCCGTCCGCGACCTGCACCTGATGACCTCGAAGCCGTTCCTCTACGTCTTCAACGTCGACGAGGACGCCCTCTCCGACGAGGACTTCAAGAACGCCCAGCGCGCCCTGGTCGCCCCCGCCGAGGCCATCTTCCTCAACGCCAAGATCGAGTCCGAGCTGATCGAACTCGACGACGACGAGGCCCTCGAACTCCTCCAGTCCATGGGCCAGGACGAGCCCGGCCTCGCCACCCTCGCCCGGGTCGGCTTCGCCACCCTCGGCCTGCAGACCTACCTCACCGCCGGCCCCAAGGAAACCCGCGCCTGGACCATCAAGCAGGGCGCCACCGCCCCCGAGGCCGCCGGTGTCATCCACACCGACTTCCAGAAGGGCTTCATCAAGGCCGAGGTCACCTCCTTCGACGACCTCGTCGCCGCCGGCTCCCTCACCGAGGCCCGCGCCAAGGGCAAGGCCCGCATCGAGGGCAAGGACTACGTCATGCAGGACGGCGACGTCGTCGAGTTCCGCTTCAACGTCTGACCCGCCGCACCCCGAAGGGGCCGCCCCCGCCGGGCCGGCCCCTTCGCCGCGTCCGGACGCGGAAAACCCCGGGACCGGGCGGGCCGGCCCGGGTGATCATGGCGGGCATGGAGACCCGCTTCCTCGCCATCGGCGAACTCACCGCCACCCCGTCCGTCGCCGTCGTCATCGACGTGATGCGCGCCTTCACCACCGCCGCCTGGGCCTTCGGGCAGGGGGCCGAACGGATCGTGCTCGCCGAATCGCTCGACGCGGCGCTGGAGTTGAAGGGGCGTCACCCGCACTGGGTGGCGCTCAAGGACGGGGCGCCCGCGCCCGGCTTCGACGCCGTCAACTCGCCCGGCCGGATCCGCGGCACCGACCTCGCGGGCCGCACCGTCGTGCAGAAGACCACCGCCGGAACGGTCGGCGCGCTCGCCGTCCGGGGCGCCGAGCTGGTGCTCTGCGCGAGCTTCGCGGTGGCCGGCGCCACCGCCCGCGCCCTGCGCGGCCGCCCCGACGTCACCTTCGTGGTCACCGGCGAGGAGGGCCGCGCCGAGGAGGACCTCGCCTGCGCCCAGTACATCGCCCAACGCGCCACCGGCCCCGCCCCGGACCCCGCCCCCTACCTCCGCCGCGCCGCCGACTCCACCGCCGCCGCGGAACTGGCCGGGGGCATCCGCGAGGGCGTCCACGAGGACGACGTGCGGCTCTGCCTGGAGCTCGACCGCTTCGACTTCACGATGGCCGCCGCCCCGGAGGACGGACTCACGGTGCTCCGCCCGTACGGGGAACGAGTCGGCTGAGGTCGATCGCGACGGGGAACGGCGTGGGGCGGGAGAGGCCACCTCGGAAGATGCCGGCCGGGACGTAGCTGCGGGTGGGTACGTCGAGTTCGTAGACGTGTGCCACGGCGGCCCCGGCCTCGTCCTCGATCAGCCAGTAGTGAGGGATGCCGGCTTCCGCGTACTTGCGGAACTTCATCGTGCGGTCGCGGTGGGCGGATTCGGGTGAGACGACCTCCACGACGAGCAGGACGTTCTCCGGATCGTGCCAGGTGCGGTCCGGATCGAACGGCACGGTGACGACCAGGAGGTCGGGCTCGGGCCGGGTCCGGGAGTCCAAGCGGATGGTCATCTCGCGTTCGACCTCGATGCCGACAGGTGCCTGGGCATCGAGGGCGTTGGTGAGTGCGGTGACGACACGGCTGTGCCACGACCGCTGCGGGGACATCATGAAGACGAGCGCTCCGTCGATCAGTTCCGTGTGTCGCGGCGCCTCGGGCAGGCGGTCGAGATCCTCCGCGAACCAGCCTTCCGCGCGCGGCGGGCGCATCCAGTCGGGCAGTGAGGTCATGCCCTCAGAGTAGCTGGTAGACACTGTCTGCTCATGACTGGTAGACAGTGTCTATGGAGAGTGGAGCGGAGCGTCCCCTGCGGGAGCGCCTGGTGGACGCCGGGGTCGAGTTGGTGCTGGCGGAGGGGTCGGGGGCGGTTGGGCTGCGGGAGACCGCGCGGCGGGCCGGGGTGTCGCACGGGGCGCCGCGGCGGTACTTCGCGACGCACCGGGAGTTGTTGTCGGCGGTGGCGCGGCGGGGGTTCGAGGAGTTGGCGGGGCGGTTCGCGGCGGTGCGCGAGCCGGACCCGCGGGCGCGGGTGGCCGGGCTGGCCCGGGTGTACCTGGGGTACGCCGCCGAGCGGCGCGGGATGTTCGAGCTGATGTTCCGGCACGACCTGCTGGACGGCGACGGGGCGGAGCCGGCCGGGCCCCGGTTGCGGGAGGCGACGGTGCCGCTGTTCGGGGAACTGGCGCGGCTGGTGGGGGAGTGCACGGGCGACGCGGAGCGGGCGCCGGTGGCGACGGCCGCGCTGTGGGCGAACCTGCACGGGATGGCGCAGTTGCAGGGGTGGGGGAGCACGGGGCTGGTGCTGGGGGAGGGCCGCGAGGAAGAGTTGCTGGCGGCGGTGCTGACGTCGCACCTCGGGCCCGAGCAGTGAGCCGCGCGGTGGGCCGTGGAGCAGGCCGCGGCGCGAGCCGCCTCGCGCTGCCGGTGAGCGCCGGGGCCGCCATGCTGGTGGCCCTGGACGGCACGGTGCTGCTGATGGCGCAGCCCGGCATGCAGCGCGAACTCGACTCCACCACCGGTCAGTTGCAGTGGACGAGCACCGGCTACCTGGTCGCCGTCGCGGCCCTGCTGGTGCTCGCCGGGCGGCTCGGTGACCGGTACGGCCACCGCCGGACGCTGCTGGCGGGCGTGCTGGGCTTCGGCGCGGCCTCGGCGGGCATCGCGCTCGCCCCGACCCTCGGCTGGGTGGTCGGCCTGCGGGTCGTCCAGGGCGTGTTCGGCGCGCTGCTGCAGCCCGGCACGCTCGCGCTGCTGCGGCTGTGCTGCCCGCCGGAGCGGCTCGGCCGGGCGATCGCGGTCCGGACGGGGGCGATCGCGGTCGCGGCGGGCGCGGGCCCGCTGCTCGGCGGGCTGCTGGTGGACGCGTTCGGCTGGCGTGCGGTGTTCTGGATCAACGTTCCGGCGGCCGTCCTGATCGCCGCCATGACGCTCGCCCTGCGCCCCGGGTACCCCGGGCGGCCGGGCGCGGACGGGCAGCGGCTCGATCTGGCGGGCGCGGCCCTGCTGGCGGCGGCCCTGGCGGTCCTGGTGCACGCGCTGTCCCGGGTGCCGGAGCGCGGCTGGGGCGGGACGTCGGCCGAACTGGCGGGCACCACGGGGCTGTTCGCGGTGCTGGTGGCGCACGAGCGGCGGGCCGCGAACCCGGTGGTGCCGCGTCCGGTGGCGGCGTCCCGGCCGGTGGCGGCCTCGCTGGTCCTGCTGCTGACGGCCTCGGCGGGGCTGTTCGGCACCCTGTTCAGCACCACCTTCCGGCTCCAGGACGCCCTGCACGTGAGCCCGTCGGGGGCGGCGCTGCGGATGCTGCCGCTGACCGCGCTGATGGTGCTGGGCGCCCCGGCGGCCGAGCGGGCGCTGCGCGTCCAGGGGCCCCGGCGGACGGCGCTGGCGGGGGTGGTGCTGCTGGTCGCGGGCATCGCGGGGCTGGCCGGCCCGGGCGGCGGGGGCGGGTCGGTGCCCGTCACGGCGGTGGCGGCGGCGCTGCTGGGGACGGGTTTCGCGGCGGTGATGGTGACGGCGACCGGCACCGTGGTGGGCGACGCCCCGGCCGGGTACGCGGGCACGGTCGGCGGCCTGAAGCAGACCGCGATGAACACCGGTCCGACCCTGGGCATCGCGGCCGCCGCGGGAGCGGGCGCGCACGGCGCCCTGCCCGTGCTGGCCGCGCTCGCCGCCCTCGGCCTGCTGCCCGCCGCGGCACTGCCCGGCACCGGGGCCGCCGCGCACCGCGAACCCGCCGTCGGCGGGGCGTGACACCCTGGGCGGACGACGGGACGACGGGACGACGGGACGACGGGGGCGCCCGCGCGGGCGTCCGGCCGTCCCGCTGATCGCCTGCGTTCCACCGACCGACCGCCGACCGCCAGGGAGCACCCGCATGGACTTCGTCGAGTCGACCGTCGAGGCGGACGGCGAACGCCTGGCCTGCACCGTGGTCGAGCCGGACGCCCCGACGGCGTCGGCCCCCGCCCGACCGCTCACGGCGCTGCTGATGCACGGCGCGGGCAGCGGGGACCGGCACCGCTGCCTGCCGTTGGCAAGGGAGCTGGCGGCCGCCGGGTGCCGCGCGGTGGTGTTCGACTTCGCCGGGCACGGCGCGAGCAGCGGGGCCCTCGGGGAGCTCTCGCTGGCCCGCCGGGCCCGGCAGGCCCGGGCGGTGCTGGACCGCTGCGCCCCGACCGGGCCGCTGCTGCTGGTCGGCTTCTCGATGAGCGGCCAGACCGTCGCCGATCTGCTGCGGATGCCCGAACTCGCGGTCCGCACCGAGTCGGTGGCCCTCTGTGCACCCGCCGCCTACGCCCGTGAGGTCAGCGAACTCCCTTTCGCCAAGCAGGAGTTCACCAACCGCCTGCGCCAGGAGGGGAGTTGGCGCAGCAGTACGGCCTTCGAGACGCTGGCGGCCTTCGGCGGCCGGGCGGTGCTGGTGCTGCCGGCGGCGGACGGCGTGATCCCGGCCGGGGTGACGGAGGCGCTGGACGCCGCCCTGCGCACCCGTCCGGCGGCGGCGTACGCCAGGCTGACCCTGCCGGGCGCCGACCACCTGCTCGGCCGCTGGCTGGGCGAGCACCCGGAGGAGTGCGAGCGGGTGGCGGCGGCGCTGCTGGAGGGCGTCGACCGAGGGCCGAAGTCAGCGTGAACTGATCTTCAGATCAAGGGAGTTGGACGACCAGGGCGCCGTCCTCGGCGCGGCTGACGAAGACGCCGGAGAGATCGTTCACGTGGTGGTCGGGGTGGTGGACGGCGGCGCGCGGGCCGATGCCGAGCACCGGCATGCCGGCGGCCCGGGCGGCGGCGATGCCCGCCTCGGAGTCCTCCAGGACCAGGCACTCGGTGGGGGCGACGCCCAGTTGGGCGGCGGCCTTGAGGAAGCCCTCCGGGTCGGGCTTGCTGGCGCCGACCTGCTCGGCGGTGATCATCAGCGGCGGCAGCGGAACGCCGGCGGCGGCCATCCGGACCCGGGTGAGCCGGTCGTCGGCGGAGGTCACCAGGGCGTGCGGCAACCCGGCCAGCGAGGCCACCAGCCGTGCCGCGCCCGGGACTGCGACCACGCCGTCGGTGTCGGAGGACTCCTCGTCGAGCATCACCGCGTTCTCGGCGAGGTTCTGCTCCACCGGGCGGTCGGGCAGCAGCAGGCCCATGGTCAGGTGGCCCTGCCGCCCGTGCGCGACCCGCATCACCTCGTCACCGTCCAGGCCGTTGCGCTCGGCCCAGCGGCGCCAGCAGCGCTCGACCACGGCGTCGGAGTTGACCAGGGTGCCGTCCATGTCGAGCAGGACGGCTCGGACCGGCGGGGTGAGGACGGGCATCGGGGCTCCTCGGGAGTCCTCGTACGGGTGTTTGTTCCTCAAGCGTACAAAACCTCCGGCGCCGCAGCCGCCCAACCCACCGCAGCCGCCCAGCCCACCGGGGGTCGCCCGTCCCGCCGGCCGAGCCGCGCAGCCCACGGCCGGGGCCGGGGTCGGGGCCGCTCAGTCCACCAGGTGCGCGTTGACCGCCCGGGCCTCCGCGGCGAGCTCCGGCAGTTCCACCACCTCGACGCCCGCGGCCTCCAGCAGCGCGGTGCCTCGGCAGGTCTCGACGAACAGCGCGGGCTCCCGCCAGGCCACCACCACCCGCGGCACCCCGGCCGCGATGACCAGTTCGGCGCAGGGGTGCGGGCGGGAGGCGCGCTGCCCGCACGGCTCCAGGGTCGAGTAGACGGTGGCGGTGCGCAGCCGCGAATCACCGGCCGGCAGCTTGCCGAGCGCGGCCTCCTCGGCGTGGTTCACGGCGTCCACCTCGCGGCTGTACCCCTCGGCCAGCACCTCGCCGTCCGCACCGACGACCACCGCGCCGACCGAGAAGGCGGTCGTGGACGGCGGGCAGTGCCGGGACAGCTCGATCGCGCGGCGCAGCCACCGCAGATCGCGCTCGCGCTCACGGGTGCTCATCGGGGGACTCCTTCGGGGCGTACCGCAGCAGGACGACGTCCCCCACCGTACGTGCCTCCAGCAGCCGCATCCGCCGGGCCGGGCCGCCGGGGTACGCGGCGGGGGAGAGGAAGCGGGGCGCGTCGGCCTGGCCGACCAGCAGCGGGGCGACGGCCAGCTGCAGTTCGTCGGCCAGGCCCTCGGCCAGGAAGCGGGTGTGCACGCCGCCGCCGCCCTCGACCATCAGCCGGTCCACCCCGCGCGCGCCCAGGTCGTCCAGCACCGCGCCCAGCGGCACCTCCGCGCCCAGTGCGACCACCTCGGTGCCGGGGGCCCCGGCCAGCGCGGCGCGCAGCGCGGGGGCGGTGGTGTCGGTGGTGTAGACGACCTTGGCGCCGCCGGTGTGCCAGAACTTCAGCCCCGGGTCCAGTCGGCCGCTCGCGCTCAGGGTGACCTTCAGCGGGTACGCGGGGCGTCCGGCAGCCACCCGTCCGGCCCGCCGTTCGGCCGAGTCGACCAGCAGCCGGGGGTTGTCGGCGCGCAGCGTCCCGCCGCCGACCAGGATCGCGTCGCTGTCGGCGCGCAGCGCGTCGACCCGGTCGAAGTCCTCGGCGTTGGAGAGCAGCAGCCGCTCGGGCGAGGCGTCGTCGAGGTGGCCGTCGAGCGACACCGCGGCGCTCAGCAGGACGTGGGGGCGGGGCACGGCGGGGCTCCAGCTTCGGCGGGCGGCGGGGGTTTCCACCGTACGCCGGGTCCCCACGTCAACGGCCGCGGCCGCCCGGGCGGCTCAGGACGGCCGGGGCGGCACCGGCAGCGGCAGGGCGGGCAGCCCGTTGATGCTGACGGCGACGTTCTCCTTGCCCTCGCAGTACTCGCTGAACCGGTCCTCGCCCTTGCGGTCGAAGAAGTCGGCGAGCAGCGTCCGGTCCTCCTTGTAGTCCATGAACGGGACGGCGAACCCGCAGGAGTCGCTGACCCGTTCGGCCCGGACCAGGATGATCGCGCGCAGCGCGGTGCCGTCCGCGGCCGGGTCGAAGTGGGCGAGCAGCTCGGCGAACCGCGGGTCGTCGCGGAACACCGGCTCGCCGTGCCCGTGCACCCGCAGCACGGCGGGCGGGCCCTCGAAGGCGCACCACATCAGGATGATCCGGCCGTTCTCCCGCAGGTGGGCGATGGTCTCGGCGTGCGAGCCGCCGAAGTCCAGGTAGGCGACGGTCAGTTCGTCGATCACGACGAGGGTCCCGGCGCGGCCCTTGGGCGACAGGTTGAGGAGTCCGTCGGCGGCCAGCGGGGCGGTGCCGACGAAGTAGACGGGCTGCTTCTCGATGAACGCGCGCAGCCTGGCGTCGATGCGCTCATAGGTCTTTCCCATGCGGACGATTCTGCTCCCCCCGGGTGCCGGTGGCGAGGTGATCGCGCATCAGTCTTGCGATGTGAGACAAGTTTGTCCGAACAGTGGAACACTTTCCTATGCTGGAGGAGCCACGAGGAGCCGCCTTCGAGGGAGAGGGAGTCCCGCCATGCCCGCCTACACCCACGGCCACCACAACGCCGTCCTGCGCTCGCACCGCAGCCGCACCGCCGCCAACTCCGCCGCCTACCTGCTGTCCGAACTGCGCCCCGGCCAGCGGGTGTTGGACGTCGGCTGCGGCCCCGGCACGATCACCGCCGACCTGGCCGAACTGGTCGGGCCCGACGGCCGGGTGGTCGGCATCGAGCCGGTCGCCGGGGTGCTGGCCGAGGCGTCCGCGCTGGCCGCCGAACGCGGGCTGGCCAACCTGTCCTACGAGGTCGCCGACGTCTACCGACTGCCCTACGCCGACGCCTCGTTCGACGTGGTGCACGCCCACCAGGTGCTGCAGCACCTGCCCGACCCGGTCGCCGCGCTGCGCGAGATGCGCCGGGTCGCCGCCCCCGGCGGGGTGATCGCGGTCCGCGACTCGGACTACGCCGCGATGACCTGGTACCCCGAACTGCCCGAGCTGGACGAGTGGTTGGGCCTGTACCGGCAGGTCGCCCGGGCCAACGGCGGCGAACCCGACGCGGGCCGCCGCCTGCTGGCCTGGGCCCGGGCGGCCGGGCTGGCCGACGCCACGGGCACCAACCTGCTTCCCTCGTCCAGCAGTTGGACCTTCGCCACCGACGCCGAGCGCGGCTGGTGGTCGGAGAGCTGGGCCGAGCGCACCACCCGCACCAAGCTGGCCGAGACCGCCCGGGCCGAGGGCCTGGCCACCCCCGCCGATCTGGAGCGGATCGCCGCCGGCTGGGCCCGCTGGGGGGCCGACCCGGATGCCTGGTTCGCCGTGCTGCACGGCGAACTGCTGGTTCGCGTAAGCTAGTTGGGCACGCCCCCGGATTAACGAGATGTTGACCGGACGCGTACCGCCCGGTAGCACGCACCGTCCAGCCTGGTGGTCGGACGGGCGGTCCGACCCGCCCCCCACCGGGTCGGACCGCTACCGTGTGGACATGGACCGCGAGCAGCGTCCCGCCGCCCACCGGGTGATGCGCCAGGACGACAACGGCAACCGCTTCCTGCTCGCCCGCGGCCTCGACCGGGCCGAAGCCGAGGCGCTGGCCGCCGAGTTCGAGGCCCGCGGGCACAAGCAGCTCTACTGGGTCGAGCCCGAGGACCCCGCCGGACCCGCCGAGCCCGCCTGATCCCCCGCCGCCCGCCCCCGCCCGCGTACCGTGGCCCCCGGCACGGCCGCCGCCGTCCGGACGGACGGACGGACGGCCCGACCCGGCGGCCCGGACCGACGGCACGGATGCGGAGGAGGCCCGGTGGGCGTCGAGATCGAGCGCAAGTTCCTCGTCCCGGACGGCGCGCCCGTCCCCGACGGGCCGGAATCCGAAATCCGCCAGGGCTACCTGGTGACCGACCCCGGCGGCGCCGAGGCCCGGATCAGGCGGCGGGACGGGGCGTGCACGCTGACCGTCAAGCGCGGCACCGGGCTGGTCCGCGGCGAGTGGGAGACCCCGTTGGACGCCGGGCAGTTCGCCGCCCTGTGGCCCGCCACCGAGCACGCCCGGATCGACAAGACCCGCCGCACCGTCCCGCTCGGCCCGCACGAGGCCGTGGTCGACACCTACCGCGGCCGGCTGGCCGGACTGCGCACCGCCGAGGTCGAGTTCGCCGACCCCGGCCGGGCCGCCGCGTTCGTCCCGCCGCCCTGGTTCGGCCCCGAGGTCACCGGCCGCCCCGAGTACGGGAACCGGGAGCTGGCGACCGCCGCCGGGCCGCCCCGCCCCTGACGTAGGGTCGGCCGCGAGGCACGACGAGCACGAGGACGGCGATGGCAGAGCTGATCGACACGGTGGCGTGGGTCCGGCTGGAGGGCGGCAGGATCCTGTGCGCCCGCCCCCGGGGCAAGGACGTGTTCTACATCCCCGGCGGCAAGCGCGAGGGCGCCGAGACCGACCTGCAGACCCTGGTCCGCGAGGTCGCCGAGGAACTCACCGTCGCCATCCGCCCCGACACCGTCACCCACGTCGGCACCTACCACGCCGAGGCGCACGCCCAGGCCCCCGGCACCACCGTCCGGATGGCCTGCTACGCCGCCGAGTACACCGGCACCCTCGCCGCCAGCAGCGAGATCGAGGAGGTCGACTGGTTCTCCTACGCCGACCGCGACCGCGTCCCCCCGGTCGACCAGGTCCTCTTCGACGACCTGCACCGCGACGGCCTCCTGCCCTAGCCCCGAACGGCCCCGGCGGCCTCCCGCGATCCCCCGCGGACTGCCGCCCCGCGCCGTCCCCCGCACGCCGGAACGCCCGTTCTGTACGCCAATCGGACAGACGACCCGTATGCCGGGATAGCGGCGCGATTCCCTGGGTATGGCAGAGTTCGGCAGCATTCGTCACGATCCGTGAGCCCGCGGCGGCACGGCGTGGCGGCGGCCCGCGCCCCGGCGACCCGCCGGGGGCGTCCCAGTGGCGGCGGGAGGCCCCGTAGGTGGCGAAGCCGGGTGGCGGCGGGGGAGAGCGCGAGGCGTCCGGCCTGCCCGCGCGCGGTGCGCGGCACCCGGGTGATCGCCCCGGGGGTGCCGGCCGGGAGGCGGCCCGGGCCCGGTTGCGCC